>CAJTOE010000017.1 GCA_910577805.1 uncultured Oscillospiraceae bacterium | reverse complement strand
GACGGCCTTCAGATATTTCGGGTTGCGCTCCATCACCTCGTACATATCCTCCGGCGACACGGACCGGGAGGACCCGAAATCCCACACCTGGACCTGGATCAGGTTGGCTCCCATGGACTCAAACTGGTCGTTCATCATTTTGGTCATACCGTCGCCCAGGGAGATAATGACGATCACTGCCGCCACGCCGATGATAATACCCAGCATGGTCAAAAGCGCCCGGACCTTACTGGTGAGCAGAGATTTGACCGCCAGAAAAAAGGATTGCTTGATGCCCATCAGGCGGTCACCTCCTCGTCCTCGTCGTCCAGGTGGGGCTGGACCACCGCCTGGGGGTCGTGGGCGTCGCCGTCGTAGATGATTTTTCCGTCCTGTAAGCGGACGATGCGCTCGGCCTTCACGGCGATGGAGTTGTCGTGGGTGATGAGCACGACTGTATTGCCCTCCTCGTGGAGCTGCTTGAGAAAATGCAGGACCTCCCGGCCTGTCCGGGAGTCCAGCGCGCCGGTCGGCTCGTCGGCCAGGATCACCGACGGGTCCCCGGCCAGGGCGCGGGCGATGGACACCCGCTGCTGCTGGCCGCCGGAGAGCTGGTTGGGCCGGTTTTTGTACTTGTCCGCCAGCCCCACCCGCTCCAGGGACCGCAGGGCACGTTCCCGGCGCTCCCGCTCCGACACCCCGGCGTAAAGCAGGGGCAGCTCCACGTTTTCCAGCACGTTGAGCTTGGGAATCAGGTTGTACTGCTGGAAGATAAAGCCCAGCATTTTGTTGCGGATCACCGCCTGCTGGTCGTCGTCCATGGTGGACACGTCCACGCCTCCCAGCTTGTAAACGCCGGTGCTGGGCACGTCCAGACAGCCGATGATGTTCATGGCGGTGGATTTGCCGGAGCCGGACTGGCCCACGATGGCCACGAACTCCCCTGGGTCGATGGTCATATCGACTCCGTCCAGGGCACGGACCTGGGTGTCGCCCATCTGGTAGATTTTATAGACCGACTGAAATTCTATCAAATGTTCCATAGCGCATCAACCCATCATCATGGCGAGGGGATTGCTGGCCTGGTTCTCCCACACCACGATCTCCCCCTCGCTGAGGCCCTCGGTGATTTGGATGTACTGCTCGTCGTTGCTGCCCAGAGCCACGTCCCGGCGCTGGATCAGGCTCAGGTCCTTCACGTTTCCGTTTTCGTCCAGGCCCTCCGGAGCGATCACCTGTACATAGGGGCTTTCGCCGCCCCGCTTCACGGCCTCCACCGGGACGCAGAGCACCTGACCAACCTTGTCCACGATCACATCCGCGGACACGTTCATGCCGGGCTTCAGGGCCCCGGGGTCCGTGATCTGTACGGTAATGGGGTAGTTGGTCATGCCGCTCTGGGTGGTGCCGTTGAGATTTACTTTATCTACATAGCCGGAGAACGCCTCCCCCTCCACGGCGGAGGCGGTGATGGATACGGGCTGGCCCTCCTCGATTTTGTTGATGTCCAGCTCGGCAATGCGCATCTCAAAGGTCAGGCTGGACATATCGTAGATCACCGCCAGATTGCCCCCGGCGGCGGTGAGGGAGTTGTTGTCCAGCTTATCCCCCACCTTGAAATTTTTCTCAATGACCTCGCCGGAGATGGGCGCGGTAATGACGTAGTTGTCCAGCGCGTCCTGGCTGCGCTTCAGGGAGAGCTGGGCGTTTTCCAGGGCCAGCGCCGCGTTCTCCAGGCTGTCGCTCACGTTGGAGCCGCCCAGCGTCGCCAGTGCGGTCCCGGCGGAGACTTTCGTACCGGCGGTGATGTGCAGCTCGGTGACCTCGCCAGAGGTCATCGCCACCACAGTCTGACTGCGGTTGGCCTGGAAGCTGCCGCTTCCTGCGCAGGAGACGGCTCCCACGGTAGCGGTGGCGGTGGCCTGGGCGGTGAGAGCGCCGGGGTTGTTCACCCGGATCTCCACCTGCCGGATCAAGGCCCCTCCGGCTCCCACCAGGTCAGCGGTGGAGATTTTTTCCACGGTGCCGCTCAAAGTCTCGCCGGTGCCGTCCATGGTCACGGTAGCCGCCGCGCCCACCCAGATCTGCACCGCGTCGGCGCTGAGGAAGGGCAGCGTAATGGTCATCGTCGAGGTATCTGTAATATCCGCAATGGGGGACCCGGCGTTTACCAGGTCACCCTTCGCCACATGGACTGTCTGGACCACGCCGGCGGCGCTGGCGGTGGGGGTCAGGTTTTTCACCAGCGTATCGTAGCTCAACTGGGCCTGCCGGACAGAGAGCTGGGCCTGCTCCAGGGCGGTCTGCGCGTCGCCCATATCGATGCGGTAGAGCAGCGCGCCCTTCTCTACCCAGCCGCCCTCCTCAAAGGGGGCCTCCAGCACCTCGCCGGTGACCAGGGAGTTCACCCGGTAGGAGTCGATGGGGGTGACGGTGCCGGTGCTGGACACGGTGACGGTCATATCCCGGACCTGTGCCGCCTCCGCCTGGTACATGCCCGCCAGCATCTGCTGGCCCGCGCCCAGCATGGGACGGATGACGAAGAAGAACACAGCGCCGGCGATCAGGGCCGCGATGAGCAGCCGCTTGGGCCATTTGCGTTTTTTCTTGGGGGCCTGAAAGGCCGGGGCTTGCTGCTGTTCACCGGCCTGGGCCGTTTCGGGGACTTTTGTTGCTTCCATAAGACAGTTTGCTCCTTTATGTCACAGATTCTTGGGGGCCTGCATCCCCCTGCGGAGAAGGTCCAGCCGGGCCAGATAGCGCCGTCGGGCCTCCGGTCCCGCTTCACCGCCCGCGGCGGCGGCCAGGGCCGGTCCGGAGACGCTGATGAGGATATGAAACATATCCTCCAAGTCCTCCGGAGCCCGGAGGAACAGCTTGCTTTGGTCTACCAGCGGGAGCAGCTGCCGGACGATCTCGTCCAGCTGGATACAGCGCAGAAGCTGACCCTGCTGGAGTCCGGCGTTGCGCCGCAGAATGGCCTGCATTTCGGTCAGATGCTCCAGCCCCAGAGGGGCGGACAGACGGTCATACAACTGAACAAAGACGGCGAACAGGTCGCCCCCGGTCTCCCGCAGGATTTGGGAGGCCGCTTTTGCAAGCTGGTCGTGGTAGACCTCCAATATGTAGAAGAAAAGCTCTTCCTTATTGGCAAAGTACATATAAAAGCTTCCCCGCGGGATGCCCGCCGCCCGGATCATCCGGTTAATGGAGGCGTCCGCGTAAGGGACACGGGCAAATTCCGCCCGCGCCGCCCGGAGGAAACGTTCCCGCTTTTCCGGCGGCAGGTTCAAGAACGTGGCGCTGGGCAATGGACTTCCCTCCCTTTGCATATGACAACTTGTCATAAAGTATAGAGGCTCCCCGGTCCCCTGTCAAGGTGTCCGTTCCCTCTTTTACAAAATATTCACAGCTTTGGATTTTAGCAGATGGAGTTTATGATTTTCCAAAGACAAGTTTAAAATTACATTAAAATTTTGCTTCCCCTGCCTGTTACTGCCTATGTTTTACACCCTCCCCTTACTGGAATGTCAAGAGAAATTTTCATATTTTTTCATTTGGTAAGGTTTAGAGCCTATCCGCAAGTAAGCACAACATCCCCTCATTGTCTGGTAAAACTTAATTTTTCGCCGCATTTTCCGATATATAAATAAAAGGCTTTATCTTTGATACCACATCCAACGCCTGGCCGCAGGAGGTGCAGCTAGTGCTTTCCCATTATCTGCAAATGCTCGACACGCCAATCCCTAGAAATCTATTTTTAGGAGGAACTACTATGAACATCACAAATTTTGGAAACATTCCCAACATCACCAGCCAGATCACCACCGGCGCGCCCCAGGCGAGCTTCCGCTGTGACCCCGCCAGCATCCAGCGGATGCAGGACCGTGTACAGCAGGGCAATTATATTATGAAGCCCACCGATGCGGAGCTGTCCGCCTACATAGACACCCTGCGTCAGAACGGTCTGGACGGCTCGGTGGACTGGAGCGGCTTGACCAGCGAACTGGATTCCTTCAAAGCCACCACCTCGGAGGAGCTGGAGGTCACGCTCTTGGGCTTGCAGTTCAAGAATCTGACGAATCAGGAACCCAGAACCTCCACCTACCAGAAGTCCGTCAACAGCTGGCAGGACTTCCTTACCTCCATCGGCGGCGGAGTGGATGTGCGGGCATAAGACAGAGTTCAAGCAAATAGCTGCCAAGTATCACTTTATATGGGAGAATATGTTTTGAGCATGAATAAAAGGTGAAACATCTGCAATCAAAAAGTAAAAGAGCCGGTCCTTCGGCTCTCTAGGAGCCAACCAGACCGGCAATAGCGCTGCAAAATTCACAGTAAGTCAACAAAACGCGCCAGTGTACCATCCCGTGTCCACTGACAGGCAGTCTCATAGTCCTCGTTGGTATCAATTTCGATCCAGCCATGATGAAAGGGAACCGCCTGGATTCTCTCCCTCTCCTCAATCAACGCCTGGAGCAGATCCGTCATGTACGCCTTGCGTACCGGCTTTCCCGATTGCTGCCAAGGCTCATTCTCGTCCAGAGTATGGGCCTTTTCCATGACCCGTTCGATCACAGAAAGTCCTCTGCGGGAGAATTTTAGAAGTCCCACATACCGGGCGTCGATATCCTCTATCGGTGGATCTTCGCGTCCCAGCGAGGTGATGCAGCCCCATTCATCTATCACAAGGCTCTCCGTATCAAAATCCTCCCGTCCATACCGGGCGTTCCAATACTCCTTCCAGTCGCGGTCCACCGCCACCAGAAAATCTCCCTCTACTGCCGCCATTGTGCGCAGCATTTCTTCACTAAAAAGGATATCCGAGTAGCTCAGGATCACATCGTCTGTAAACTCTGCCCTCGCCGCCAGCAGCGACTCCACCATATTGGTGCTTGCAAAGTCCTCATTGGTGTAATACTTCACTCCAGAATAGGGAATTTTTTCTCCCATAAACCCGCGTACCACGGTAATGTCCGTGATCCCGCATCTGCGGTACAGCTCGATCTGCCGCTCGATGATCGTTTTTCCCATAAATTCCAGCATTCCCTTGGGTAAATCCTGGGTATATTTTTTCAGCCGCGTCCCCTGTCCAGCGGCCAGAATGATCGCTTTTATCTTCTTCACGCTCCAATCTTCAAAAAATGACGAATCAGCTCCTCCGTCTTTTCCTGCGTTCTCACGTCGGAAAAAGGGCGCTCCGGATGCCATTGCAGCGCCAGGATACGTTCTTCCGAAGCGGTAAATGCCTCCACAACCCCGTTCTCCCGGTCCACCGCCAGGATATCCAGACCGCTGGCCAAATCGGAGGTAAAAATGCCATCCTTGTGAAACTGGTTCACAAACCACTGCTCGCCCCCGATCTCCACCGGATGATCTACCCGGACCGGCCGCGGCGTTTTCAGGGCGTCCAGCCTGGATATCTTCCCTCCCATGAGGCCATTGAGGTACTGCATTCCGCGGCATATCGCCAGGATCGGCTTCTTTTTCGCCCGAAACCGTTCAATCAGCAGATACTCCGTCTGATCCCGGTGCGGCTGGTCTCCCGGCCCCCGCCGCTCACGGTAAAACTGCGGCGGAAGTTCCCCTCCCCCGGTCAGAATCAGCACATCCGCTTCCCTCTCCAGCGGCGGCACACACGCCTGCGTCAGGAAATTGGAGACCGGCTGCACAAATACCCCCAGCTCCGCAAACCAGCGCACATACCGGGCCTCCAGCACATCCGTTAATTCCCCGTAGCGGTCAACCGCTTCCCGCTGGGTAATCAGCGCTCTCACAGGTCCGCCCTCCTGATCTTTCCCCGTTTGGCATCCAGCAGGATGGCTTCCAGTCCGCTGACATAGGCGTAAATTTTCGTTCCGCAGCCGATGGCCGCCGGGATACCAAATTCCGCGCAGCGGATGGCCATATGAGACGCCGCACCGCCGTAGCAGGTGATCAGACCCGCAATCTTCTGGGAAAAAATCCAGTCAAACCCAGGGTCCGCTTTTTCCAGCAGCACAATCCGCCCGGTCAGGTCGCCGCAGCCCATTTTCTCCGGTGCCGCCGTCAGACCTTCCGCCGATTTGTCCGTGATAAAATTGGGCCGTGCCTCCTGCATACAGACCACATCCACATCCCCCGCTGCCGTGATCACATCTGGTAATACCAAAAGCGCATCCCTCCACCGGTTCCCTTTATGCTGGTGGATTAACGCCCGCCAGAAGGACAAAAGGTCCTCCCATTCCTCATAGTATTCTGCCGCTAAAATATCCGCGACCTGCAAATGGGACAGTTCATGGGCCGAAATATTCAGGTTTTTCCCCGCCATACGCAGGATTTCCAGGGCAAGACTCAAGGTTTTGGTAAATTCATATTTAAAACGCTCCCTCTGCTCAAACGCGGTCCGCATAAACCGCGTCAGATATTCCGGCGTGATTGCTCCAAAGTCCGCCTCTGTCAGTGCAAGGAGCAGCGCCTGCTCCGGCAGGGTGTGCCCCTGCGGAGCGCTGCGGCCCTCCTTCGCTCCCTGCTTCGGTCTGACCGGAAAGGTGAGCTGATCGTAGCGGTCCGAACGGATGTCGTATGTACCGGAGCGCAGATGGCCATATTTTTCGCAAAACTCCTCCCGGGATAATCCGCCGTCCAGATAGCGTTCCATGTCCCGGGCAAACTCAGTCGCTACAGTCTCGATACTCAGCATGAATTCATCCATCTGCTCCACGGTCACATAGCCGCGCTCCACCAAAGAGCGGCACAGCGACCGGGCTATAAACGCATACCGGGCCTGTCTGGCAAATTGCGGCGTGCCATAGCGCTTCAAATCGTCCAGCAGCGTGGTAAAGTAATTCAGCAGCGCCGTGGTGTTTCCTTCCTGGCAGTGCAGCTTCCATTGGATCCGGCTGCGGCTGTGCTCCAGACGCTCCAGGGACTGCTCGTCCTGATGCAGGACCTGGAAATACTGCTGAACGGCCTTGACCGTCAGCTCCTTCAGCGCTTCCCTCAGGGCCTGGCACTCCTCCACATAGAAGCCCGCTTCCAGAAAGCCCGCCATTTTTTCTTCCGTGGAAAAATCATAGCAGCTGCATACGATTTCAAACTCGATCTTATCGTGGGCCGTCAGGTCCTTTTGCAGCTCCTGTTTGTAAAACCGGACCAGCTTTCGTGCCAGTTCATCGGCCAAAGCCGCCGGGATCAGGCTTTCAAAGGCATAGTCGAGCGAAATGTAGGGCTTTCCGGAAAAACGAACCATCAGCTCCCGTTCCACCCGCCGGTACCCCATCGGGACCAGCCCCTCATTCCAGGCCCGCTTGGTGATGATCTCCCGATAGAGGGAGTAGTCCAGCTCATGGGGGTGGGTCCCAATAATCTCGGAGGGATTCCAGAACGCCATGTCCGAAAACAGCATGGCCTCCCCATCCAGGCCGCCCGGCCGGGTACGTACGGATTCTTTTACCTGCCTCTTGTGGTCAAAAAACGTTTTATCGTCAAACTCTCTGAAAAAACGGTAGTTGGCCGCCAGGGGGCGCACCTGAAAGATCACCACATCGCCGTCCTGGGTCACCGCAAACTCCACATCCAGGATCATTCCATCCAATATCCGCTCAATTTCCTGGACCGCGCCCACCAGCTTGCGCCAGACCGGCGGCAATGCGTCCTCCTGCGTGTCCCGGCTGATGTACAGGCTCCTGCCGCCGCTGCCGCTGGTGACAGAGTCGGTGGAGCCGCTGTCGTCGTAGTTAATCAGGTAATAGGGCCTGTTGCGCTGTAAGTCCCTTGTGAAGATCACGCCGCTGACCGCCGGGTTTTCCGTCTGCGTCTGAATCAGCACCTGTTCCTCCGCTCCGCACAGGCCGTCTCTGCGGTAGGAAGCCAGCACGCTTTCTATCGCCCGCTCTACCTCCAAGGGCTCGTCCGCCCGGACATTCAGCGTACTGTCATAGTGCCCGGCGTTTGAGCTTTGCAGGCTGTCCTCGTTGGAGGCGGAGCTGCGTACCACAATCCGCTTGCCGGCATAGCGCCGTCCAATTTCTTCCAGAACCCCTGTGCAGTCTTTTTGAAATCCGCCGGCTGTGACCACGTAGATCGGCTCAATCCGGCTTCTTTTCAGCCGGTCCTGCAGAGCCAGCAGCGTGTCCGCCTTGGTGGAAATCAGGTTGCTGACCCGTTTTCTGGACAGGTCCGCCTCCACGGAAAGGAGCCGCCGGATATTTTCCGGGGAGAATTTTTCGTAATACTGTGATAAGACGATATGTCCCCCGATCCCCCGCAGATATTCCTCCGCGGGCAGTACCCCCCAGTTGTTGCCATGGTAGAGGGTAATTTCCGCGTTCGGGTATTGGTCGTGCAGCTGCCGCAGATTTTCCGTCGGGTCAAAGGTCTTTTGAAAGACGATCTCATCAATGCAGGACACCTGCTCCAAAACACGCAGCCGCTCCGCGTAGCTGGACAGCAGATTTCCCGTCCACTCCCGCGCCGCCTCGTCTCCCACCAGACCAAATATGTGCCTGTCCGACTGACGCCTCGCCTCCTGCAGTACATTGATGTGGCCGACGTGCAGCAGGTCTATGATTCCAAAGCTGTAGGCAATTTTCAAGCTAAACTCCCCCCTCAGAGTCCTGCGCCAGCCTCACAATGTGGCGCAGGACCGGATGTGCGATATAATAGGTCCTTTCGTCCCGCTCCTTTTGTTTCCGCCCCGTAAATACACCCTGCCCCACAAAAGAATCTATCGCCGCAATCAGAACCTTGGCTCTGATGTAGGGATCATATATGTAGTCAATATTCACATCTTTGGGCGGCATGGGAAACCTGGCTTCCGCAATCACATTTCCATCATCTAATTTCGGCGTCATAATGATTGCGCTGGCGCCGCATATCCCTTCCTGAAGCAGACTGTAGTAGACTGTGGTACTGCCCCGATACTGCGGCAAAATTCCGGAATGCACATGGATAAACGTCTTTCCCAGGTCGAAAAGCTCTTTTTTTATAATCTGTCCGCCAAAACCGGAGTAAATGAGATATTGCTCCTCTATGCCGCGAATCAACTCTCTCACACAGTCGTCGTTGATGCTGTCCGTTTGAACCAGCACATAGGGGACGCCCGCTTTTTGCAGCGTATACAGTATTGGCTGCTCCCATTCAAAATAATCAGAGCACGGTTTCGTTTCGGTATAGGCCGCCGCCTGTTCCAATAAAGAAGTATCCTTGGCCATAATATAGCACGTGTGCAGGCGGTAGCCTTCTCGAAAAAGCAGCTGAAGATAGGCCCGTGTCCGTGGGTTATCTGCTCCGATCAAAGCAAAATTTGATAAATCCTTCATGCTTCCTCCCATACCACGCCTCTTGCTCTGCAAATACGAAAGACAAAATCCAGCTCTTTTTGGAGCGAATACGCCAGCCGTTTTTGATTGGCTGGTTCCTTCCACTCCTCCCTGCGTTCCCATTGGGACAGCAGCGTATCGTTTACCTTCAGGAGCGCATTCAAATAGCGCAAATCGAAATATTGCTCAAAGGCGGCCGCACAGACGCAGGCAAAACCGGTATACAGCGTCATATTGCGGTAAGCGGCTTCATCTTCCGGCTTAAAGCCCGCGGTATAATATGGATAGAGCCGTTTCCGCACCTCAAAGGTTTTCACAAATCCGTCCAGGATACGCCGGTACTCGTCATTCAGTGTTCCGTTCTGAAGCAGCGCCCACAATAAAGTCTGAAGCGACTTTTCCGCAGCAAGCCGCCCTTCCCGGCCAACGTCCGTCAAGCTGTATCCCTGAATATCTGTAAACTGTTCCGGACCGGCGGCTGCATCAATTTGGTCCAGAAGCTGTTTTCGGCTCATATACCAATCCTGCATAAACGCAGCGCCCCGATATTCGGTATATTGATAGCGCAGTGGATGCTCTAAATTGTCACCCGAACTGTATTCATAGCTCATGCATTTCATCCTTTAGTCCGTTTTCCTCCGTAAGCCAGAGCGGCCTGCCGCGGTTCGGGTCCGATTCTCGAATCGCTTTGTACAGCTCCCCGCTGTATCGGAAACGCTCAAGGTTCCGAATATCCAGAAAATATGTACCGCACTGCCTTCTAAGCTCGGTCCGCAGTTGTTCATCCTCTAAAACAGTCGGGACCGCTTCGCCGTCCTGATAGACGAAGAAAAATTCATCGCCAATCGAATTGATCGCATACTTATACTGATTTGTCACGATTCCGCGGTAAGCAAGACCTTGCTCAGGCGTTCCTTTCTTGATATAGGTCGCAATGCCCATAGGATTATAGTAATCTGTATCCTGGAACCGCACCGAATCATCCGTTACACTTTCCAGGCTGTTTTTTTGCGGGTCAATCATCCAGCGAACCAGATAACCAAATTTTTGATACGGGAACAATTCCGAAATAGTGGCTACAGGAATATCTCTCCCTTTTACAAAGCAGTACGCATGAAGCAGCGACTCGTCCCAGGCTTCCACCACATCAATCCAATGAAATCCGTGGTCACTGAGCTGAATATAGGTCTTGTCTCCCAACAGCCAATCATAGACACAGAGGCACTGATCGAAATAAGACAGCGCCGCCTTTTGGTGCGCGGTCGTTTTTTCCGTCCTTTTGTAGAGAACATCGTCCGGATTCACATACTTCTGCATGGGATCAACCACCGGAGGACGGCTCTCCGTTAACATTTGTAGGATATAAAAGCATGGTTTTTCCTGACGCAGCAGCGCTTGCAGCCCATGCCACCAGATAACTGTATTGGAAGCAAATGACTGCTCCTCCGTCAAGTAATCCGGAGCCACCTTCATCTCCGAAGCTCCGAAGCAGTGAAATACATATCCCTTATCCTCCAGATATTGAAGCAGAGGGCTGTTCACACGGTCGATCATGTGGTCGATCATTGGATACCCATCAATGGGCAGTGTCTCACAGAGCATGGCCTGCAAGGTTGTATTCGTATAGGGCGTATGGGTATAGGTTTTTTTGAAAAAGCAGCCCTCTGTTTCGGCGCGCCTCTTCGCCTGCGGCATATTGTTTAAATCAGAATAAGCGACGGCGTCCGTCCAGAACAGTATAATATCGTTTTGTTTGCGGGCCTGGAGCTTCCTCCGAATCAGGTTCAGCAATTTCTGTACCCCATCCCAGACCTCAATTAAAACGGGATACCGGCCATCGGCTCCTCCGTTTTCTGTATAAACCTTGGAAATCATAACAAAGTTCTTTTGGTCCAGCGCGGCCTGCAAAAAGTCCTTCAAGGTCCCTTCACCGGGAGAATCCATATAGCGCCAATAATAGTAGCCCAAAACCAACGGACTGTCTGACGTATACATATAGGCCGGACCCCGAAGCCTTATTCCGTTTCTTTCCAGTTCACCATAAAGATCAATGACTGGAACAGGTGAAGCCGCCAGCTCGTCCTTAATTTCTTTCCGATAAAAATAATTGGAGATTACAATATAGTCGGGGGAGCTGCCATAAAGCTCCGAAGGAAACAAGAGCGGGTAGCCGCAGAACTCATGGGCTATTTTATCTCGATCAAATACGCCGGTCACATTCTTGCCGGAAAGATCAAGCTCCTTCAACAGCTCCTCGGTATGCTTGCCCGCCCCTCGAATCGCTATTCTGGCGTTATCCGGTATCCTGTCAAACGCCTCCTGTATGATCCGAACGATCTTTTGCGCAAGTTCCTGACACAGATTTTCACTTCCAAGGGAATCGTGCAGCTCCTGGTAATACTTTAATATCTCTTCCATACAACATCCTCTGCCTTTCAGGTCGTTTTCAGCCGGCAATGGCAACGTTTTTCTATTGGAACTTTGAAGTCCAGTCGGGATCGCAATGGCTGCACAGTTCATAGCCCCCTCGGTTCACTTCAACGCTTTCCAAATCAAAAATTGTACCGCTTCTCTGCGTACATTCTGTATCCAGACAGCACACGGTAATCGTTCCATCCCATCTCACCCGGATAAGACGGTTTCGGAGGAAATAACAATTTCTGATTCGGTTCAATATCTCCACCTTTTGATATGTTACTTTCCGTCCTGATACGTTGCCCGCCCAGGAATGTGATGTGATATGCCGGATGCGCGGGTGACTTTCCGGGGCGTCAATCCCACACTCCTTCAGCCACCCGTAAACAGTCTCCTTGTTATGGTCGAGTACCTGCCCCATAAAGTGAATGTTGGGATGGTCCGCCGCATAGGCAAGACAATGCACCCAATTCTCCACAGACTTTTTTGTGTGGAACGAGATCATGAGGGTAGACTCGCTTAACTGTCCCATGAGAGAAAAAATTTCGCGGCTCAATGCCTGGTCCAGCAGCACGGCATTCGTGCTTATGATGATATTTTTGTCAATCTTCACAAGCTTCGCAATGTATTGAAGCAGCTTTGGATGCAAAAGCGGCTCGCCTACTCCATGCAGGCCGATATGCTTCGCCGGGTTCAAATGCTTGACCGACAAATCAAAAATTTCTTCGCTCATAAACCCTTTGGGAAACTTAGATATCGGTGTTCCGCAATTAGGGCAGTTGAGGTTGCAGCTGTTTGTTATTTCGATAGAATCCAGGTCCGGAACCAGCAGATGGTCCTTTTTATAGCGAATATATTCAACCGCCTGAGCATATGCTTCCGTTTTACCTTGGGCGGCGAATAGATCCCTGACCTTTATGCTGTCCTCCAGGTTCTTTTGTTCCAGCTCTTCCGGAGTCAGCCACCACTGATCATTCTCTCCAATGCGGTCCAGGTCAAATGGGACGAGCTGACCGCCCTCAATGCTCCGGATTTTTGTATGCGGCGGACAAACATCCTTCAAAAACGGGATTGCGGTTTTATCCTGCGGGTCCGCAGCATAAATCAGCTCCGTATTCCCTTGCTCCAGATGCTCTGTGAGTTGGTTGAAATCAATTACTTTCCTGCCGGAAATAACCCGTCCCCACTCTCTTCTGTCATTGCTGTAAAATACGGCCTCGTCATCGTCTTTGCAAAAACGCTTCCACCCATCCTGAGCCAATTCCCCAGTTCCATAGATAATCGTCATAAGTAATATCTCCCTTCACCTGCTGCGAACGCTGGGCTCCTGCACTCCCCAAATCTTTTCCAGTATCCATGCGTCAAACAATCCGTCCTGTTTGCCGTCCTCATAGGGCAGATTTCTTACAATTTCCAGACGGCAATCCCACTGCTTGGCGACCTGTTCTACGATACTGTCGTCTATGAGCTGTTCCCACGCGGCAATTGGCAGAAATCCCTCTGCGCTTTTCGGCTTGTCGATTATAATTACGCTTCCTCCGGGACGTGTGATCCGCAGCAGCTCCTGCAGCGCATTGGCAACGCTCACAGCGTGCTCCAGTGCCTCGCAGGCATAGACCACATCGAACGTTTCATCCGGATAAGGCATCTGCGTCAAGGTCCCCTGGCGGGCTTCCACCCGAACGTCCTCCGGCAGAGACCCCTTCAGTACATGTTCCGAAATATCCACACAGCTGAATTGAACGTTTTTTGTGTCCTCCAGCAAATTCCGCACATAACGGCCTTTCCCGCACCCCGCGTCACAGACTTGTCCGCTTTGGGGTATCTGCCGGCAAACCGTATTCAGAATCAGCTGGTAACGTCCGTCCTCTTTCCCAATGAAGTCATAGAATTGTCCCGCATGGTGCTCAAACTCCAACCGGCAGCGGGCAGCCAGGGCGTCCAGAAAATACTTCACTGCCCAGCTGATTTCGCTGTTTGTAAAATAGCGGGGGTATTCCTTCTCGTTGGAAACCCGAACTTCACCTTCCACTGTGGCATAACTGCCAAACCAGCCCCCAGATGGGTTTTGAAGGGAGCAGGCAAATTGCAACGCGCGGTTTCCCCGCTCCAGGTCGCCCAGCTTGTACCAGACAAGGGCAAGCTGAAACAGTCCCGTTGAGCAGACCCAATTCACATCACGATGGGCCGGAACCATCCCGTCCGTCCGCTGGAGATGCTCCAGGTTCTCCATAGCCCGTTTCGCAAGCTCTGTCTCTCCCAGGTCGCAGAGAGCCTCCAGCACATAGGCGTGAAAATGAGAGAGCAGCCGGAACCCCATAATCTCGTCCATCCGGTTTTGAATATAATACGCTTTGATTCTGTCCGCCTTTTCCGCGTACTCTGGGATGTCAAATACCGCCGCAGCCTCATATAAGGGAGTTAAGCAGTAGAGATGTATCAAGTCAGAAGTATCTTCTTCATTCCACTGGCTTTGATCCGGGGTATGCAGCCGTCCCTCCTGGTCCATGTTGGTCAAAATCCAGTCGCATCCGCGCCGGATATGCCCATCCGCCTCCGGGTACAGCTCCCGAATCGCCAAAAGGCCTTTTAAAATTTGGGCAGTATCAAAAACATACGGTACCTGGTCAAATGTGTCGTACCAGGAGCCGTCCTTTTTCTGGATGGAGCACAGCCACTTTGCATAGGTCAAGGCCAGCTCCCGATAGCCCCAGCACAGCAGAGACGGAATAAAATAGCCTGTGACTTCTGGATACGGTTTTGGTGTATCCGTGTTATTGATGATTCCCGCGCCGGAAACCGAGTGCTCCAGCAGCCAGCGCTCCGCCTTTTGGAACACCTGGACATAGTCTATATTGTCTTTAGCTGACCCGGAAGTTACCTTTTGGAACATTTCTACAAACAAATCATAGTCTTGGATGCCCGCACTCTCCAGCTGCTTCGTCAAGACAGCGGCGATTCGGGCATTGACGGATACGACGATGTGATAATCTTGATAGATCTCCCTCAGCCACTCAAACGAGACGACCGGAATGCCCTCAATCGTTGTCCCTGCAAGCTGCGCGTTATTATCCACAAAGCAATGCACCTGCTCCGGCCCAAAATACTCCAGCGCCTTTTTTCCAAAGTCGCCGGCGCCAAATAAAATAATTTTTCTTTTGTCCATGCCCTTTTCTTCCCCTTCTATCATTCTCCCCCGGTAAGCCAGAGCGGCTGACCACAGTTGGGGTCCAATTCCCGAATCGCTTTGTACAGCTCTCCGCTGTACTTGAAACGCTCAAATTTCCGAATATCCAGAAAATACGTGCTGCACCGCTCTCTGAGCGCGGCCCGCAGCTTTTCATCCTCTAAATCCGTTCGGATCGCTTTGCCGTCTTGATAGACGAAGAAAAATTCATCGCCAATCGAATTGATTACATACTTATATTGGTCTGTCACGACCCCGCGGTAGGCAAGGCCCTGCGCCGGAATCCCCTCATTTATATACAGGCTGATTCCCTGCGGGTTATAGTGGTCTGTGTCCTGAAACCTCACCAAATCGTCTGTTACACTCTCCAGCCTATTATTTTGCGGGTCGATGATCCAGCGCACCAAATAACTAAATTTTTTATACGGGAATAGCTCCGAAACAGTGGTTATGGGAATATCTCTCCCTTTGACAAAGCAGTACGCATGAAGCTGCGACTCGTCCCAAAACGCCACATCATTCCAATAAAACCCATGGTCACTGAGCTGAATATAGGTTTTTTCCCCCAGCAGCCAATCGTAAAGAGAGAGGCACCGATCAAAATAAGACAACGCCGCTTTTTGGTGTACGGCCGTTTTTTCCGTCCTTTTGTAGTGAACATCGTCTCTATCCACATACTCCTGCATGGGATCAACCACCGGAGGATGGCTCTCCGTTAAAAACTGTAAAATATAAAAGCACGGCTTGTCCTGGCGCAGCAGCGCTTGCAGCCCATGCCACCAGACGATTGTGCTGGAAGCAAATTGCTGCTCCTCGGTCAAATACTCCGGAGATACCTTCATCTCCGGAACCGCAAAGCAGTGAAACTCATACCCCTTTTCCTCCAGATACTGGAGCAAAGGGCTGTTTGAACGGTCAATCACGTATTCCATCATTGGATAATCGTCAATGGGCAGCGTTCCGCAGAACATGGCCTGCAACGTTGCAAATGTATACGGAGTATGTGTATAGGCACGTTTGAAAAAACAGCCCTCCGTTCCCACGCGCCGCTTGGCTTCCGGCATACTGTCTAAATCCGAATACGCCACGGCGTCGGTCCAAAGCAACATAATATCGTTTTGTTTGCGGTCCTGAAGTTTCTTTCGGATCAGTTTCAGCAATTTCTGCATCCCGTCCCAGACCTCAATTAACACGGGATATTTACCATCGGCCCCTCCGTTTTCCTCATAAGCCCTGGAAATCATGACAAAATTCTTCTGGTCCAGCGCGGCCTGCAAAAAATCCCTCAAGGTCCTTTCGCAGGGGCAGTCCACATAGCTCCAATAATAGCTGCCTAACACCAGTGGACTGTCCGATGTGTACATATAAAACGGCCCCCGAAGCCGTATTCCGTTTCTCTCCAGTTCCTCATAAGGGTCTATGACTGGAATGGATAAACCTTCCAGTTCAGCCTTGATTTCCTCCCGATAAAAATAATTGGAGATTATGATGCAGTCCGGGGCGCTGCCGCAAAGCTCGGAAGAAAAAAAGAGCGGATAGCCGCAGAATTCATCGGCTATTTTATCCCTGTCAAATATACCAATCATATTCTTGCCGGAAACACGGAGCGCTTTCAGCAGCTCCTTTGTATGGACGCCCGCCCCTCGAATGGCTATCCTGGCCTGATCCGGTACCCTGTCCAACGCGTCCTGTATGATCTGCACGACCCTTTGGGCAAACTCCTGACACAGATTCCCGCTTCCAAGGGAGTCATGCAATTCCTGATAACACTTCAAAATTTCTTCCATAAAATGGTCCTTATCCTCATGTTAGGTTCAGCAGTTGAAACACAGAGTAACGGGTAATTCCCGCCTGCTCAAACTGCTCCATGATTTCCGCAACAAAGTGATAGCCCGCAGCAATGGTGATGTTATAGGTCTCCTGCATGGATTTGGCCTGATCTGCGGAGATGACCTCCACGCCGTCTATCACTTGACCGCTCTTCCGGTTGTCCGCAAAGTATGCGGTCCGCTCCGCTCCCAGTATGCGGCGGGCCCGCTGTCCTTGCACGCCTGCGCCGAAAATGATAAACTTTTGCGCGGAATCGAAGGAATTCCGGCATAAGACCCGCGCTTCCGGGTCAAACGCCAGTCCTCTCTTTTGGGCGATTCGTTGCATTTGCGGACCGCTGTCCGGTTTATTGAGCAGAATACCTGTACAGAACGCAATGAACTCACGCTCATTCAGCCGCTTGGCAATCGGTTCTAAATACTCCGTTTTCAGCGCCGCGACCTTCTCCGCGATCTCAGCTTCGCGGGAGGCGGTCAAATTGCCCGCGTGGAAGCGGTAGGAATACAGAATCTCAGGAATTCTCTCTACCGGATACTGGAAGCTGATCCGCAGCCAATAATCGTAGTCCTCCACCAAAAATTTGTTCGGATCATAGGTTCCAACCGATTTTGCCACACTTTTTCGGTACAGGAAGCAGGCGCCCACGCAATCGTTCAAAAACAGGTTGTGGTCATTTCCGCGATTATCCGATATCACCCTCCCAGCGTGGTCGATGTATTCCATATCGCAATACACCAGCCCGCACGGCTCATGGCGGTCCAGATATTCCGCCATCACTTCAATGGCCCGGCTATGATACAGGTTGTCGTCCGAGGTCCAGGTCAAATACTCGCCTGCGCCTGCCGCAAACCCGATATTCAGGGACTTGGGCAGCTTTTGATTGTCCGCATTATGGATTACCCTGATCCGGCTGTCCCGGCGGGCGTACTCCTCCGCAATTTGAGGGGAGGCGTCGCTGGAGCAGTCATTGACGATAATCAGCTCCCAATTTTGATAGGTCTGCGCTATTACACTCTCAACGGAGTGACGCAGATATTTGCTCCCATTGTAAACGGGCAAAACAATAGTGACTTTCTTCATCCGAATATCTGCCTCCCGCTTTGATTTCAGCCCTCTAATTTCTCCAGAAACGTTTTAAACTCTTTCTTGGTTTTCTGCCGTTCCGCCGCCGCATTCTCGCCCAGCCAACTTCCACTGAAATGGTGGACTGAATGGGTGTTTTTTGTCACTCTTGTTTCGCCGCTCATGTAATCGAAGGGATGGAAAAATTCCGCCGCATATACCGTCATCCTTCCATTTCCAATAACCTGTGTCTCCCCATTTACCTTTAAACCGTGCTGTACCAACGGGCTCGTTTCATAATAGCCGCAGGTTGCCAAGTTTAGCTGTTTATCAGCATTGATAAATGGAACAGTTTCCCTGGCGTCCAGCACAGATTTAACCACTGGGTTTTTGGGCTGTGCTCCGCTACATCCCCCAAAATTTACTGTCCCCCACTTCTCCACACCACAAAAGGCCGGCTGATACAAAAGTTCATCCAGATTGCGGATCAGTTCCACATCTGTATCCAGGTAAATGCCGCCGTGCTGATATAAAATATCCAAGCGGGCATAATCCGGGATAAATCCCCATTTTTTATATGCATACGCCTGTTCCATGTAAGGACTCTTATGGATGTCGTAATTGCTTTCATCCCAGCGGACCAGCTCATAATCCGGGCAAAAACGCTTCCAGGAGTCGATACACTTTTGCAGTTCCTGCGGGATTGGATTTCCCGAAAACCAGCAGTAATGAATCTTCTTGGGAATCAGCTGGGTATCGCTGCTCCGGACTACACCGCCTTTTTTAGGCGTGTGAGCGATATCCACCAGCATGATGGGCAGAAAATATACCTCTGTGTCCCTCATGCCTGGGATTTGTTCCAGAGCCTGCACAACGGGTTCAAATGCGCTTACCGCAACCAGCAGAATATACCGTCCGCACTCCTCCTCCAGCGCCGAAAGCGGGCGGATGGGCACCTCACGGGAGCCAAGCTTCACAGTCTGTTCCTGTTTCTTTGGATCTGCGTCCACATAGCAGATCACATCTTCTTCCATTTGATATTCTCGGAACCAATATGGAGCGGCGATTTGACCAATCACACCCGCGCCGTACACAATCACCTTTTTGTCCGCTTCTTTTATACGCCGGGAGAATTCTTCAAGGGGCCCCTTTTTCTGTCTCATACTGCACCCCAATTCGTCATGATTTTGCTGTATACTCCGCGCTTTTCCCGCATGATATCCAGCCCCTTCATCAGTTCGGAACACTCCAGCACATGGGAAATCACTGCCTCTCCCCGCAATTTATTGGACCGCAATCCTTCCAGCGCTTCCGTCCAATCGCTCCCCATGCCGCCATAGGAGGAGTTCCAGGTCCCGGTCAGCGTCAGCTGCTTGCGCAGTATCCTCCAGTATGTATCTTGGGAGAGCGTACGGACGCTGTCCGGATTGCCCATCAGGACCAGCCGCCCGCCCGGAGCCGTCAGCGAAATGCTCTCGGCCAGCGCGGCCTCCGAGCCAACCGCTTCAATGACCCGGTCAAATTGTTCTCCGGCTGCATCGGTGGTATATTCTAAGCCGCAGACCTCCGCAAAAAGCCCTTTCGCCTCGTTTCTGCCCTTTACAACCACCTGGTCCGCGCCTTGCAGCTTCGCCCATTGTCCCGCCAGCAGGCCGATTGCGCCAGTCCCCACGATACACACGCGCGCTCCGGCGCGGAGCTCCGCCCGCTTCACCGCGTGCAGTGCGACCGCGGCCGGCTCCAGCAGCGCCCCCTGGGCATCGCTGACTCCATCCGGCAGCTCCATTAGATTCCATGTCGGGACCGCCGCATATTCCGCAAAGCCGCCGTCCCGCCGGGAACCCAGGTAATCGTAATGCTCACAGGTTTCGTATTCGCCTCTCAGGCAGGACGGGCATTTTTTGCAGGGGATCAGCGGGAACACCCCCACCCGTTTGCCAACCCAGCGGGCGTCGGCCCCGTCCGATACCGCCTCCACCCGCCCGCAAAATTCATGGCCGGGGATCGTTGGAAAGCGATATGTGCCCTTTGTAAAAATGCGGGGTATATCTGAACTGCAAATTCCGGCGGCCAGCACCCGAATCAGCGCCCAGCCAGGTCGGAGTTCTGGGACGGGCCGGTCCTCATAGCGCAAATCGCCAATTCCACGCAGTACATAGGCCTTCAAGTTGTATCTCCCCTCTCGGTCAGGAGTTTTTCACACATCCTCCAATCACCCATGTAGGTGATTTTGAGATTATCCGCTTCCCCCTGAATCAGCTTTACCTTCCACCCTGCGCGGTAAGGAAGCTGACAGCTGCCGCTCATCGTACCCAGTTCCTCCGCCGGTGTGTCCCGGTACAGCGTCATGTACGGCCAATAATGAAACGCCTCCGGTGCTTGTCCCGCAAACAGCGTGGAACGCTCCAGCAAGCCGTCCACCCATTGGCCGTCGCGGCTGACGTAGGTGGTATCCGTAATAGGCAGCGCCGGCAGCACGGCGGGTGCGTCCTGGAGCTCCTGAACCAGTCTGCTCAACAGCTCCACACTGGTCAGAGGCCGTGCCGCATCCTGAATGATAACGCCAGCGCCGGCATTTTGGGTCATGAAGGGCTGCGCCGCAAGAAGGCCGTTCCGAATCGACAGCTGCCTGTTTTCTCCAGCGGGCGCTGCCACAAGCAGCTTATTTAATTGGAACTGCTCCTTCCACTGGAAAATACGTTTCTCCCAGGCTGGGTGTACCACAGCCACGACCCCTTCCACCTCCTGGCAGCGCTGGAGCGCCCCAAGTGTGTGGACCAAAACCGGCTTTCCCAGCAAGTCCATGTACTGCTTTGGGAGGTCCGTCCCCATTCTGGTCCCGCTCCCTCCGGACAGCACCACTGCGATATTGTTCAAAATCTCAGCTCCCGGATATTTCTCAGCGTCTCGCCGTAGGGCGTGCCCCTGCCAAACAGGAGGGTCGTCCCTAACACGAAGCCCTGGACCCCTTTGGGGGCGTATTCCAAAATCTTGTCCGCGCTGCACGCCCCGTCCCAGTAAATTTCAAACTCCATATCCTCTTTCATGGACAGCAGCTTGGTAATTTTCTTGCCAACATAGGGTAAGTACATCTGTCCCGCGTTTCCCGGATTGACCGACATAACCAGCACCTTTTTTACGATCCGCAGCATCTCCATCACCGTCTCCGCCGACGTTCCGGGATTGATGGCGATGCCTGGGATCATTCCCGCGTCGATCACGGCCTGAAGCGTGGTAGAGGGGTGATATTCCGCCTCCGGGTGGATATAGACGGTGTCCCCCGGACGCAGCTCTTTCAGGAACAGCCCGATTCGGGTATTCGGATGCTCCACCATCAGATGCACATCCAGCGGCTTGGACGTCGCCTGGGCGATGTAACGCAGATCGTTCAGCGACATGGCGTAGTTTGGGACATACCGGCCATCCATAATATCGATGTGGAAGGAGTCGATACCGCCCTCCTCCAAATCCCGAACCTCTTTTTCCAGGTTTCCGTAGTTGGCGCACATCATGGACGCCATCAGTTCAAATTCCATGACAATCTCCTGTCCTCTATTGCAGATAATCCGCCGGCTGCTCCGCCAGCTTTTCCATCAGCTGTTTGACAAAAAACGCCAGATTGTACCGTTCTCGTTCCAAATCAATAAACTGCTCCAGCGGAAAATCGTTTGTTTTGGTTATATATGCCGTCATCCACTGTTCTGCTCTTGGGCAATTTTCTTCGGAGCCGACTACCTGAATATCGCAGATTTCTCTCAGTTCCGTTGATACGTTGATGGCATTTTCTGTATTCCAGATAATAAACTGGTTCTCTTCATTGAAATCCATATTCCATTTATGTAAACCGTTATAGGCCTCATAGAGCGCTTCGGCCCGTCGATGGGACAGGCGGATTTTTCCATTTTTCTTTACAATATAGAGACATTCGATCAAGCTTTTGTATGGGTCAATGCAGTGGTCAAGGGCGTTGTTGATTAATACCAGGTCACAATAATTTCTCTCATAAAAATCGGCTATAAATTCAAATAGTCCGAACTGTACCGCATGATATTTTCCTTGGGAATATTGCTCGTTGATCCGGTTATAAAACGGAGCCAGCGGATCGACAGGCAGCAGCTTTACTTCCTGTCCGTCCGGCAGAACGTTCCCGTATTTGGACACAAGTCCACAGCCGATATCCATTACAACCGAATCTGCTTTTAAGGTCTCCATAATTTCGCCGCAGGTGGTAAAAATGCCGTTGAACTCCCTGTTTTCCAGGCAGTGAAGATAATTTTGATGGTATATTCCAGAATCTTCCGCAACATACTCCGCCCAGAATTTCACCTCGCTCATGAAATTCTGTAGCCAATTTTTCGCGTAGTTCTGAAAATCAATTTCCCAGCGGTACTGGAGTTCTCTATGAATTCGTCTCAGATATTCGTTCTCAATTTCATCCAGGGAAATTATAGGAGTATCCCCTGTAAAAAGGTTATGTAATGTTTCGTCAACCTCTTTTACGTACACTGGATTTCTGATCCCAATAATGATCCAGTTTATCTCTTTTTCGTCATACAACCGTTTCAATTCGCTTGGTGTAACAATCGGAAGACTGCCCAATCTGCTTTTTTCTTCTGAATATGTACTTCTACAAAATGCAGCGACCTCATAGCCTGTCTCTCGCGCCATGCTTGCCGCCTGCTGCCCCACAGAATTCGTGCCCCACACAGCACACCGTTTTTTTACTTCAGCGCTCTGCTCATTTGATCGCATAGCAATCTCTCCTTTTGTCAACCTTTTGACCTCCTAGGTTACAGCCAGTCCAAATCCAATTCCCATGCCGCCAGAGGATGGTCCGGCTTATTTTTTTCTCCATGGAAATCACTGCCGCCGGTAATATGTAAGTCAAATTTCTTCGCCAGATTCAAATACTCCAATGTTTGCTCAGGGGAATGGATGGGGTAATAACATTCAATTGCGTCCAAACCCCAGCCCTTGAGTCGTTTTACCACATCTTCCAGGGAATCACCACCAAGCACGATTTGATACGGGTGGGCCAAAGAGACCTTTCCCCCCGCTGCCTTGATCCGCTCTATGCACTCCTGAGCGCTGGGCTTTGTGCCCTTCTCAAAGACTTGAAACTCCGATGTATCCAAATAGCGGTCAAATGCTTCCTTACGGGTGGTTACATAGCCGCGGCGTAGCATCACCTTAGCGAAGTGCGGACGGCCTACAGAGCCGCCTGCCGCCTCTGCATCTACCTCGTCCAGGGGAATTTCAATTCCTTTTGCCCTCAGAAAATCCCGTATACGGTATTTGCGGTCATCCCGCCCATTTTTCAGCGATTCAATCCACGTTTCCAGCATCGAGATTGAAAAATCGTAACCCAGAATATGCAGATTGAGATACTCGTCCGCACTCAACTCCACGCCCTGTAATACCCGCAGTCCCAATGCTCCGCCCGCCGATACAGCCTCCTCCAGGCCGTCCAGATTGTCGTGGTCAGTCAGCGCCCACACCTCCGCGCCGCGCTTTTTTACCAGGCCCGCCAGCTCTCTCGGCGTGTACTGTCCGTCGGACGCAGTGCTGTGCGTATGCAGATCCGCTTTATAGATCATGATGTTCTCTTACTCCAGTCCAAAAAAGTTCATCAGCCGGTCCACAATTTCCTCCGGGGATTCCTGACCGTCATTTTGAATCACAATGCTGGAATGGCCCGGCTCGTCCCACGGCAGATCCACCCCCACCACATTTTTTGCTTTTGTGGAATACAGCTTCTTCTGGTCCCGGCGGTAAAGCGTATCATGGCTCACTTTCAGGTAGATTTCCCGATAATTTTCGATATTTTCCCGGTTCCAGGCTCGAATTTCCGTATACATGGCAATACTGCAAATGACGACGTCTTTTCCTTCCTCCGCCAGCTCTCGACATTGCCGAAACGCCCATCGGGCCCCGCCCTTTCGCGCCTCGGTGGTATAGCAATCCTCTTGCAGCACAGTTCCGTCCGCACTGCTGTGGCCCGCCTGTGTGCGGGTCTGGTCACCATCAATCAGAACAACTTCTGGCTTTTGACTCTTTAAACGTTGATAAAATAATCCGCCAATGGTCGTTTTTCCCGCGCCGGAAAGGCCGGTGAAAAAATAGACCGTGCCTTTTTTCTTCATATGTAACGCGTCCCTTCTCTAATGGTACAGCGGCCGCTCCAGCAGCGCCGGGTCCGGCTCCAGCATGGGCATCATGTACAAAGGCTGGCCCCGCTTGTTCACAAAATGCAGGCCGCGCAGCAGTATCTTTGCATTTTCAAACCGATTAGTGTTAAAATTGCGTATCTGATCCTCCAGCATCTGGTTTTGATACTTTTTTTCTTTCTCCTCGTCTACGCGCTCACCGTTTATCGTTACCTCCGCCGCCTCGTAGATGTACCGCCAGGTCTCCCGGATGTAATGGTTCATCGTGGTAAACTCCGAAATCAGCTGCTCTGCCTTCGCCTCATCTACAGGTTCTCCGTCGTACTGCTGGAAGCTGTAGCCGTAGTATTCATATGCGTCCCGGAGAAAATATTCGATAAAATACCGCTCGCTGTTGTTTACATAATCATCGTAGGTCTTATAGACCGGAGCCGGGTCAAAGCCCTTTGTCTCGCCGTGGGGATCCCGTACGTTTCCCTCTGAGCAGTAGGTCATGCTCTCTGTGTAAGGCAGGTCCAAAAATGCCGCAAGGGCGGTGAACGTCGCCTTGGGGTTGGTTTTTCCGTCCTCGAAGCGGACCAGAATGCCGTCCCGGTACAGCCGGTCGTCCGGGTCGATCATAAAGCTGCGGTTGAAAATACGCTCTGAAATCGCGTCGCTCACCACTGACACTGACTTTGTACCGTCCGCCTCCGAGATTTTTGTATCATTTACGGCACTCAAATACATAAAACGCACCGTAGCGCCATGGCTGGTGGTGAAGCGGCGCATGGGTGTGAACGTTTTGATGTACTTGAAGCCATGAAATTCGGGAGCGCGCTTGATCTCCTCATAGTTGGGGGCGTTCAGTACGGTGTTTCCTTTTTCGTCCACCTCCAGGGTGTAGACGATGTTGGAGAAGTGGGGCTGGAAAAACACCGCAGGCACAATCCGGGAAGCGGGGTCCAAACCCAGTGTGGCAACCTCGTGCTGCATATACAGTGCGACCATGCAGTCCTTGGCGGTCCGGTTTTTCATATGGTACAGCTCCTCCACTGTCCGGGGGTCCTTCCAGTCCTCAAAAACCTCCTGGGCCTGCTTCAAGCTCTGCACCTGGCCCATAATGTCCAGGATTCGGTTCACGTTCTCTTTCAGATTGGACATCATCATGGACGGCAGCGTCAGAAGATTCGGGTGGTGGTCAAAGACCTCGTTGAAAAAGTCGCCGCCGTTGTGGGTCGAGAGCTGTGTGTGCCAGATCAGCCGGTTTATCTCCCGGAGGCGCACAGGCTGGAGGGTATATTGGCTGTAATCAATGCCGAAGCGTTCCTTGAAATCAATGGGATACTGCTGTATCTCGTCCCCAATTAAAAAGACAATCTTCTTTTCTTCCAGCAATGGGCGGAGATTCAGGCAAGTCAAATAGGCACAGAATTCCTCCCAGCTTGTGTAGTGGAGGTACACATGATTCTCGCGGGCCACGTCCTCACTGCGGCGCACATTGTCCCGGAGGTACTCCAGCTCATACTGCGAATAGATATCCGTGGCCTGGATGGGATTCTCCAGGTCCTTGAAGAAATTGTGCTGAATAACAGTCCGCTTCAGGTCGATATAATCCCCGAACCGTTTTTCTGCCGGATAAAACGGCACATAGCTGGTGTCGTCAAAGGGGAAAAAGCGGATGGGAAGGTCCTCGAACGGCAAGAAATTTTTCTGGAAAATATAGGGGTACTTGGCCAACAGGGCGCAGTTTTTCCGGTAACGGGTCTGAAACAGCTTGATATTGGGCACATAAAAGGCCTCGTTCATGATTTGCAGGATATCCTCCTGGCAAAAGCCCGCATTGTACAACCGGCAAAAAACCGTGTAGGATATCTGATAGCTGTCCCCGCCGCCGAAGCGCAGGATATATAATGCGGCCTCCAGCTCCACGCCGGGGTCCTGACCCTCGCACTCGTTCAGCGCCAGGGCGTAGGCCTGGCAGGCCCGCTCTGTTTCGTTCAGCTGTGCCAGCCGCCGGGCAATTTCCAGCACTCTCATTCCTCTTTCGTCTCCTCTCTTGCTCCTGTACTTGAAAAAAGATCGGGCTGCGGCGCTCCTTTTTCAAGGGCAGGAAAAGGGGGGGCCGGGCGCAGGCCCGGCCCCCACTTTTGGTTCTGTGCGTATATTGGAGGACGCTAGCTGTTGGAAAATTAGCCCAGCAGCTGGAGCACGCCCTGAGGCACCTGGTTGGCCTGGGCCAGCATGGCCTGAGCAGACTGCACCAGAATGTTGTTCTTGACGTACTTCATCATCTCGTCGGCCACGTCGGTG
>CAJTOE010000016.1 GCA_910577805.1 uncultured Oscillospiraceae bacterium | reverse complement strand
CCACACCCCGTTCCTTTCCCCCGGAGAGCAAGCGTCTGTCACCGCCCTGCTCTCCGCCTGGGGACGGCCCCGGCACCTGTTCTGGGGCGGCTTCGCCCAGGCGGAACGGCAGATTTGTGCTTTCCTGCCCGACTGGCAGGAGGAGGACGCGTTCCGGACTGACCCGGAAGGGCCTGTGGCGGCGGTGGAGGCCCAGTTCCCGCCGGGGGCCGGGCTGTCCCACCGGGATATTTTAGGCTCGCTTATGGGTCTTGGGGTCACGCGGGAGCTGCTGGGCGATATCCTGGTGGAGGAGGGCCGGTGTCAGCTTTTGGTCCTGCGCCGGGGGCTGTCCATTGTGCTGTCCCAGTGGGAGAGCGCGGGGCGTTACCGGCTGAAGCTGCGGGAGATCGCTTTGGACGAGCTGCACGTCACGCCCCCCAGCGTAAAGACCATCCGGGACACGGTGGCCGCTCTGCGGCTGGACGCGGTGCTGGCGGCGGGATTCTCCCTGTCCCGCGGGAAAGCCGCCCAGTACATCAGCGCAGGAAAAGCGGCGGTGAACCACCGGGAGTGCATCAAGCCGGACCGGGCTGTGGCCCAAGGGGACGTGCTGACCTGCCGCGGGCTGGGGAAGTGCGTAGTCAAGGAGGTTTTGGGGGAGTCTAAGAAGGGCAGGATTATGCTTCTGCTGGAACGCCATGGATAGGAGACAGAGGAATGGAACCGAAGAAAATCGAGCGCATCAATGCGCTGGCCCGGAAGTCCAAAAGCCCGGAGGGGCTGACGGAGGCGGAAAAAGCGGAGCTGGCACTTCTGCGCCGGGAGTATATCGACGCGGTGAAGGCCAATCTGACCGCCCAGCTGGATAACACGTATATTCAAACCCCGGATGGGAAAAAGCGCAAGTTGGAGCGGAAATGACTGTGAATTGACAAAAAAGATGCTGTCCAAGCTGTAGGACAGCATCTTTTTGTACGCTCTTTACGCTTTTCTTACAGCGAAAGCTGCTCCGGCGGGACCCCCAGCAAAAGCAGCGCCCCCGCCGCCGCCAGCGCGGACATGGATGTGGTGTTTTCCTCCAGCTCCAGGGGGAATTCCTGGGGCTCCACCACCCGGCCATCTACTGTGACCAGCTCCCGCTGGAGCGCCGCCCACAGATGGTCCCCCTCCCGGCTGGACAGCGTGAGGGTATCCCTGGGCGAGGGACCGTAGCTGACCGCGCTGGCCGCTTGTTTGGTCCGCAGCAGTTCTCCCGCCTGCCCAGGAAGCAGTACTGTACGGCAGTCGGGCAGCTCCACGCCCTGCCGCGCCGCGCTGGGGGACACCACCAGCAAAGACGGCCGCTCCCGGTCAAAGCACACCGGGGCGGTCCGGCCCAGCTCACGCAGGCGGCGGTAGATTCTGCCCTCAATGCCCTCGTTGGCCTCCAGGACCCAAAAGCATCCCATAAATATCTCTCCTTAAAAAGCTCTCCTTCCAGGACAGTTTGAGCTGTTAGAGGGGATTTTATTCTGATATAGGGGGAGGGGAGGTAGAATCCCCATTCCCCCCCACAAATCCAAGATTCCACAAAAACCTTCTTGATTTTCTTCTGCCCTGCAGGTATAGTGAAAAGAAGAACCTGTGAAAAAACGCGAGGAGGCGCGATATGGCATATATCACTCTGGAAAACGTGGTGAAGCGCTACCGGATGGGGGAGGTCACCATCACCGCCGTGGACAACATCACCTTTGATATCAACAAGGGGGAGTTCGTCATCATTGTCGGCCCCTCCGGCGCGGGGAAAACCACCGTGCTGAACATCCTGGGCGGCATGGACGCCTGCGACGGCGGGACCATCTCGGTGGACGGAGAGCTGGTCAGCGGCTACAACGCCCGCCGCCTCACCACCTACCGCCGCCACGACATCGGCTTTGTCTTTCAGTTCTATAACCTGGTTCAGAATCTCACCGCCCTGGAAAATGTGGAGCTGGCTTCCCAAATCTGCAAAAATCCCCTTGTGCCCCGGGAGGTCCTGACCCATGTGGGCCTGGAGGACCGGCTGAATAACTTCCCCGCCCAGCTCTCCGGCGGCGAACAGCAGCGGGTGGCGATCGCCCGCGCACTGGCCAAAAACCCAAAGCTCCTGCTGTGCGACGAGCCTACCGGGGCGCTGGACTACGTCACCGGCAAGGCCATTCTGAAGCTCTTGCAGGACACCTGCCGGCAGATGGGCATGACCGTGGTCGTCATCACCCACAATACCGCCATCGCCCCTATGGCAGATAAAGTGATCCACATCAAAAACGGCCGGGTGGACAACATCGAGGTCCACCAAACGCCTGTCCCGGTGGAGGAGATCGAATGGTAAGGAAAAACCGTCTGGTCACCGACCTGCTGCGGGAAATCAAAAATACCCGCAGCCGCTTTCTTTCCCTGCTGGTGCTTTCCGCGCTGGCGGTGTGCTTCCTGGCGGGCCTGCGGGCGACGGAACCGGATATGAAGCGCAGCGCCGACCAGTATTTCGACCAGCAAAAGCTGATGGATTTACACATCGTCTCCACCCTGGGGGTCACAGAGGAGGACGTGGCCGCGCTGGCAGACCAACCCGGCGTGCGGGAGGCGGAGGGGGCCTGCACCGTGGACGCGGTGGTCCCCATCGACGGCTCCGGCTACATCGTCAAAGCCCTCTCCTTCACCCAGACGCCGGGCATCAACGCCCCCCGCCTGGTGGAGGGCCGGTTTCCACAGCGGGGAGACGAATGTCTGGTGGAGCCGAAAATGCTTCAACAGACAGGGCTGTCTGTTGGGGACAAAATCGTCCTGGACCCCGGCGACGGGGATTTTGCGGATGCGATGGCCTTTTCGGAATACACCATCGTGGGTACGGCGGATTCCCCTCTGTACATCTACATCGAACGCGGGTCCTCCTCCTTGGGAACCGGGAAAGTCTCCGCCTTTGTGCTGCTGCCCCTGGAGGGCTTTTCTCTGGACTACTACACCGACGCCTATTTGCTGGCGGAGGGTGCGGCGGAGCTGGACAGCTACAGCACCGCCTATGAGGACAGAATAGACGCGCTGGAAACCGAACTGGACCCGGTAGGGGAGGAGCGCGCCCGCCTGCGCCGGGAAGAAATCTACGACGAGGCCAACGAAAAGCTCACCGACGCGGAACAGGAGCTGGCCGACGCGGAGCGGGAAGCCGCCGAAGAGCTGGCGGAGGCCGAACAGGAGCTGGCGGACGGCCGGAAAGAGCTGGACGACGGTTGGACGGAGTACCGGGACGGCCAGCGGGAGCTGGAAAACGAGATTGCCAAGGCCAACCGGGAGATTGCCGACGCGGAGCAGGAGCTTGTGGACGCAGAGGCGGAGCTTCGGGAGGGCGAGCAGGAGATTGCCGACGCGAAAATCGAGCTGGCCGACGCACGGGTGGAGCTGGACGACGGCTGGGCGGAGTATGAGGACGGCCTGAAGGAGTGGAAAAAAGGCTGGGTCCTCTATGAGGACGGGTTACGGGATTATAATAAGGGCAAGGAGGAGTACGAAAGCGGTCTGGCCAAGTACAAAAGCGGCATGGCCCAGTACCAGAGCGGCCTCTCTCAGCTCAGTCAGGCTCAGGGACAGCTTGCCCAGGCCCGCTCCGCCCTGAGTTCCCTCCAGAATCAGCTTCCCTCTATCACGGACCCCATTCAGCAGGCCGCAATCCAGGCCCAGATCAACGCCCTGCGCCAGCAGATCGCCAGCGGTGAGGCGCAAATCTCCGCCAGCCAGAGCCAGCTTGCCTCCTCCAAGGCACAGCTGGACGCCGCCAAGGCCCAGCTGGATGCGACAGAACCGCAGCTCTCCCACGCCCATGTGGAGCTGGAACGGACCCTGACCACCCTGACCCGCGCCAGACGGGAGCTGCGGGACGCGGAAGAAGAGCTGAACAGCGGCGAGGCGGACTACGCCCAGGGTCAGGCGGACCTGGCCCAGGCGGAGCGGGATGTGGCCGACGGCTGGCAGAAATACCGGGACGGTATTCAGGAATTGGCCGACGCGCGGGTTGAACTGCGGGACGAGACGGCCCGTGCCCGCCGGGAGCTGGCCGACGCATTGCAGGACCTGAACGAGGGGGAGGCGGAGTACGCCGACGGCCTTGTGGAGTACGAGGACGGCAAAAAAGAGGCGGAAGAAAAAATCGCCGACGCAAAAGTTGAGCTGGAGCAGGCCCGGCGGGACCTGGACTCCCTGGAGGACTGTGAGTGGTATATTCTGGGCCGGAACACCAACACCGGGTATTTAAGCTACTCCATGGACGCGGACCGGATGGGGAATCTGGCGGCGGTGTTCCCGCTGATTTTCTTCCTGGTGGCGGCGCTGGTGTGTCTGACCACCATGACCCGGATGGTGGAGGAACAGCGGGTGACCATCGGCGGCTTGAAGGCGTTGGGCTTTTCCAGAGGCGCTATCGCGATGAAATACGTGGGCTACGGACTGCTGGCCAGCATCCTTGGCTCCGCCATCGGCCTCGCCGTGGGGTTGACCGTGATTCCCTGGATTATCTGCACCGCTTGGGGAATTATCTATACGTTGGGTGATACAATTTACGGATTCTACCCGTTCTTATCAATTCCCGCTGCCCTGGCGGCGATTGCGACCATTACCCTGTCCGCCCTGTGGGCCTGCTTCTCCACGCTGACTGCCGTACCCGCCCAGCTCATGCGCCCCAAAGCACCCCCCATCGGCAAGCGGGTACTGCTGGAACGCATCGGCTTTATCTGGAAACGGCTGTCCTTTCATCTGAAGGTCACTTTGCGTAATCTGTTCCGCTACCAGAAACGGTTCTGGATGACGGTAATCGGCATCGGCGGCTGTGCGTCCCTGATCGTCACCGCCTTCGGCCTGCGGGATTCCATATTCACCATCACCGAGCGGCAGTACGGCGAAATCTACCGGTACACCGTGGAGGTGGGGCTTGTGGACAAAATCACCGCCGGAGAGCTGCGCCAGGTAGAACGCAAGCTGGAGAATAATCCCCTGGTGTCCGCCTGGATGCCCTGCCGCAGTGAGATGATTACCGCCGAATCCCCCCGGCGTTCCATGGACGTGTATCTTCAGGCCGTCCAGAGCCAGGAGGACTTGAGCCGGTTCGTGGACCTGCACCACCGGCTGGACAATGATCCGGTGGTCCTGCCTGCTGACGGCGTGGTTTTAAACGAAAAGCTGGCCTATATGCTGGGGGTGGAACCGGGAGACACCGTCCTTCTGGACGGCGATAAGCGTGTGGAGGCCAGAGTGGCCAACGTGACAGAGCATTACATCATGCACTACGTCTACATGACGGACGAGTACTATCAGACCCTGTTCGGCAAGGCCCCGGAGGACAACCTGATTTTGATGGACTGTCCCTCCGCGGAGGAGGAGCTGGAGACTTTGAGCCGGGACCTGGTGGCCCTGGACGGCGTGACCACCCTCACCCGCATTGCCGACACCAGAGAGACCTTTATGTCCAGCCTGTCTACCGTGGATTACGCGGTGTTCTTAATTATCGTGTGCGCGGCGGCGCTGGCCTTCGTCGTGCTGTACAACCTGACCAACATCAACATCACCGAGCGTATGCGGGAGCTGGCTACGCTGAAAGTGCTGGGCTTCTACGACGGGGAGCTTTCCGCCTACGTCTACCGGGAGAACGTGATTCTGACCGGCTTCGGCGTGGCTCTGGGGATGGTGTTGGGAAAGCTTCTGCACCAGTGGCTGATTTTGACCGTGGAAATCGAGCAGATCATGTTCGGCCGGGTGGTGGAGCGCGCCAGCTATGGGTACGCCGTGCTTTTGACGGTGCTGTTTTCCCTGCTGGTCAACCTGGCCGCACACTGGAAATTGAAAAAACTGGATATGGTGGAATCCCTGAAAACCGTGGAATGACTGCCTGGGGCCGTCCGAGAGGGCGGCCCCTCACATATAGCACAAATCCCCCAAAAAGTTTGCGAAATTTTTGTGTACTATTTTGCCGTTCCAGGCGAAAAAAGGATTGCGGGACGTCCGATTTTTCTGTAAAATGAAGGTGTATTTACTCGAATGAAAGGGTGGAACCGGTCATGGAGCTTTTGAAACGCCGCATCCAGGAGGACGGGGTCGTGAAGGGCAGCGATGTGCTCAAGGTGGACAGCTTTCTCAACCACCAGATGGACATCGCCCTGTTTCAGGAGATCGGCAAGGAATTTTATACCCGCTTCGCAGACTGCGGCGTGAACAAGATCCTGACCATCGAGGCCTCCGGCATCGGGATCGCCTGCATCACAGCGCAGTTTTTTCAATGCCCCGTGGTTTTTGCCAAAAAATCCAAGACCAGCAACCTGGACGACAGCCTCTACCACACCAGAGTGGCTTCCTTTACCCACGCTACCGTCAGCGACGTGGTAGCCGCCCGCGCGTACCTTGGCCCGGAGGACCGCGTGCTGATTATCGACGACTTCCTGGCCAACGGCGAGGCCCTTCGGGGATTGATGGACATCCTGCGTCAGGCCGGTGCGGAGCTGGTGGGCGCGGGTATCGTCATCGAAAAAGCCTTCCAGCCCGGCGGCGCGCAGCTGCGCCAGGAGGGCGTGCGGATCGAGTCCCTGGCCCGCGTGGCCTCCATGAGCGAGGCGGAGGGCGTGGTCTTTGCGGATTAAAGCCGTTCTGCGGTTTTAATATATTTTATTTCGGATAGAAAGGAATTGTCAGATGAAAAAGAAACTGCTTGCACTGGTCATGGCAATGACCATGATCCTGGCCCTGGCCGCCTGCGGCAACGCGCCCGCTGCGCCGAATGCCTCCGGCTCTGGTTCCGGCTCCGGCGACCCCAGCGGCTCCACCAGCCAGCCCCCCGCGGACAGCTCTTCCACCGGAGACCAGAGCCAGCCGGAAGGCCCGGAGCTTGACTCCTTCAAGGTGGGCGCCATCTACATCAACAGCCAGAACGACACCGCCGGTTACACCTACCAGCACCACAATGGCATCGTCAACGCCATGAAGGAGCTGGGCCTTGACCCGGAGACCCAGCTGCTGATCGTGGACAACGTGGACGACAGCGACGACACCGCCGTGGCCAACGCCATCGACACCCTGGCCGGTCAGGACGCCAACATCATCTTCGGTATCTCCTTCGGCTACATCAACGCCATGGACGAGAAGTCCGCCGAGTACCCCGACATCATCTTCTCCCACGGCACCGGCTACATGGCCAACGAGACCAACTTCAACAACTACTTCGGCCGCATCTATCAGGCCCGGTACCTCACCGGCATTGCCGCTGGTCTGAAGTCCAAGGAGCTGGGCAATAATAACATCGGCTACGTGGCCGCCTGGAACCTGGAGTATGCGGAGACCTGCTCCGGCATCAACGCCTTTGCACTGGGCGTGCAGTCCGCCAACCCCGACGCCACCGTCTATGTGAACAAGATTTCCACCTGGGGCGACGAGAACCTGGAGCGTCAGGCCGCTCAGGCGCTGATCGACACCTATGACTGCTGCGTCATCGGCCAGCACTGTGACTCCGCCCAGCCCCAGCTGGTGGCCGCGGAGAACAAGGTCTTTGGCTGCGGCTACAACTCCGATATGACCGACCAGGCCCCCACCGCTCACCTGACCTCCGCCATCTGGCACTGGAACGTGTATTACAAGACCGCGATCCAGGCCGCTATGGATTGCGGCGGCGACGCCTCCAAGTTCGTGGAGAACATGGGCGGCAACGCCTACTACGCCGGTCTGGCCGAGGGCTTTGTGGACGCCTCCCCCCTGAACGCCAGCACCGCCGCCCCCTACACCGACAAGATTATGAACGCTGTCCGGGAGCTGATGAAGTCCGGCAAGTGGGACGTGTTCTCCGGCGTGAAGCTGAGCTATGAGGTGAAGAACGGCACCGTGGAGATCAGCCGCAATTCCGCCGACCTGGAGGACAACCAGGGCAACGTGATCGTCTTTGCGGGCGAGCCTTCCGTGGACGACAGCGTCATCAAGGGCTCCATGAACTATAACGTGGCGGGCGTTGTGGAGGGGTAATCTCTCTCAACACGCACGCTTGAACCTTGCAGACCCGAACCGGGCCGGCCGGCTTGAAACCCGGTCGGCCCGGTTTTTTCCAGTTGGGGAGGAGGACCACTATTGGAAGAACAACGCTGTGCCATTGAAATGCGGGGGATCACCAAAACCTTCGGCAGTGTGGTGGCAAACAAAAACGTCGATCTGAACGTGCGCCAGGGGGAGATTTTGGCGCTGCTGGGCGAAAACGGCTCCGGCAAAACCACCCTGATGAATATGCTGTCCGGCATCTATAAGCCCGACAGCGGCTCCATCCTGGTGGACGGTACGCCCGTATCCATCCACTCCCCGGAGGACTCCAAGCGGCTGGGCATCGGTATGGTCCATCAGCACTTCAAGCTGGTGGATGTGTTCTCCGCCGCCGACAATATCTGGCTGGGAGACGAAAAATCCGGACCCGTGCTGCACAAGGACCGGTACAAAATCATCGCCGACATGGCCCGGAAATTCGGCTTCGCCATTGACCCGAAAAAGAAGGTCTACAATATGGCGGTGTCCGAAAAACAGACCTTGGAAATTATCAAAGTGCTTTACTATGGGGCTAAAATCATCATTCTGGACGAGCCTACCGCCGTGCTGACCGTCCAGGAGACCCAGAAGCTTTTTGACGTGCTGCGCCGGATGAAGCAGGAGGGCCACGCCATCATTATCATCACCCATAAGCTCAATGAGGTGCTGGAGATTTCTGACCGGGTGGCTATTCTCCGAAAAGGGGAGTATATCGGCACGGTGGACACCGCCGCCACAAATGAGCAGGAGCTTACGGAGTTTATGGTGGGCCGGAAAGTGGATTTGAACATTCAGCGGCCCCATGTGGAAACCACCCGGCCTCTGCTGGAGATTCGTGACCTGTCGATCCGGAACGACGAGGGCGCGGTCGCCATCGACCAGGTGAGCTTCTATATCCGGGGCGGTGAGATTCTAGGCGTGGCGGGCATTGCCGGCTGCGGGCAGAAAGAACTGTGCGAGGCCATTGCCGGCCTGCGGCCCATCGAGAAGGGACAGATGATCCACAAAGGCGACAATATTGTGGGTCTTTCTCCCAAGGCCATTCTGGAAAAGGGCATCTCGATGTCCTTCATCCCGGAGGACCGGTTAGGTATGGGTCTGGCGCCCTCTCTGTCGATTACGGATAACATGCTGCTGAAAAATTACCGGGAGGCTCCGGGGCTGTTCGTGGACCGGAAGGCTGGGCGTGCGGACGCGGAGCAGATCATCCGGGACCTGGAAATCGTTACGCCCTCCACAGAGACCCCGGTGCGGCGGCTGTCCGGCGGCAATGTGCAGAAAGTCCTGCTGGGCCGGGAGATCAAAGCGGGGCCTAATGTAATTGTCACGGCTTACCCCGTCCGGGGCCTGGATATCAACTCCTCTTACGCCATCTATGACATCCTGAATCAACAAAAGCAGGACGGTGTGGGGATTTTATTCGTAGGCGAGGACTTGGACGTGATGATCGGGCTGTGTGACAAAATTATGGTGCTGTGTCACGGCAAGGTCATGGGTGTGGTCCACGCCCATAAGACCAGTAAGGAAGAGCTGGGCCTGATGATGACCGGCGCGCTGGACCTGAGCCACAAGTACGAGGACAAGCCCTCCGGCATCGCGCGGGACAGCCAGTTCCAGGAAGGAGAGGAGAAGGGATGAACATACGGGTCGTCAAACGGGAAGGCGCCGGTATGGGCCGGCAGATTGGAGCCTACGTGGCGGCTGTGGCCGCCGCCCTGGTGGTGGGCGCTGTCCTGCTCGCTATCCAGGGTGTGGAGCCTCTTGCCTTTTATCAGCGGATGCTGACGCTGGGTATCCCCGGAAATAAATACCCTTTCCGTATTCTGGAGAATTTTATCAAGCTCTTCGTGCCCCTGTTGATCGTCTCGACCGCCCTGGCCCTGGCCTTTAAAATGCGCTTTTGGAACATCGGCGGTGAGGGACAGTTTATCCTGGGTGCAATTTGTGCCTCGGCCGTGGGGCTGAAGCTGGGGGAGAGCCTGCCCCGGCCCGCGGTTTTGCTGGTGATGGCCCTGTGCGGCCTGCTGGGCGGCGGGCTGTACGGCGTGTTCGTGGCCGCGCTGAAGGTCAAGTGGGGGACCAATGAGACTCTGCTGACCTTGATGCTCAACTATATCGCGCTGTACTTCCTGCAATTTTTTGCGGAGACCAAAGGGGACTGGAACTTCTTCCTGGACCCGGCCTCCGCCCGGCCTAAGTTTATCAAGTTCCCGGTCAACGCCCAGATGCTTACCATCCCCCTGGGGCCTTTTAACCTGAATCTGTCCCTGGTGGCTGCGGGGGTGATTTGCGCACTGATTTTTGTGTACTTGAAGCACACCAAGGGCGGCTATGAGATTGCCGTGGTGGGGGACAGCCCCAGCACCGCCCGGTACGCCGGAATGCCCGTGGGTAAAATCGTGGTGCGGACCATTTTCCTGTCCGCCGCCCTGATTGGACTGGCCGGAGCCTTTTATGTGTCCTCCGCCGGGACCCTGTCCGCCTCCGTGACCAATGACGTGGGCTGGACCGGCATCGTGGTCGCGTGGCTGGCGAAGCTGAACACGGCAGGTATCGTATTGGCCTCTCTGCTGATTACTGTGCTGCAATTCGGCTGTCAGTCCGCCAGCACCACCTATCCCTCCATCGACGCCAATTTCGCCAACCTGCTTCAGGGTGTGATTTTATTCGCCGTGCTGGCGGCGGACTTCTTTACTCGCTTCAAGCTGGTCAAGCAATCCAAGGAGGTGGCCTGATTTGGATACCATGAACGTCGTTACCCTGTTTCTGTTCAACATCGTCCTGTGTAATATTCCACTGCTCTACGGCACGGTGGGGGAGATTTTGACCGAAAAGGCCGGAAGCCTCAACCTGGGTGTGGAAGGTACGATGGCTGTGGGCGCTATTTTTGGCTACCTGGCCGGGTGCGCCGCGAATAGCCTGCTGGTGGGTCTGCTGGTGTCGTTTCTGGCGGCCGGGCTGTGCGGCCTGCTGTTTGCGCTGCTGACTGTGACCTTTCAGGCCAACCAGAATGTGACCGGTTTGACCATCACGACCTTTGGCCTGGGTTTGTACTTTTTTGTGGGAAAAGGGATTGGAGAAAATTGGCCCGCGATGACCGGCGTGCCCGCCCTGGTGAACGGCTTTGCAAATCTGGAGATTCCTGGGCTGTTTCAGATTCCCGTTCTGGGTAAGGCCCTGTTTGGGCAGAATGCTCTGGTATATCTGGGGATTCTGGTGGCCGCGCTGGTGTGGCTCTACCTCAACTGCACCAAAACCGGATTACGCCTGCGCGCGGTAGGGGAGAACCCCGGCGCGGCGGACTCCGTGGGCGTCAACATTACCCTGTATAAGTATGTGCATCTGGCGGCTGGCTCCGGCATCATGGGGCTGGGCGGGTTTTATATGGCCCTCTACATGAGCGGGTCCTTTGAAGGCTCCAACTGCTGGATCAACGGCTATGGCTGGATTGCGATTGCCCTGGTGATTTTTGCGAACTGGAATCCTCTGCTGGCGATTCTGGGTACGCTGGTGTTCGGGTTCTTTAATACTCTGAAAATTTACTCCGGGGCTCTGGCCGCGGCGTTCCCCGACGGCCTCGGCTGGCTGAATGCTGTACCGCCTCAGCTTTTTAAGGCTTTGCCGTTCCTGATTACGGCTATTGTGCTGGTGGCTTCCTCCGTCCGTGCCCGCGAGGGCAGCGGTCAGCCGGCGGCGCTGGGTCTGAACTACTTCCGGGAAGAGCGGTAAAGACACAACAACGCCCAAACATCTGCTCCAAGATGTTTGGGCGTTTGTTGCTGAAAAAGAGGATTAAAATGAAACGAACTGTCTCTTGCGAGTATTAGAATACAAAAGAGTTATTACAAAACAAAGCGTGAATTGTTACAAAAGCTTTAAATCGACTAGGTGCAGGGAGGAAATGTATGGACCACCAGACTTACATGGCGCGGGCACTGGAGCTGGCGGCGCAGGCCGCGCAGGTTGGGGATGTGCCTGTGGGGTGCGTGATTGTCCGGGATGGGGAAATTATTGGGGAAGGCCGCAACCGGCGGGAGGAAAACGGGGACGCTACCGCCCATGCGGAGCTGGAGGCTATTCGGGACGCCTGCCAAAGGGTTGGGAGCTGGAGGCTTCATGGGTGTACGCTGTATGTGACTCTGGAGCCGTGCCCTATGTGCGCGGGGGGGATCATCAATGCCAGGATTGAGCAGGTGCGTTATGGGGCGAAAGACGAGAAGGCCGGGGCGTGCGGCTCGGTGCTGAACTTGTTTGAGGAGCGCTTTAACCACAAGCCTCGGATTTATCGGGGGCCGATGGAAAACGAGTGCGGGAGGATTTTACAGAATTTTTTTGAGGAGCTGCGGTGAGAGAGGATTCTTTTTGATTGTGGGAATATGGAAAGGGCCAAGTCTTTTGGACTTGGCCCTTCTTGTTTGTGTGAAGCGGTTTTCAGCGTATACGGGTCCGCGCCGTCTTGCGGTCCTCCATCTTGGAGACGATCAGCGCACAGGCTGCGTCGCCGGTGATATTGACCGTCGTCCGGCCCATATCAAAAATCCGGTCCACGCCTGCCACCAGCGCGATGCCCTCCACCGGCAGACCTACGCTCTCCAGCACCATGGCCAGCATTACCATGCCCGCACCAGGCACGCCAGCCGTACCGATAGACGCCAGAGTGGCGGTCAGCACGATGGTCGCCATTTCACCTACGCCCAGGTTTACGCCGTAGGCTGTGGCGATGAATACGGCGCAGATGCCCTGGTAAATGGCGGTGCCGTCCATGTTGATGGTCGCGCCCAGAGGAAGCACAAACGACGCTACCTCCCGCCGGGCCCCTAAGCGCTCCACGCACTCCAGGTTCAGCGGCAGCGCACCTACAGAGGAGGCCGACGAAAACGCCATCATCATGGCCGGAGCCATACCGGAGAAAAATTGCAGAGGGCTGATGCCTGCCAGGCCGCCCACCGTGGCAGAGTAGACGATTGCCGCATGGAGGATATACCCCACATAAGCTACCAGCAGGACCATGGCCAGATGGCCCAGAACCTCCGCGCCGTTGACCACCACCACCGGGCAGATCAGGCACGCCACGCCGATGGGCGACAGCTTGATAATCAGGTCCATGATGCGCATAAAGACCTCATTCAGGCTGTCCACCACCTGAGCGGCCACCAAGCCCTTTTCCTCCGCCAGCAGAATGCCAAAGCCCAGCAGCAGCGCGATCACGATCACCTGGAGCATGGAGGCGTTCACCAGCGGGGCTACCGCGTTGGACGGGAAAATATTCACAATCGTGTCCATCAGGCTCTGGCCCTCCGGCGGGGTGTACTCCAGGCCGGAGGTCTCCAGGGCCGTGAACAGGTGCATCCCCTTGGCGATACTGCCCAGCAGCAGTGCCAGCAGCACCGCAAACGCCGTGGTACACATATAGTACACGATGGTCTTTACGCCGATGGAACCAACCTTTCCCACGTCCTGCATGGAGATCACGCCCGACGCAATGGAAAAGAGTACGATCGGCACGACGATGAATTTCAGCAGGTTCAGAAAGATGGTGCCCCAGGGCTTGATGTAGCCGTTGGCAATGTCCTTGCCGTTGGGCACGGCCATCAGCACCAGCCCCGCCGCTACGCCGACGATCAGCCCCACGCAAATCCACATCGCAAGGGGCATTTTACGCTTTGTCATAATTTCCTCCCTTTCTCAGTTTCAGTCCTGGCTTTTTGCAAGTCTATTATACCGGAACTTGCAGAAAGATACAAGGGTTTTTTGGAATTTATCTTTCTCCCGAAATTTTTTCTCCTCGCCGGTCTTCGACTGCATTTTTCGGAAAGTCTGTTAAACTATACCTGTAAGCAGTCGGACAAGCTTGTTAGGGAGGTGTTCCGTCCATGCGCCTGCTGCCCCGTAAGGGTCTCTTTGACCAGAATCGAATCTTGTACCTGCCGGTGGACGCGATCTCCCCCAACCCCAGCCAGCCCCGGCAGGTGTTCTCCCCCGACGACCTGCAAGCCCTGGCGGACTCCATCCGCGCCCTTGGTATCTTGCAGCCCCTCACCGTCCGCCGCTGTCCCCAGGGCTGGGAGCTGATCGCCGGAGAACGGCGGCTCCGGGCCGCCCAGCTCCTGGGTATGGACCAGGTCCCCTGCCTCTCTGTCCAGGCCGATTCCTCCGCCTCCTCCCTCCTGGCTCTGGTGGAAAATCTCCAGAGACGGGATCTGGATTTCTGGGAGGAGGCCCAGGCCCTGGCTTCTATCCTGGATACCTTCCGCCTCTCCCAGGAGGAGCTGGCCCGGCGTATCGGCAAAAGCCAATCCGCTGTGGCAAACAAGCTCCGCCTGCTGAAGCTCCCCCCGGACATCCTGCAAGCCCTCCGGGACGGAGGCTGCACCGAACGCCACGCCCGCGCCCTCCTGCGCCTGGAGGACCCGGCGCTCCTCCAAAAGGCGGTGGAGCAGATTCTAGCCGATCAGCTCACCGTCGCCCAGACCGAGCGCCTTGTGGAGCTGCTTCTCTCCCCGCCTCCGGAGCCGGCCCCTAAGCCGAAACGGACTATTATTTTAAAGGACGTGCGGCTGTTTCTGAACACGCTGTCCCGGAGTGTGGATTTGATGCGCTCCGCCGGGGTGGACGCCCAGTGCCAGCGGGAGGACTCCGAGGAGGAAATCCTGCTGACCATTCGGATTCCCCGCCAGAGGTCCGGGCAGGCGGTGGGGCGGGAGGCTTGATGGATGTGCTGGCGAACTTCCTGTAGGGTCGCCGGTTCTCCGCAAATTTGTTTTCCCCAATGTTTCACGTGAAACATTTCATTTCCTCTCCTCCCTTTTCCGCAGCTTCGGGTTCCGGGGCTGCGGATATTTTTTTGAGAATCGACTATATGAATCACTCTCTAATCTAGAGAATGTTTTTGATTCGTAACGTTGTGCGGCCCTCCGGCTTCTCCCTAAAGCGGCAATTCTCCTCCACCCGGCATATTTACCCCTCTAAACTTTGCGAAATCCCTCGATTTTTTCACACAAGCGGTTGAAATGCGGACGTGCGGTTGTTATAATGGGTTGATACCACAATCATCACATTAGGAGGAACTGCGAATGAGCCGCAGCATTGCCGTCGTGAACCAAAAGGGCGGGGTGGGAAAGACCACTACCACCGTGAACCTGACCGCCGCGCTGGCGGGGCTGGGCAAACGGGTGCTGCTGTGTGACTTTGACCCCCAGGCCAACGCCACCAGCGGGATGGGTGTGGACAAAAGCGCCGCATCCCCCAGTATCTACGACGTTCTGATCTCTGGAGCCGAGCCGGAAAAGGCCGTGGTCTCCACCAAATTCGGGGATGTGCTCCCCTCCAATAAATCCCTGGCCGGCGCCGGGGTGGAAATGATCGGCTTGGAGGACCCCCAGCACATGCTCCGCAAAGCCCTGGCCTGCTTCCAGGACAGGTACGACTACATCCTCATCGACTGCCCCCCCTCCCTGGAGCTGCTGACCGTCAACGCCTTGTGCGCCGCGGACGCCCTGCTGGTGCCGGTCCAGTGCGAGTACTACGCCCTGGAAGGCCTCAGCGACCTGCTGTCCACCGTCCGGCTGGTCAAAAAAGGACTCAACCCCCAGCTCAGTCTGGAGGGCGTGCTTCTGACCATGTTCGACAGCCGGACCAATCTGTCCCTCCAGGTGGCAGAGGAGGTCAAGCGCCACTTCCCCGGTCAGGTGTACGCCACGGTGATCCCCCGGAACGTCCGCCTGTCTGAGGCGCCCAGCCACGGAAAGCCCATCCAGGCCTACGACCCCTACTCCAGAGGCGCGGAGGCCTACACCGCGCTGGCCCAGGAGATCGAGGAGCTGCACCAGAACGCTTGAAGAGAAAGGATATTGCCATGCCAAAAAGAACAAAAGAGACTGGTTTAGGCCGGGGCCTCAACGCCCTGCTGGGCTCCCCGGAGATTCAGGACCAAGGGGACGGGGCGGTATCCCTGCCCATCTCCCAGGTGGAGCCGGGTCTGAATCAGCCCCGGAAGCGCTTCGACCCGGAAACCCTGGCAGAGCTGGCTGACTCCATCCGTATCCATGGAATCATCCAGCCCCTTACCGTCCGCCGTCTGTCCACCGGCTACTACCAGATCATCGCCGGAGAACGCCGCTGGCGGGCCGCGAAAGACGCGGGCCTCCGTGAGGTTCCCGTGGTCATCATCGAGGCGGACGATAAAAAAGTTATGGAAATCGGCCTCATTGAAAACCTTCAGCGGGAGGACCTGAACCCGGTGGAGGAAGCCCAGGGCTATCAGACCCTGATGGAGGAATACGGCCTGACCCAGGAGCAGGTGGCCCAGCAGATGGGCAAATCCCGCCCCGCCATCACGAACACTCTGCGCTTGCTGGCTCTGCCGGAGGATTTATTGGAGCTGGTGGCCCAGGACCAGTTATCTGCCGGACACGCCCGCGCACTGTTGGCCGCCCCCACCCCGGCCCTACAGCGGGCGGCGGCCAAGCGGGTCATTGCCGAGCGGCTTTCCGTCCGGCAGACGGAAGCCCTGATTAAAACCCTTCAAAAGGAGCCTAAGAAAACCCAGCGGGCGGCGGACGACCCCATTGCGCTCTACCTGGGGGAGGTGGAAAAGACGCTGTCCGGGCAGCTGGGCCGAAAAGTGACCATCACCGCCAAGGGCGACAAGGGCCGCATTCAGCTGGAGTACTACAACAGCCAGGACCTGGACTCTCTGCTGACGTGGCTCCAGGCCCACGGACGGGAGGGGGATATTCTCTATGAATGAGCCAAACGCCTCCCGCACCCCGGATATCCCCGGCCCTGGCCCGGACTCCGGAAAGGCACGTCCCCGCCGGAACAGCACCCAGCGCAAGCGCCAGCAATCGGTGCTGACCTACATCGTGATACTGTTTGTGGCGGCGTTTCTGCTCCTGCTTGTCTCCCTGTTCATGGAGCGCCGCCAGAGCAACGAAATGATCGGCGGACTGACGGAATCCATGTCCGGCCTGCGGGAGTCCATGTCGGCGATGCAGTCGGTGCAGTCCCTCTACGAGGACAACGCCAAGCTCCAGCAGCAGGTGGAGGAGCTGGAACAGCAGCTCCAGGCTATGGAGCAGAGCAAGACAGCCCTGGAGGAGGAAAAAACGGGTCTCCAGACCCGGCTGGACAACGCCGAAAAAGCGCTGGATTACTTCTGGCAGGTGAACGAAGCCTATGTCCGGGGCCGGTATAAGCTGTGCCGCCAGCTCATCGAGACCATGCAGAACCAGAAGCTTGTGGAATACCTCCCCAAGGAGAGTACTACGGAGAATGACCGCTTCTCCCCTGCCGGCCGCTACCAGGAAATTTATGACGCACTGTACTAAGGAAATGTTTCACGTGAAACATCGAATATAAAAAGGAGAGGATACCATGTTAGACATCAAATTCATTCGAGACAACCCCGACGCAGTCCGGGAAAACATAAAGAAGAAATTCCAGGACGCGAAGCTCCCCCTGGTGGACCAGGTACTGGAGCTGGACCAGAAGAACCGCACCGTGATTGCGGAGGCCCAGCAGCTCCGTACCGCCCGGAACGCCCTGAGCAAGCAGGTGGGTATGCTGATGGGGCAGGCCAAAAAGGACCCCAGCAAGCTCCAGGAGGCCGAGGAGGCCAAGGCCCAGGTGAAGGCCAACGCGGACCGTCTGGCCCAGCTGGAGCAGCAGGAAACAGAGCTGGCCCAGGAGATCCGCAAAATCATGCTGGTCATCCCCAACATCATCGACCCCTCTGTCCCCATCGGCCCCGACGACTCCGCCAACGTAGAGGTGGAGCGCTTCGGTGAGGCCGTGGTCCCGGACTTTGACATCCCCTACCACACCCAGATCATGGAGAGCTTCCAGGGCGTGGATATGGACGCCGCGGGCCGGGTGTCCGGCAACGGCTTCTACTATCTGATGGGCGATATTGCCCGGCTCCACGAGGCGGTGCTGGCCTACGCCCGCGATTTTATGATTGCCAAGGGCTTCACGTTCTGCATCCCCCCCTTCATGATTCACGGCAACGTAGTAGAGGGCGTTATGAGCCAGACGGACATGGACGCTATGATGTACAAGATCGAGGGCGAGGACCTGTATCTGATTGGCACCAGCGAGCATTCCATGATTGGCAAATTCATTGACCAGATGCTCCCGGAGTCCGCCCTTCCCCAGACGCTCACCTCCTACTCCCCCTGCTTCCGGAAGGAGAAGGGCGCCCACGGCCTGGAGGAGCGCGGGGTGTACCGCATCCACCAGTTCGAGAAGCAGGAAATGATCGTGGTCTGCAAGCCGGAGGACTCCATGGAGTGGTACGAGAAGATGTGGCGCTACTCGGTGGACCTGTTCCGGTCCCTGGATATTCCTGTGCGGCAGCTGGAGTGCTGCTCCGGCGACCTGGCGGACTTGAAGGTAAAATCCTGCGATATTGAGGCCTGGTCCCCCCGGCAGAAGAAATACTTTGAGGTCTGCTCCTGCTCCAACCTGGGGGATGCACAGTCCCGCCGTCTGAAAATCCGGGTCAAGGGCGAAAACGGCCAGACCTACCTGCCCCACACGCTCAACAATACCGTGGTAGCGCCGCCCCGGATGCTGATCGCATTTCTGGAAAACAACCTCCAGGCGGACGGCAGCGTGACCATCCCGACAGTCTTGCAGCCCTACATGGGCGGACTCCAGATCATGGTCCCCCAAAAGACTTCCCCCTGACAAATGAGGGTAAAAAAATCTCCCCAATAAAAATATTTTTGGAAAGGAAGAAACACACATGGGTCTGTTTTCATCGCTGTTCCAGAAGGAAAAAGAGCCGGCAAAGACCACCACACAAACGGACATTGAGCCGGGCACCAAGCGGGAGCCAACCGGCAGCACCTCGGGCAATCTGACGAACGGAATGCGCATCGACGTAACGCTGAAGGACGGGGACTATCTGCTCACGGGCCGGGTCCTGGAGCTGACCCAGACCACCGCGACGCTGGGCCGTCTGCCTGGGGAGTTGTCCTTCAAGACCTGCCCCCTCAATGCGGAGGTCCGGCTCAGCGGCTATGACAAGCGGCTCGTCCCCATCTTCCTGAACGCCGTGGTGGAGGAATCCAACCGGACGGTGTTCAAGGTCAAGGACATGAAGGCGGAGGTTCACGACGAAACGCGGGAAAACTTCCGCCTGCCGCTCACCGCCCCGGCCTTCCTCTACCGCAAGGACGACGACCATTACCGCCACCCGGAGGACTGCCAGCTGGTCAATATCAGCACAGGGGGCTGCTGTGTGGAGTCGGAGTACGTCCACAGTGAGGACGAGGTGGTCCGCATCCGCATCAAGCTGGAGGAGTACAGCCCCTTCAATCACATCGGCCAGATCGTCCGCTGTACCGAGCGCAACGGCAAATTCCAGTACGGCATCCTGTTCGCCCAGCTGACCGAGCAGGAGATCACGTCCCTGAACCGGATGCTGTTCAATCTGCAAATGGGAATGCGCCAGACCCTGATGAAGGCGGAAGAGGGCCACTGGGAGGGCGACCCGGCGGTGCTGGAAGCGGAGCGGAAGCGATGAAGAGATTTTTCAGTGAATTCAAGCAGTTTATCGCCCGCGGCAACGTCATGGACATGGCGGGGGGCGCAGCCTTCAGCGTAAAGGAGCAGCGCCATGGATGAGAAAAAGCCGGACTACACCCCCGCCTCGCCGGTAAAGCGCACACTGGCCTGGATTGGGCTGGTCTATATGGTGATCCTGGTGGCGCTCACCACCTGGTTCTATTTCACCGCAAAGCCCCTGGGCAACCTGGGACCTCTTCTTGTGATTCCCGGTCTGATTGGCTTAGGCGCGGTCGCCCTGGTGAGCTGGCGAAGCACGGGCCGTCCCGGCAAGGGCGCGGCGATTTTGATGGCGGCACTGAGCTGGCTGCTGGCCCTGGCGACGCTTCCCATCGGCATAGCCGGGCTGATGAGCAACTTTGGAGGCTGACATGGAACAGATCATTGCCGATGGCCTGGCGGAGCTGGGCATCCCCTGCCCCGCCCAGGCCCCCCAGCAGCTGGCCCGCTACGGGGAGCTGTTATTGGAGAAAAACCAGGTCATGAACCTGACCGCCATCCGGGACCCGGAGGGGGTGGCGCGGCTGCACATGCTGGACTGCGCGGCCCTTCTGCGGTGGGTGGATTTCCGTCAAAAAACTCTGATTGATGTCGGCACCGGGGCGGGCTTTCCGGGCCTGGTGTTAAAAATCCTGGTGCCCACACTCCAGGTAACGCTCCTGGACAGTCTGAACAAGCGTCTGGACTGGCTCACGGAGGTCAGCGCCGCGCTGGGCCTGGAGGGCGTACAGACGGTCCATGCCCGTGCGGAGGAGCAGGCCATGCAGAAGGGCTGGCGGGACAGCTTTGATTTCGCGTCAGCCCGCGCCGTCGCGGAATTGCGGATATTGAGCGAGCTGTGCTTACCCTTCGTAAAACCCGGCGGGCGTTTTCTGGCGATGAAGGGTCCCGGAGGCGGTCAGGAGCTGCGGAACGCGGCCCAGGCCCACCGGGTTTTAGGGGGAAAGCTCCTCTTTTCCCAGTCCTATTCCATCCCCGGAACGGACGCGGACCACCGGCTGATCTGCGTCCAAAAAACGGGCCTCACCCCAAAAGGCTACCCCCGGCGCTGGGCCAGGCTCCAGAAGGAACCTCTTTGAGAAAATAGATTCCAAATTTATGTTTTTTTAACAAAAACCCATTGACGAATATGAAAAATATGATATATTACTTATGGAAGATATAGGAGGCCGGATGCACTATGGGCGCCGTGATTGTCATTACCTCCGGAAAGGGAGGCACCGGAAAAACCACCATCACCGGAGGGGCCGCAGCGGCGCTCTCACGGGTCGGACGGCATGTCCTCTGTATTGATATGGACATTGGCCTGCGCAATCTGGATATCACCCTGGGCCTCCACGACCGGGCGCTGCTGGACTTCACCGACGTAGCCCTGGGCCGGGTCCCGCTGGACCGGGCCGTGGTCGCCCATCCGGACCTGCCGGGGCTTTATCTGCTCACCTCCCCCATGCAGCTGCCGGAAAACATCCGTCCGGAAACGGTCCAGGCCATGCTGCGTAAGGCCAGTGAGCGCTTTGACTATGTGCTGATCGACTCCCCCGCCGGACTGGGCAGCGGGTTTCGTCTGGCCTGCTGCGGGGCGGATCGGGCCATTGTCGTCTCCACCAGCGACGCGTCCTCTCTGCGGGACGCCCAGCGCACGGTGGAGGAGCTGGCATACTTACGTCAAATACATCTGGTCATGAACCGCATTCAGCCAAAGCTGCTGCGCCAGCTCCGCACCACCATAGACGACGCCATGGACGCCGCCGGACTGCCTCTCATCGGCGTGGTCCCGGAGGACCAGCACGTCATACTTTCTGCCAATCAAGGCAAGCCTCTGCTTCCCCGCACCCGCCCCGGCGCGGCGGACGCCTGCCGGAACATCGCCCTGCGGCTGGAGGGACGGCAGGTCCCCATCATGCGCATCCGCTGAATATTCAGTTATATATTCGTCAAAAGGAGGTTCCCCCGCCATGAACATTGCGATCATGTGTCACAACAAAAAACAGGAGCTTATGGTGCAATTCTGTACCGCCTACTGCGGCGTGCTATCCAAGCACATCATCTGCGCCACCAACGCCACCGGCCGCATGGTGGCGGAGGCCACCGGCCTGCCGGTCAATCTGTTTCTCTCCCACGAGCACGGGGGTGTGGAGCAGATCGGCCAGCGCATCATCTACAATGAGATCGACATGGTGCTGTTCTTCAACGCGCCCCAGGACAACCAGATGGACGAGAGCGTCATGTATATCACCCGACTGTGTGACCAGCACTCGGTCCCGGTGGCCACCAACGTAGCAACGGCCGAGCTGTTGATTCACGGACTGGCCCGCGGCGACCTGGACTGGCGGGAGGGCATGAATCCCAACCGGGTGCCGTTCGCACTGTAACCGTCCGCGCTCTCGTCCTTACCGGGATGGGGGCGCTTTTTTCAGAAAGGATTTTGTTCGTATGAGTAAAGTACAGCCCCGCACTCTCTCCGGCTTTCTGGAGCTTCTCCCCGGCCGTCAGGCCCAGTTCGAGCGCATGGCGGCCATCATCCGGGAGTCCTACGCCCTCTACGGCTTCACCCCCCTGGACACTCCGCTGATCGAATCCAGCGAGGTGCTGTTAGCCAAGGGCGGCGGCGAGACGGAGAAGCAGATCTACCGTTTCACCAAGGGGGACAGCGATTTATCCCTGCGCTTTGATCTGACGGTCCCCCTGGCGAAATACGTCTCCCTGAACTACGGCAAGCTGGCTTTTCCCTTCCGCCGCTTCCAGATTGGGAAGGTCTACCGGGGCGAGCGGGCCCAGCGGGGCCGGTTCCGGGAGTTCTACCAGGCGGACATCGACATCATCGGGGACGGCAAGCTGGACATCTCCAACGAGGCGGAGATTCCGTCCATCATATACCGGACCTTCACGGCACTGGGTTTAAGGCGCTTTATGATCTGTGTCAACAACCGGAAGGTGTTGAATGGCTTTTATGCCATGCTGGGGCTTTCGGAGAAATCCACAGAAATCATGCGCACTGTGGATAAGCTGGACAAGATCGGTGCGGAAAAGGTCCACAGCATCCTGGAGGAGGAGCTGCACGTCCCCAAGGAGCAGGCTTTGGAGATCCTGCGGTTTGTGGATATCCACGGCAGCAGCCAGGAGATTCTGACCGCACTGGAGCAGTACCGGGGGCGGCACGAGCTGTTCGACCAGGGCCTGGACGAGCTGAAGACTGTGGTGCAGTATCTGGCCGCGTTCGGGGTCCCGGAGGACCATTTTGCGGTAGATCTGGCCATTGCCCGCGGCCTGGATTATTATACCGGCACGGTCTACGAAACGACGATGCTGGACCATCCGGAAATCGGCTCTATCTGTTCCGGAGGCCGGTATGACAATCTGGCGGAGTATTATACCGACAAGCAGCTTCCCGGAGTGGGCATTTCCATTGGACTGACCCGTCTGTTCTTTGTCCTGGAGGACCAGGGCTATTTGAACGACGCGCTGAATACGGCTCCAGCCGACGTACTGGTCCTGCCTATGACTGAGGATATGGGTCCGTCCATCACGCTGGCAACGCAGCTGCGGGCCGCAGGCATCCGGACGCAGATACACGGGGAGCAGAAAAAGTTCAAGCAGAAGATGGCCTACGCCGACAAGATTGGAGTCCCCTATATTGCCATACTTGGGGAGGACGAAATCAAGGAGGGAGCGGCTTCTATTAAAGATATGACCTCCGGGGAGCAGAAAAAGCTGACTTACGAGCAGGCGGTGACGGAAATCAAGGCCGGACTTGCTCTGCGCAATCAGGGTACGCCGGTCCTGGATAAATGAGCCGGAAGCGCAGGCTTCTTTTGGCGGCTCTGGTGCTGGCGGCGGCACCGCTGGCGGGCTTTCTGTTCGGATATTTCAGGGAAGAATACGCCTTTGATGATATCTGGACCCCAGGCCCCTTTACCCTGCCAGCGCAAGATAAGCGGGAGCTGTATATAATCTATCCCGGCCCCACCTGGGACAACCCGGACCCGCCGCCTTCCCGAAACCAGAGCTACCACGCCGTTCTGAATCTGCTGCGCAGTCAGAAATACCGCAAAAGCCTCCTCCCCTCCCCCATGGAGGACGGAGGTACGGTCATTTATCTGCACCAGGGCTGTACACCCAGCATTGTGGCCTACTGGTCCGGCGGGAAGCTCTGGCTGGCGGACGAAAACGAAGTCTGGACGGCGTATATTCCCAGCAATCCGGGTAAATTCAGGGAAGAACTGGAAACACTACTGAAACGATATGGGTGAGGCGTGAACTGTGGGACCCGACCCCCTGGGCGGGTCGTTTTCCCCAGACTTTTGCTCACCCCTTTCCAAACAAAAAACAATCCAACGAAATAACGCAGACTGGAGCTGAACAAAATGGACAATTTACAAAACTTCCGCCGCACCCACTACTGCGGCGACTTACGCCCTGCCCAAGCCGGAGAAACCATCTCTGTATGCGGGTGGGTCCAGCGGCAGCGGGACAAGGGCGCGTTGATTTTTGTGGACCTGCGGGACCGCACAGGCATTTTACAGCTGACCTTTGACGACGGCACCGCCCCGGAGGTCTTTGAGAAAGCGAAATCCCTGCGCAGCGAGTACGTGGTAGCGGCCACGGGCCTTTTAAAGGAGCGTGAAGCCAAGACGGACAAAATCCCCACCGGCGGTGTGGAACTGTACGTGACCGAATTGCGCCTGCTGGCCAAAGCGGAGACCCCTCCCTTCGCCATTGAGGAGGACAGCCAGGTCAACGACATGCTGCGGCTGAAATACCGTTATCTGGACCTGCGCCGTCCGGACATGCAGCGGGCCATTGCCATCCGGCATAAAATCTCGAAAATCTGCCGGGACTACTTTGACGAAAACGGTTTTTTAGAGATTGAAACGCCCATGCTGACCAAATCCACCCCGGAGGGCGCACGGGACTATCTGGTGCCCAGCCGGGTCCATCCGGGCAAATTCTACGCTCTGCCCCAGTCTCCCCAGCAGTACAAGCAGCTTTTGATGCTCTCCGGCTTTGACCGCTACTTCCAGATCGTCCGCTGTTTCCGTGACGAGGACTTACGGGCGGACCGTCAGCCGGAGTTCACCCAGATCGACCTGGAGATGTCCTTTGTGAATGAAGATGACGTAATGTCGATTCAAGAGGGATTTTTACAGAGAGTTTTTAAAGAAGTCCTGAATGTGGACGTACAGACGCCTTTCCAGCGCCTGCCCTGGCGGGAGGCCATGGACCGGTTCGGTTCGGACAAGCCCGACCTGCGGTTCGGCTTTGAGCTGCAAGACATCAGCGACCTGGTAAAGGACTGCGGATTCCAGGTGTTCTCCGGCCCGGTGGCGGCGGGGGGCACAGTCCGGCTGATCAATGTCAACGGCCATGCCGGGGATTTTCCCCGGAAGAAAATCGACAAGCTGGCGGAATTCGTAAAGACATATCAGGCCAAGGGCCTGGCCTGGGCGCGGCTCCACAACGGCGAGATGACCAGCTCTTACGCAAAATTCCTCACCGAGGAGGAGAACAAAGCCATCCTGGAGCGCGCCAACGCCAAGGACGGAGATTTGGTGCTGATCTGCGGCGACGCCAAGGAAGAGGTCGTGTTTGCGGCGCTGGGCGCTCTGCGCTGTGAGGTGGCCCGCCAGCTTGATCTGCTGAAGAAGGACGATTATAAGTTCCTCTGGGTGACGCAGTTCCCCATGTTCGAGTTCTCCGAGGAGGAAAACCGTTACGTGGCGATGCACCACCCCTTCACCGCCCCCATGGACGAGGATTTCGACAAGCTGGAGAGCGACAAGAAGAACTGCCGGGCCAAGGCCTATGACATCGTGCTCAACGGCACTGAGCTGGGCGGCGGTTCCATCCGCATCTCCGTGCCGGAGGTTCAGCAGGCGATGTTCCGTGCCCTGGGCTTCACCGAGGAGGACGCGCAGGCACGTTTTGGGCATCTGATTAACGCATTCAAGTTCGGCGCACCTCCCCACGGCGGTCTGGCCTACGGTCTGGACCGGTTAGTGATGCTGATGACCGGCGCGGATTCGATCCGGGATGTGATTGCGTTCCCCAAGGTGCAGAACGCCAGTGAGCCTATGACCCAGTGTCCCGATGTGGTGGACCAGAAGCAGTTGGACGAGCTGTCCATTGCGGTGGCGCTGGTCGAGGAAGAAAGTTAAAAAACTGCCCTGCTGGATTCCGCGGGACAGAGAAATGCGAAAAAACTTCCGGAGAGTGGAAAACTCTTCGGAAGTTTTTTGCGTGTGAGCATTTTGGGTGTTGTTAATACGCTGACATTTGCTTTGCATCCACATTATAGCACTCATTTGTGGAAAAATAATGTGGACTCCATTCAAAAAGCAGCTTATCCTCCACACTCTCTCCCCCTCATCCGTCTGGCCTTCGGCCATCCACCTTCCCCCGCCAGGGGGGAAGGCTTATCGGTGCCTCTATTGATACTACTGTGCAAACAAGTGAGTGCCAGTGTCCGAGCCTTCCCCCTCACGGGGGAAGGTGGCACGCGAAGCGTGACGGATGAGGGTGAAGCCAAAGGGCTGCTCTACTTCACAAATAAAACCGCAAACCTACACAATTCTTGTATTCACTGTCGAAAAATGTTATAATCCACATGCTGCCCTTCCCTATACTGGCAACAGAAGGGGGTGAGCATTTTGGAAGTACTTAGCGATTTTATTCTGGCTGTCGGAGCAAGCGTAATAGGATATTACGTCTGCAAGTGGCTTGACAGCTGGCGCAAGGGCAGATGAGCACAAAAAAACTTCCGGAGAGCTTCCCCCTCTCCGGAAGTTTTTTTACGCGTGAGCATTTTGGATACTTAGCGATTATCCAAGCTGATTATAGCACAGCTACGCTACATTATGCAAGAGAAAAAAATTCACACACCATGTGGAAAGTGCCACACTCTCTCCCCCTCATCCGTCTGGCCTTCGGCCATCCTCCCTACCCCCTCTGTCTCACTGCGCTCGACATCTCCCCCTGACAGGGGGAGTCGGCCTTCCCCCGCCAGGGGGGAAGGCTTATCGGT
>CAJTOE010000015.1 GCA_910577805.1 uncultured Oscillospiraceae bacterium | reverse complement strand
TAGGGGAACGGCCCTTGCCTTTTGCGCCTAGGGCTGATAAGCTGGTGCTGTCAACGAACAGGAGGTGCGCCGGTGAAAATTATAGTACAGCACACTGCCATCCCGGAAAACGAGGTCATCCTGCGCTGTCCCGCCCTGGACGAGGAGATGCTGGGCATCCTCACGCTGCTGCGCTCCGGACTCCAGCGGCTGGGCGTGTGGGACGAAGCCCGCACGCTGACGCTGATCGCGCCGGACCAGGTGGTCTACTGCGAGAGTGTGGACGACCGGGTGTTTGTCTACACCCAGCAGACCATCTACCACACCGCCCTGAGCCTGGGCGAGCTGGAGAGCCGGTACGCCTCTCTGGGGTTCGTCCGCATCGGCCGTCCGGTCCTGGTGAACCTCCACCACATCCGCACGCTGAAAAGCCGCCCCGGCGGACGGGTGGAAATTTTGCTGGAGACGGGCGAAAAGCTGATGGCCTCCCGCCACTATGCCCCCCTGCTGCGCGAGCGGCTGGGACTGTAAGACTGGGACCGTAAGAAAGGAGATTTTTATGAACGCATTCAATCGCTTTTACCTGTGGGGCGCGGACACAAAATACCGCATGGGACTGTATTTCTCCGCCTGCGTGTTCTGCAAGGGCGTGAGTACCGCGCTGCTGGGGGAATCCGCCATCCCCATCCTGATTTTGCTGGAAATGCTGCTGGCGTGCTTTGCGTTCGCCGGGGTGGAGAGCTTCTTTTTCCCCACCGGCCAGGACTGGTCCGGTCCGGGCCTGGCCCGCCGTACGGCGGTGTGGGCCGTGCTGGGCAACGTGATTTTCATTGGCTGCGCCTGGGGGCTGGGCTGGTTTCCGGGGGTGCCGGTGTGGGGCGCGGCCCTGCTGCTGGCCCTGCTGGAGGCGGGGCTTCTGGCTATGTGGTACGCCCTGTGGCTGGAGCTTCAGGCGGACACCCGGCGGCTGAACGACAGCCTGCGGCGGTTCCAGGCCAAATGACCGAAGAAAAATCCCGTCCTTCCAGAAGGACGGGATTTTTCTACTGTAAGTAGCTCTCCCCTTTGATGAGGTCCAGGTCCGCCAGGGTCAGCGGCTCGTCGTAGGGGTTGAGCATGGCGTTGACCATCTCCAGCGTCTGGTCCGGGTCCAGCTCGTAGCACCACTTGGTCTTGCCCAGCACCGCGTCCCCGCGGCCCGGCAGGACCGCGGTGGTCACGCCGGTTTCCGTGTCCAGCCCAAAGGCGGACTGGGCCAGGAACGTGATGTCCGTCCAGCTCAGGTCGGTGTCCACATGCTCGTTGAAAATCTTCAGAAAGCTCTGTATGTTGGCGATGCCACCAAAGGACAATAACTTTTTGGCCAGCGCGGTCAGGACCTCCCGCTGCATCTCGGTCCGGCCGATGTCCGCGTTGCCGTACCCCCGGTAGCGCACAAGCTCCAGGGTTTTACGCCCGGACAGCCACTGCTGGCCCTTTTTCAGGTTTATCACAAAGCCGCCCTCGTCGTCGTGGTACATATCCTCCGGCACGTAGAAATCCAGGCCGCCCACCTGGTCCACCACCTCCACAAAGGCCTGGAGGCCCACCTGTATGTGGTAGTCGATGGGCACGCCCAGGGTCCGGGAGATCTCTTCTTTCAGAAGCTCCACACCGCCCTTGCCGTAAGCGGCGTTGATTTTGGGAATGCGGGTCCAGTCCCGGTCCACCATAGTATCCCGCGGGATGGACACCACGCCGACCTTCTGGTTGGGCACATCGTACTGCAAGAGCATGATGGTATCCGCGTTGCCGTGGCCGTCGTCCACGCCCACCAGAAGAATATTATAGGTCTGCTCCCGCCGCACCGGGCCTGACGGCTGCTCCGGCTGGGAAGTACTGCTGCTGTTTTGGGCGGGGGGCTTGGGCTTCTCTGTCTGCTGCGCCGGGGGTTTTATTACCATCGGCCAGAGAATATAGACCCCTACGATCAAGGCGGAAACGACTACCAATCCGCCATAGACCCGCCGGAATACAGACGTATGCTTTTTGGCCCTGCGTCTGGGCCGTGTCTGGGGCAAAGCGCTCACTCCTTTGTGAAAAAATGTCGGAGACGTGCTTTTTCAGTATAGACCCCAAACCGGTCCCCCGCAAGGGAGTTTGCAAACCTTCACAAAAATTTAAGAAATAAACTCCGCGCCTACGGTATAGCTCCAGGTCTCCGGCACGCCGTCGTCGGAAATCGCGGTGCAGTCATGCAGCCAGTAGGCCCCCAGGGGTGTGCGCCACTTCTCCAGGGTGAATTTTACGCTGCCGTCCCCCTGCCGCTCGTCGGCCAGGGAAATCAGCAGTCCTGTGGGGAATTCGCACCAGTGGGGCCGCTCCTCCCGGTCAGGGTATACGATCAGGCCTTCGCTCACCAGGTCGGCAAACGTCCCCGGCCGGGTCTCCACCCCGAACCGTTCCCCTACCGTCTCCATCAGCCATTCCTGCTGGGATTTGTCCAGGGTTTTGCACTCCGTAAAGTCAAAGACCAGCACCTCTGCGTTCTCGTTCAGCCCGCTGTCCTTCTCCCAAAGCTCCATACAGGCCTCCACATACATCTCGGCCAGGGGATAGGACCAGGCCGGGGCATACTCTGACATACAGATGACCTCCGGCACGATACCCAGAGCCGCCGTCAAAATCAGGGCGATCAGTTTCATTTCAATCTTCTCCTTTCGGCGCTAAGAGCGCCCACACCAGGGCGGCGGTCCACTCCGGGCCGTCCTCGCCCTTCACACTGTAGTACACCCCCACCTCGTCGGGGGTCAGGAACGATACTTCATATAAATCCTCCGCCTGCTTTACGCCCGCGATCTCCACACCGCAATATTCGGTGATCTCCCCGTCCGTGGAGGCCCCGTCGGGAATTTTTCCCTCCTGCACCGCCAGGTCAAAGCTGAACTCCTCCGCCTGGCCGCTCACGTACAGACAGGGCGCGTCCGGCTCGCCGCCGCGGCTGTGGACTTCAAAGTCCTCCCAGCCCAGCACGTCAGGAATCTTTCCGCCGAACTGCTCCGCCAGGGCGGCGCGGCCATCAGCCTCCGGCTCCGGGGACTGGACCGGGGAAGCCGCCGGCGTGGGCGCGATGGCCGGTTCCGGGGCCGCGTCCTCCATCACGCGCTTTGCGGTGTTGTCCCGGAACGCCAGCCGAGGCAGAGGAAGCAGCCGCTCCTTTTCCAGCGTGGACTGCGCCGCCGAGGCGGGGGGCAGCTCCACCGGGGAGGTTTGCACGGGCCGGGTCATGCTCAGGCCTAAGCCCACCAGCACCGCGCAGCAGGCCGCCAGCGCCACCCACCGTCTCCAGCTCCTCCAGGGCCGCTGGGGGCGGGGCCGAAGCTGCTCCAGCTTGTGCAGCCGCTCCGGGGACAGGGTCTGCCGGTCCATGTAATCGACGTAATGCTTCACTCAGCTCCTCCTTTCAGAAGCGTCCGCAGGCGGTCCCGCGCCCGGCTGAGCCGGGAGCGCACCGTGCCGGGACGGACGTTCAGAATCGCCGCGATTTCCTCCGTGGAGTAGCCCTCGTAGTAAAACAGGTGCAGCACGGTCCGGTCCTCCGGCGGCAGGGAAAACATTTCTTCCAGCTCTTCTTTTTCCTCCGGGCCTGGGGCGGGGAGGCCTTCCCAGAGGGGGACCTCCCGCCGCTGGGGGGAGCGCAGCCGGTCCCGGCACTGGTTGACCAGCACACGGGTGAGCCATGCGGCTGGATTTTTCAAATTCTGGGGGGATTTTTCGTAAAAAATCACAAATGTATCCTGGACTGCGTCCTCCGCCTCCTGGACGCTGCCCAGATAGGCCAGAGCGGTCCGGTAAAGACGGTTCGCCAGCTCCTGCATCCATTTCCCCCCTCTATTCTATAAGACGTTTTACAGGGGCGTTTTGTTGCATCGAAAACAAGAAAATTTTTCTGGGCGGTAAAATTTGATAGAGATTTGTAATATTAGAAATATATGATACGAAAAGTGGTCAAAAAGAACCGGCCCCCCATGTGTATGGGGACCGGTCCGCAGGGAGGAAGAATGAGAAAAAAGGAAAGAGAGAGAAAGGAAACTTGAGTTTATATATATTAAAAGGGTGGTGTTTCACCCTCAGTTGTTCGGGAAGCGCTGTTCTGAGGTGTTATGCAGGGGGTTACCAGAAATAGGGGAATGCGCCGTAGGGCCAATCATAGTAGCCGCCGTAGCTGCCGCCGTTCTGCCCCTGCTGATTCTGCTCAACCTCCGGAATGGCCGCTTCGGTCTTTTCGTTGCGCTCGTCCAGAGTCACGGTCAAGGTCAGCTCCTCCTGCTGGCGCACTACGGTCACCTGGATGGTGTCTCCGGCCTTATATTCACTGGCCAGCAGAGCGCTCAGAGCGGACTGGGAATCTACCGCGGTGCCGTCCACGGCAGTGATAATATCGCCCACCTGCATCCCGGCCTTCTGGGCACAGGAGCCTTCCCCAATGGCCACGACCTCCGCGCCGGCGGGGATGCCGTAGCGCTGGATGGCCTCGCTGATATTCTGGCCGCTGATGCCCAGGAAGGGCCGTCCGGTGACATAGCCGAAGTCCTTCAGGTCGGACAGGATGGCCTTTACGTCGTTGATCGGGATGGCGAAGCCCAGACCCTCGGCGGAAACGCCGGAGCTGGAGCGGGTCTGCTTGGCGGTGACGATGCCGATGACCTTTCCGCTTGCGTCAAACAGAGGCCCGCCGGAGTTGCCGGGGTTGATGGCGCAGTTGGTCTGGAGCATGTTCATGGTGACGCTCTCGTCCGTGGTAATGAGCCGGTCCAGGGCGGACACCATGCCGTCCGTGAGGGTGTAGGTCAGTTCGCCCAGGGGATTGCCGATGGCGTAGACCGTCTGGCCCACGACCAGCTGGTCGGAGTCGCCCAGCACCACCGGACGCAGGCCAGTGGCCTCGATTTTCAGCACCGCCACGTCGTTCTCCTTCTCCGCGCCTACTACCTTGGCGGCGTACTTGTCGCTGTTGGCGAAGGAAACTTCTATCGTAACGGAGTCGTCCTTCAGAGCGTCTTCAATGACGTGGTAGTTGGTGACGATGTAGCCGTCCGCGCTGAGGACGAAGCCGGAGCCGGAGGCCGCGGCAGTGGTGGTCTGGCCGTAGAAGTTCACGGCGGTGGTCGAGATGGTGATACCCACACAGGAGGCCAGATTCTGCGCGTAAAGCTGTTCCGGGGTAAGGGCTTTCCCCGTTGTCTGGTTGACCACAGTGGAGACGGTGGGGGCGTTGTTCTCCTGGTTCAGGGGGGCCGAGGCGACGGTCTGCTGAGGATTCAGGTGCAGATAGAGCGCCGCGCCTCCGGCGCCGGCTCCGCCGCCCAGCAGGGCGCAGGTGAGGGCCAGGGCCACCGCCTTGGTGGCAAAGCCGTCTTTCTTGGGCGGCCGGGGCGGCTGGGACTGGCCGGGAGTGGGGTCGGTATAGCCCCCAAGTCCGCCGCGGTAGCCGTCATTCTCGCTGGAGTAGAAGTGGAAGTCGTGATCGTTTTGGTACGTCATATCTGAAACACTCCTTTTGTGTGATGTTCGTCTGTTTTCTGAGTACGCATAGAGGATAACTCTAAATTATGACAGGAATATGAAGAAATATCCCAGGTTTTTTGAACTTTCCCAAAACAGTTTATGTCCGGCTCCGGGCCAAAGGCAGGGAGACGGACCCCGCTGGGGTCCGTCTCCCTGGTAAGCTCCGATTTGCAGTTTTTACAGGATAGCCTTACTGGCGCACTCTCCGCCCACCAGCCCGGCAAACGCCTCCAGGGACATGGCCCCCAGATCCTCGCCGGAGCGGCGGCGGACCGAGACCGTGCCGTTTTCCACATCCCGGTCGCCGACCACCAGCATGAAGGGGATTTTTTCCAAAGTGGCTTCCCGGATTTTTTTGCCGATCTTCTCGTTGCGGCCGTCCACCTCGGCCCGGAAGCCCTGGCGGTCCAGCTCGCCCAGGAGCTTCTCCGCATAGGCCTCCGCCCGGTCGGTGACCGGCAGAATTTTTATCTGCACAGGAGCCAGCCACACCGGGAAAGCGCCGGCGAAATGCTCGGTGATCACGCCGATGAAGCGTTCGATGGAGCCTAACACGACCCGGTGGATCATAACGGGGCGGTGCTTCTGGCCGTCCTCTCCGGTGTACTCCAGCTCGAAGCGCTCCGGAAGCTGGCTGTCCAGCTGGATCGTGCCGCACTGCCAGGTCCGGCCCAGGGAGTCGGCCAGGTGGAAGTCCAGCTTAGGTCCGTAGAACGCGCCGTCGCCCTCGTTGACCACGAAATCCTTGCCCATATCGGTGATGGCGTTTTTCAGGATGTCCTGGTTGCGCTCCCACTCCTCCACGGTGCCGATGTGGTCCTCCGGCATGGTGGACAGCTCAATGGTGTAGCTCAGGCCGAAGGTGGAGTAGACCTCGTCAAAGAGATGCACGGTCTCCTGAATGACGTCCTTCATCTGCTCCCGCGTCATAAAGACATGGGCGTCGTCCTGGTTGAAGCAGCGCACACGGAACAGGCCGTGAAGCGCGCCGGACAGCTCGTGGCGGTGGACCAGGCCAATCTCGCCCACCCGCAGGGGGAGGTCCCGATAGGAGTGGGGCTCGCTGTCGTAGACCAGCATTCCGCCGGGGCAGTTCATGGGCTTGATGGCAAAGTCCACCTCGTCAATGACGGTGGTGTACATGTTGTTTTTGTAGTGGTCCCAGTGGCCGGAGCGCTCCCAGAGCTGGCGGTTGAGCATGATGGGGGTGGAGATCTCTACATAGCCGTATTTTTTATGCACCTGCCGCCAGTAGTCCAGCAGCGTGTTTTTCAGGGTCATGCCCTTGGGCAGGAAGAAGGGGAAGCCGGGTCCCTCGTCCCGGAGCATGAACAGGCCCAGCTCCTTGCCCAGCTTCCGGTGGTCCCGCTTTTTGGCCTCCTCGATGCGCTGGAGATAGGCCTCCAGCTCGTCCTTCTTGGGGAAGGCGATCCCGTAGATGCGCTGCAAGGTCTCCCGGTTGGAGTCCCCCCGCCAGTAGGCGGCGTTGCAGGCGGTGAGCTTGATGGCGTTGCCCTTCACCCGGCCGGTGGAGTCCAGGTGGGGACCGGCGCACAGGTCGGTAAATTCGCCCTGCTTGTAGAAGGAGATGTGCGCGTCCTCCGGAAGGTCGTGGATCAGCTCTACTTTGAAGGGCTCGTTTTTCTCCTGCATGAAGGTCAGGGCCTCGGCTCTGGGCAGCTCGAACCGCTCCAGCTTCAGCTTTTCCTTACAAATTTTCCGCATTTCGCCCTCGATCTGCTCCAGGATTTCGGGGGTGAAGGGGAAGGGGGAGTCCATATCATAATAAAATCCCTCGTCAATGGAGGGGCCGATGGCCAGCTTTACCTCCGGGAAGAGGCGCTTGACGGCCTGGGCCAGGATATGGGAGCAGGTGTGCCAATAAGTTTGGCGGAATTCGGGGTTTTCAAACGTGTACAGATTTTCTTCGGACATGCTGGTTCCTCCTTTGTTGATTCGGGGCAAAACAAAACGCTTCACCCCTGAATGGTACTCAGGGGTGAAGCGGTAAATGGCTCCACGGTTCCACCCTGCTTGCGGTCTGAGACCGCCGCTCGTGACCGCTGTAACGGGCGGGCCCGGTCCGGCTTGTTTCGCCGGACGGCTCAGGAGTGGTACTGATTTGGTGCGTGCGCAGGGCAGTTTCAGCCAATATGCCCCTCTCTGTCCGCCGCAGGTCAAATCGCGTCTCCGTCAATGCCGGTTTTCTACCGTAGTGTAGCACCTTGCGGGGGAAAAGTCAAGTGGTTGGGGCTGGCAGTAAAAATTGCAAAGCGGCGTGAACCATTGGTTTCACTCCCCCGCAAAAAAACGCTTCCTCTTACAGCTTCATGATCCAATCGTGGGGATCGGCGTTCCGGCCCCACTGGATGCCGGTCAGCTCGTCATAGAGCTTCTGGGTGACGGGGCCGATTTCGTTGTTGTTGATAATCACCTTTTCGTCGCCCTCGGCCAGCTCGCCGATGGGAGAGACGACCGCGGCAGTACCCGTGCCCCAGGCCTCCTCCATGGCGCCGTTCCTGGCGGCCTCGAATAACTCCTCGGCGGAGATGCGGCGCTCCTCCACCTCGTAGCCCCAGTCCTTCAGCAGCTGGATGCAGGACCGGCGGGTGATGCCGTCCAGCACGGAGCCGTTCAGGTCAGGGGTAAGAATCTTGCCGCCCACCTTGAACATCACGTTCATGGCGCCCACCTCTTCGATGTACTTGCGCTCCACGCCGTCCAGCCACAGCACCTGGGTATAACCCTTGGACTCGGCCCGGTCGCCGGCCCGGAGGGACGCAGCGTAGTTGCCGCCGGCCTTGGCCATGCCGGTGCCGCCCTTAACCGCACGCACGTCCTGGTCCTCCACATAGATTTTCACAGGGGCCAGGCCTTCGGGGTAGTAAGCGCCCACAGGGCACACGATGACGATGTACTGACAGTGGTGAGAGGAGTGTACGCCCAGGGCGGGGTCCACGCCAATCAGGAAGGGGCGGATATACAGGGAAGTGTCCTTCTCATGGGGCACCCAGTCCTGCTCCAGCTTCACCAGTTCGGTGATACCGGCCAGGGCCAGGTCCTCAGGGACCTGGGGCAGGGACAGACGCTCGGCGGACAGGTTCATCCGGCGGATATTGTCCATAGGCCGGAAGAGCTGGATAGCGCCGTCGGCGGTACGGTAAGCCTTCAGGCCCTCGAAAATCTCCTGGGCGTAGTGAAGGACCTTGGCGGCGGGGTCCAGCTGCAAGGGGCCGTAGGGGACGATGCGGGGGTCGCACCAGCCCTTGCCCTGGTAGTAGTCTGCGATGAACATATGGTCGGTAAAGCTCTTGCCGAACACCAGAGTGGAGGAGTCGGGCTTCTCCTTCAGCGTAGCTGCGCGGGTGATTTTGATCTCTTGCATGACAAATTGCCTCCTTATTTCTGTTCTGGTGTGATTGCACGAAAGATATACGTGTGGTCTATTATAGCAGTCTCCGGCTTGGGACGCAATGCCTTTTTTTGGTGAATTTGAATTTGGGGGGAAGGCTTTGGAGGTAAGCGGATTTTTGTGGAATCCCAACAAAAACGCTTGACATTCTCGTCGCTACGGCATATTATTGATGTAGCAGCGTGAAAGGAGGGGGAACATGGCTGCAAAAAGAGGACGGCCCAAGTCTGAGAATCCGAAAGATTTTACGCTCAGAGTGAGAATGGACAAAGAGACCTTAGCACAACTGGATGAATGCTGCAAAGAAGAACAGTTGAGCAGGTCGGAGATTGTAAGAAAAGGGATTCTGGAGCAATATGGGAGATTAAAAAAATAGAGTGTTGGCCGCACAAATAAGCGAGGAGGTTTTTGTATAATCTGCGATTCGCAGAGTAGATCGCCCCGCGCTTACGCTCCATGTATCTTTCTCCAAATTTTTCAAAAAATCGCTTGACATTCCCACAGTGTCAGGGATTATCCTATCTTCTGGGAACCGGTTCCGAAAAACGAAAGGAGCGATGTTATGCTGACCATTGGGGAGTTTTCCCGTTTGAGCCGTGTAACGCCCCGGATGCTGCGCCACTATGACGCGCTGGGCCTTCTCCCCCCGGACGCTGTGGGAGAAAATAACTATCGTTACTACCGGCAGGAGCAATTATCCCGGCTGGTGAAAATCCAGTGCTTGAACGGCTACGGCTTTTCGCTGCACGAGATCAAGGCCCTGCTGGACGTAAACGACAGCCAGCTTTTGTCACAACTGCGGCAGCGCCGCCTGATCCTTGCGCAGGAGCTGGAGGACAAGCGGGAGCAGCTTTCCCGGCTGGAAGCGGACATCCTCCGTATGGAAGGAGTTCCTATTATGGAAAAATCGTATCATGTGGTGCTGGTGGAGGACCCGGAGCAAAAGGTTTTTTCCATCCGCAAAACGATTGGCGTGACCCAGTATCACGCGCTGTTCCAGGAGCTGCGCCGGAAGGCGGCAGCGCGGGGGCTGACCCAGGCTGGACCCATTCAAATGCTCTATTACGACCCGGAGTTCTCCCGTGAACACGCCGATGTGGAGGCACAGATGGTGGTGGCGCAGGACGGCCCGGATGTTGGGATAAAACCCCGGCAGACCTGCGCGGCTGTGGAGCATCACGGGTCCTATGAGACGCTGCACTTGGCTTACGAAGCCCTCTGCGGCTGGCTGGCGGAGCATACGGAGTACCGTCCCTGCGGCCCCGCTATGGACCGCTACCTGAACGATCCCCATGAAACACCCCCCGATGCTCTGCGGACAGGCGTGCTGTTCCCGGTAGAGCGGGTATAAGAAAAACGCCTGGAGGCTGTTCCTCCAGGCGTTTCTTAATAGCGCTGGTCCAGAATCTCGACAATAGGGGCAATGACCCCCTCGTTGCAGTGGCACAAAATCCGCGCGCCCCAGTCCTTGACCTCCTGGGCGCAGTTGGCGGGGGCGAAGGGGATGGCCGACAGCGCCAGCATGGGAATATCGTTCTGGTTGTCCCCCACGCAGTAAATATGCTCCGGGGCGATTTCCAGATACTCTGCCAGCTTTTTTACCATCCCGCCCTTGTGGCTTCCGGCTTCCGTCACCTCCAGCAGATATTTGTTGGAGAAAATGACCTCATACGCGCCGGGACAATGCTCCTTCATCCAGGCCTGCACTTGGAGCAAATAGCCGTAATCCTGCTGAAGGATTACCTTGGTCCAGGGGGTGGGCATGTCCGCGATGCGGGTACAGAGCGTATACTGGGTCCCTACTTTAGCCATATGGGAATCCGTAACTGCATTGGGCTGGTAGACAAAAATCTCCTCGCCGAAATAGGCCTCAAACCCAATTTCCGGAAAGGCCTGGGCCAGCCGCTCCAGGTCCTGCGGAGCCTGCTCCCGCAGAAAGGTCTGGAAGAGCATCCGGTCCCCGGCGAAATCGTAGAGGGCCGAGCCGTTGGACAGCACCGCCGGAGCATTCATGGGGGCCAGATGGGCGTAGGGCGCGAATGTCCGGTGGGCACGCCCGGTGGCGACAGAGAAGCGTCCCCCCTGGCGGATGAAGTAGTGGAGCGCGTCCACATTGGCCTGGGGGACCTGGCCGTGGTAGTCGTACAGCGTGTCGTCAAAGTCGCTGGCCAGCAGAACGCCGTCAAATTTTCCCATAGGGGGACCTCTCTTTCCGCCCCCCGACGGGGCGCTTATTGGATGTCGTGGCCCAGCAGATACCGCCGGGCCGGGGTGGCCGCAAGAGCCAGCACCACCGCCAGCGTCGCCGCGCTGGACGCACCGATGGGGATGCCGTTGTACAGCAGAGAATAGACCCATTCATTGGTCATAGGCAGGCCCAAAAACTCCTCCGGCATGTACTCCCCCCAGAGGGTGGCCCCGGTGACCCAGATGGACAGGAACCGGCCCAGACAGCCCAGGACCGTGCCCACAGCCAGACCGGGCAGTCCCCTGCCCCGGCCCAGGCCTGCCAGGCCCAGTGCGGTCAGGGCAATGACGTAGTCGCCCAAAATGGACTGCCAGCCGATGGCAATGCCGCCGCCCACCAGGAAGTCCAAAAACCCCAGGGCGAAGCCCGCCAGCAGGCCGCTTCCCAGGCCCCAGCGCAGGGCAAAGACGATCATAGGCAGCATCAGCAGGGAGACCGAGCCGCCGTTGGGCAGATGGCCGATTTTGAGGAAGCCCAGAATTTCGGCCAGGGCGACAAAGACGGCTCCCTCGCAGAGCATACGGACGCGTAAGTGTTGTGACATGTGTGTTTCCTCCTTGTTTGAATAAAGTACCGCAATACACCCGAACGGCTGCACTGCGGTACGAAAGAGGACGACAACAATCCAAACACGGCTGTTTTGGTCCGTTCACTTCCTACGCCGGCATTACCCGGATCAGGTTCAAGGGACCGGGGGCTGCACTTTGCCCCGCATCTCAGCCGGAAATGACTTCCAGCGCCCCTGTGTTCAGTTGTCTTACGGTGTTCCTATCATAGCACAGTTTCCCAACCCAGCGCAAGAGAAATTCTCGCTGGAGCTGAAAATTTTATTTTTGTGCGCTTTTTTTGGGGGGGTGCGGGATGGCCCTTGGGCTTCCCCCTCACAAATGCCGCAAATGAACGCGGTACTCCCGCAGATCCTCCTCCTGGACCGTCTCAATGATTTGGTCCAGCGTGCCCCGGAGCGCCTCTGTGTCCTGGGGCAGCGTCCCCTGGAAGCGAAACGCGTTGGAGGCCCCCAGTGCGGCAAACTGCACCGGGATTTCCAGGTGGTCCAGCAGCGTGCGGATCTCCTTGTATTTTTCAAGCTCGCCCTCCTCCGTCCAATGGCCGCACTGTATCTCCTGATAAAGCTCCGAGTCCGGGTAAACCGTCAGCATGTTCACGCCAATCAGGGTCGGGTGGAGCTGATTGCAGACCTGCGCCGTAGCGATTGCCCCGGCCTCTCCCCGGCCAGCGCCGGAGATGCCCACCAGATAGAAAAAGCTGTAGTGAATCCCGGCCTGGTCCAGCCGCTGGCACTGACGCACAATATCCGAAGCAGTACAGCCCTTGTTCATAAAACGCAAGGCCTCGTCGTCGCCCGTCTCAATCCCGATGGTCAGACCGTCAAACCCGGCTTCCCGCAGGGCCGTCAGCTCCCCGTCCGATTTTCCGGTGATGTCTGTGATACGCGCAAAGCATCCAATGGTGGTGACCGATGGAATGTACTGCCGGACCAGCCCGGCAATCGTCATGAGCCGGTCAAATTTCAGGACAAAGGGATTTGCCCCTGTCAGAAAAACACGCTGGATGCGCTCCGGCCGGGGCAGTCCCTGCAAACGGGCTGTCAGCATAGAAACGGGGTCTGTACTGGCAAGCTGGGCCTCCTGCAAGTCGCTCTCAATGTCCGAAAGGGGCGACATCCGGAACTGGAAGGGCAAGTCATGATAGAGCGTACAGAATTTGCATTTGTGGTGGGTACAGCCCGCCGTGACCTCCAGCAGCAGGGAGGCCGCTTCATAGGGCGGTCTCCAGATGGTTCCTGTGTAGTGCATAAAAAAGCCTCCTTGTTTTTTGGGGCCATTATAGCACGGCTGGGAGAAATGAAAAGTACGGTACTTTTTTGCAGTACCCCCCACGGCAAAAAGCCCCCGCCGTCTGGCGGGGACTTTCTGCAAATCAGGTTTTCTGGGCTTCGCCCTCAGGGAAAATGATTTTGTTCACAAAGAAGAAAATCACCATGGAGATACCGCCGTTCAAAACGGTGGTGCCGATGTTGTAGATGAAGTCGGGGACAAACAGACCGGCCACCGCCACCCAGATACAGTTGATGGAGTTGACGATGCAGTTGATAATCAGGAAGGCTACCACATACCAGGCAATCTGATAGGCCAGGTTGCCCTTGCTGCGGAACACGAAATTGCGCTGGATGGGGAAATTGATGATCTCACCGATGGCCATGGCGATCATGTACGCGCAGAAATAGCCCAGGCCGCCGTGCTCCACGTCGTAGCCGAAAATATTCCACTTAAACGTCTCGCCGAACAGGGTCAGGGGGATGCCGGGCCAGCCGAAGTCGATGTGGGACAGGCTGGTGAACGCGGCGGGCAGGAATTGCAGGATAAAATACTTCATCACCGTGACCAGGTTGCTGACGATGACGAACAGACCGCCCTCCCGAATCCACTTGGCGGCGCCGGGATGCTCACGGGCAAAATCGTTCCAGAATTTCATAAATCACTCACTCCCATTTTTTTGCGGTTTTGTGGATTTTTCCAGAGCGGGAGAATCCGCCGATGATGGCCCCCACGCCCTTGAAGAAATGTCCGTTGACGATGGTCTGGATGCCCTGGGCCATCTCCATGGTGCAGATGCCGCCGGTCATTTTCGCAATGGCACGGAACGGCATGTTATAGTTGAACATCAAGTTCAGGTTGGGTTCGCCCTTTTCAATGCTCTTGTTGAGGAAATGGGTCAGGATCTTATAGGCCAGCCGGGCCAGGCCGCTCTTGGCGTAGTACATCTGGCACAGCGCGTCGTTCATCTCCAGCGTGCCGCTCCAGCTCCCGTCCGGGATGGGGCGGCCCAGCAGCGCGGTAAACTCCCCGTCGGGAATGGCCTTGATGGTGCCGGCGTAGTAGTCGGGCAGGCGCTGCTTGTCGTAGGGGGTGGGGGCGTTGGTCCCCGCCACGGCGACGCTGCCGGACAGCTTGATATCCGCCGCGGAAGCGCCAATCAGGATTTGGTATTCGCCGCCCTCCACCTCGAATTTGTTGGTCTTGACATTGAAATACCGGAACGCTTTGTCGTCCAGAGGGATTTTGACGCTCCTGCTCTCCCCGGCCTTCAAAAATACCTTCTGGAAACCCTTCAGCTCCTTGGCCGGACGGTAGACCTCGCCGGACAGCTTGGAGACATAGAGCTGGGCTACCTCCGCGCCGTCCCGCGTGCCGGTGTTGGTCAGGGTGAATTCAGCCTCCGTCTCGGTCACCTTCAAGTCGGAGTAAGCGAAGGTCGTGTAGCTCAGGCCGAATCCGAAGGGGAATAATACGGGAATATTCGCCGTCTCGTAATAGCGGTAGCCCACATACAGGCCCTCCCGGTACTCGGCGCTGCGCTGCCTGGAGGGGAAGTAGGGCGCGGAGGACACGTCCTCATACTTCAGGGGGTAGCTCTCCGCCAGCTTGCCGGAGGGGTTGATCTCCCCCAGGATGACCTTCAGCACAGAGGAAGCCCCCGCCTGGCCGCACAGATAGCCGTGGACCATGGCCTTGCACTTGGACAGCCAGGGCATCTCCACCGCAGACCCGGCGGACATCACCGCCACCACATTGGCGTTGACGGCGGCTACCGCCTCCAGCAGGTCGATCTGGCTCTGGGGCAGCTTCATGTGGCTCCGGTCCAGACCCTCGCTCTCGCTGATTTCATCCAGACCGATGTAGAGCAGGACTACGTCCGCCTTTTTCGCCAGCTCCACGGCCTTTTGCTGCATCGCCGGGTCGCCGGGGCCGGAGCGGGGATAGCCCGCCTCAAAGCCCGCCACGTCCAGGCCGAAATTGCCAATCACGTCGATGGCATTTTCCAGCTTGGTGGGGTTGACCACCGAGGAGCCTGCACCCTGATACCGGGCCTTTTGGGCAAACTCGCCGATGACGGCCACCCGTGTCCCCTGCTTCAGGGGGAGCATCCCGTTTTCGTTTTTCAGCAGGACCACCGACTCTGCGCAGGCCCGCGCCGCCGCCGCATTGTGCTTCTCGATGTCAAAGGGCTTGCCCTCACGGGCCTGGACCGCTTTTGTTGTGGACAGGATCACGTCCAGCAGCTCGTCTACCCGCTGATTGATGATTTTTTCGGTGATTTTTCCGTCCTTGACGGCCTGGATCAGCTCCAGGTCGGAGTCGCCGCCGGTGGTGGGCATCTCCAGGTGGGACCCCGCCCGAACGCCCTCCACATGGTCGTTGGAGCCGCCCCAGTCGGAGACCACAAAGCCGTCGAAGCCCCACTCGTCCCGCAGGATTTCCTGGAGCAGATGGGGATTTTCGTTGGCGTACACGCCGTTGATGCGGTTATAGGAGGACATAATGGACCGCGCCCCGCCCTCCTTGACGGCGATCTCAAAGCCGGTCAGGTAAATCTCCCGTAAAGTCCGCTCGTCCACCACGGAGTCGGAGGCCATCCGGCGCAGCTCCTGGGAGTTGCAGGCAAAGTGCTTGGGGCAGGCGGACACGCCGTTCTCCTGAATGCCCCGGATGTAGCCCGCGGCCATCTTCCCCGCCAGATAGGGGTCCTCGGAGAAATACTCAAAATTCCGGCCGCACAGGGGGCTGCGCTTGATGTTCAGGCCGGGGCCAAGCAGTACGCCCACGCCCTGGCTGGCGGCCTCCGCGCCTAAGTGACGGCCGATTTCCTCCCCCAGCGCCGGGTCCCAGGAGTTGGCGATGCCGGCGGCGGTGGGGAAGCAGGTGGCGGGCAGAGACGGGTTCAGACCCAGCTGGTCCCCCGCGCCGTCCTGCTTGCGTACTCCGTGAGGGCCGTCGGACAGGGTCATGTTGGCCACCCCCAGGCGGTTGACGCTGCGGGTCTGCCAAAAGTCCTTTCCGGAGAGGAGATAACATTTTTCCTCCAACGTCATTTGTTGGATCAAATCTGCATGTTTCAACGGGATTCCCTCCTAGCATATGATAGCCGCATTATAGCACGCCGGAGGCGTCCCGGCGCATGGCTCCCGCAAATTGTATGGATTTTGTGGTAAACTGTATTTTGGATTATGCAAAACCTACAAAAAACGGGGTCGGTTATTTGGCACTTTACCAGTTTTGCAATTTTGCCAGATTCAGCGGCGCGTTTGGTTTGCGGGGGGCTTTGGAGGGAAATAGAAGTCTCTGCAAAATGGCCCGCCCAGGGGGTCGGGCCCCACAGTCCACCTTTGGGTTTACAGAAACGTAGGAAACGGTGTATAATAGACTCAAACCAATCTGCTGGTACAAACACCGGCCTTGCGGAGGAAAACGGATATGTCTTACCCACGAGAGATTTTCCAACAAATGCTGGATTTCATCGAAAGCTCCCCCAGCTGCTACCATGCGGTGCATAACCTGGCCGGGATGCTGGAGCGGGAGGGCTTCTCCCCATTGGAAGAATCCGCCTGCTGGACCCTGGCTCCCGGTCGGGGGTACTACACCACCCGGAACGGTTCGTCCCTGATTGCCTTCCGAATCCCGGAGCCTGCGGAGGGCGGTTTTCTCATCGCCGCCGCCCACAGCGATTCCCCCGCCTTCAAGCTTAAACGCCGCCCGGAGCTGAAAAGCAAGCACTATCTGCGGCTGAATGTGGAAAAATACGGCGGCGCAATCCTCTCCTCCTGGCTGGACCGGCCCCTGTCCATCGCGGGACGGGTGGCGGTGCGCGACCGGGACTGTGTGGAACAGCGTCTGGTGAATGTGGACCGTGATTTGGTCCTTATCCCGAACGTAGCCATTCACATGAGCCGTCCGGCCAGCGAGAACGCAGCGCTTAACCCGCAGATTGACCTGCTTCCCCTGCTGGGCCAGTCCGAGCCGGAAGGGACTCTGGACGAGCTGATCGCCAAGAGCGCCGGAACGGAGCCGGGGGCTGTTTTGGACAGCGACCTGTTCCTGTACCTGCGGGAGCGGGGCCGCATCTGGGGCGCGCAGGAGGAGTTTCTTTCCAGCCCCCGGCTGGACGACTTGCAGTGTGCCTGGGCCTGCGTCCGGGGCTTGATCGAGGCGAACACCCCCCAGGCCATCCCGGTATGCGCTGTTTTTGACAACGAGGAGGTGGGCAGCACCACCAAACAGGGTGCGGATTCCACGTTCCTCCAGGACACGCTGGAGCGGATCAGCGAATGTCTGGGCCGCAGCCGCCAGGAGCATCGGGCGGCGCTGGCCTCCAGCCTGATGGTCTCGGTGGACAACGGCCACGCCGTCCACCCCAACCGCCCGGAGAAGTCCGACGAGGCCAATTACCCCCAGATGAACCAGGGCGTGGTCATCAAATACAGTGCCAACCAGAAGTACACCACAGACGCAGTCTCCGCCGCGCTGTTCCAGACCATCTGCCAGAAGGCAGAGGTCCCTACTCAGGTTTATCTTAACCGCTCCGATATACCGGGCGGGTCCACGCTGGGGAACATCTCCAACGCCCATGTTTCCCTGCTGACGGTGGATGTGGGGCTGGCCCAGCTGGCCATGCACTCCCCCTTTGAGACCGCCGGGGTCCAGGACACCGCATATCTGCTCCGGGCGCTGGCGGGCCTGTATCGGACAAAGCTGCTGTGTGTGGGACCGGGGCGCTGGAAGGTGCTGGCCTGACTGTGTACAAGACGCAATCTGAAACCATAGGGAGGAGTATTTTATAATGATGGAACCAGAACTGTACCAAAACCACCTGTCGATTTTGAAGGACGAGCTGCTGGTGGCCCTGGGCTGTACGGAGCCTATCGCCATTGCCTACGCCGCCGCCAAGGCCCGCCGCCTGCTGGGGGAAATGCCGGAGCGCTGTCAGGTCTATTGCAGCGGCAACATTATTAAGAATGTAAAGGGCGTGGTGGTGCCCAACTCCGGCGGACTCCGGGGGATGGACGTTGCGGCGGTGCTGGGCATCGTGGGCGGCGACCCGGACCAGGAGCTGGCTGTGCTGGAGCGGGTGACCCAGGAGGACATCCAGAACACCCAGAAGCTGCTGAAAGAGGATTTTTGCACCTGCCATCTGGTGGAGGATGTGGATAATCTCTATGTTCTGATCGAGCTGGAGGGCGGCGGACACACGGTCCAGACGGAGATTCAGGAGCATCACAACAACATCACCTACATGGCAAAGGACGGCCAGGTGGTGCTGAACCAGCGCCCCGCCCCCGCCGCCCGGAGCCTGCGGGAGGGTCCGGACCGGATGCTTTTACGGGTGGAAAATATTCTGGAGTTCGCGGACCAGGTGAAAATCGAGGACGTGGAGGAGATACTCCAGCGGCAGATTGACTACAACTGCGCCATCGCGGAGGAGGGCCTGAAGGGCAGCTACGGCGTGGAGACAGGCCGTATCCTCATGTCAAACTCCATCCACGCCGCCGGACTCAGCCAGGTCCGTCTCCAGGCCCGTGCGGCGGCTGCGGCGGGCAGTGACGCGCGGATGTGCGGCTGTTCCCTGCCGGTGGTGATCAACAGCGGCAGCGGCAATCAGGGGATTACGGTCACTCTGCCGGTGGTGATGTACAGCCGCTACTGGCAGACCAGCCGGGAAATGCTGTTCCGGGCGTTAGTTGTCGGGAATTTGATAAGCATTCACCAAAAAAAGTACATCGGCAGTCTGAGCGCCTATTGCGGGGCCACCAGCGCGGCGACCGGCGCGGCCTGCGGGGTGGCGTACATGATGCTCAAGCGGCAGGGCCAGGAGAGCCGGATTTATAAAGTGGTCTGCGACACGATCACAAACAGCATTGAGACGCTGGGCGGCATGGTGTGCGACGGGGCCAAGGCCAGTTGTGCGGCGAAGATCGGTCTGGCGGTGGAAAACGCCCTGATGGCTCTGGAGCTGAGCTTGGCGGGGAACGTGTTCCAGCCCGGAGAGGGTATGACCATGGACGACCCGGAGGACACCATTGCGGCAGTGGGCCGGATGGCGCGTGCAGGCATGAAGAGTACGGATGTGGAGATTTTGAATATTATGCTGGGGCGGTGAGTTTTGAAAAAACGGGCAGAGACGCACCACGTCTCTGCCCGTTTTTCATCCTCTCCCCCAAGGCTCTTACTTCATCAGCTTATGCAAATACTTCTGCAAAACCGAGGATTTTTTGCGTAAATGAGGCTTAGGCGCGTCCGGGCGGCGCTGGGCGGCGGAAAGCGCCTCCTCCTGGAATTTTTTCTGGGAATCCAGCTCCCGTTCCGCATCCTTCCGGAAATGCCACGCCCCGTCGCTTCCCAGCTCACGGGATTTTACGGTGTCCGACTGCAAAATGCGGATGATATGAAACACCTTCCGCCGGGCGGAGGGGTCCTGGATGGGACAGGCGACCTCCACGCGCCGCTCTGTGTTCCGGGTCATAAAGTCGGCGGAGGACAGATACAAATCCGCCCTCGGCCCGCGGCCAAAGCAGTAAATACGGGTGTGCTCCAGATAGCGGCCCACGACGGAAAAAACCCGGATATGGTCCGTCAGACCGGGCACCCCAGGAACCAGACAGCAAATACCCCGGACGTTCATCACGACCTCCACCCCCGCCTGGGAGGCCTGGGCCAGCTTGTCGATGAGCTGCCGGTCTGTGATGGAGTTGAGCTTTAAAAAGACATAGCCCTCCTCTCCCTTGGCAATCTCCCGGTCCAGCAGCTCCATGACCCGGTCCCGGATGCCGTAGGGAGAGGCCAGCAGGCTTTGATACTTCCCCCGCAGATTGGTCACCGCCATGTTCTGGAACAGCGCCGCCGCGTCCGCGCCGATGGCCGGGTCGGCGGTCATGAGGCACAGGTCCGTGTAGAGCCGGGCCGTTTTTTCGTTATAATTGCCCGTCCCCACCTGGGTGATGCACTGTAAGCGCCCATGCTCCCGGCGGGTAATCAGACACAGCTTGGAGTGGACCTTAAAACCCTCCGCGCCGTAGAGAAGCGTACAGCCCGCCTCCTCCATCCGTTCGGCCCAGCGGATGTTGTTCTGCTCGTCGAACCTGGCCCGCAGCTCCATCAGCACCGTCACCGCCTTGCCGTTCTCCGCCGCGGCGCATAGATACTCCGCCAGCTTGGCCTTGGAGGCCAGCCGGTATATCGTGATCTTGATGGAAAGCACATGGGGGTCGTTGGCGGCCTCCCGGATGAGCTGGAGGAAGGGATCCATCTGCTCAAAGGGGTAAAACAGCAGCGCGTCCTTGGCAAGCACCTGGGGCAGCACCGGTTTGCCCGGCTCCAGGGCGGCGGGGAACTGGGGCAGGTAGGGCGGGTAGCACACGGAAGCGGCGCTCTCCGGGGGCAGGAGATTTTCCAGCAGAAACGCGTATTTCAGAGAAATGGGAGATTTTGTCTTGAACACCTGCTCCCGTTCCAGCGCCAGCCGCTGGCACAGATAGGACACCAGCTCCTCGCTGGGGCTTCCCTGGACCTCCAGCCGCACCGGGGATAAGCGGCTGCGCTTTTTGACGATTTTCCGCATGTGCTGGCGGTAGTCCTCGTGGACCTCGTAGGCCTCGTCCTCCGGGCTGATATCCGCGTTCCGGGTGACGGAGACGATGGACTTTTCGGTCACCGTGTACTGGTCGAAAATCTGGTCGGCGAATTCCAGAAGCACCTCCTCGCACAGCACAAAGCGCACTCCCTGGCCGTCCTCCAGCTGGAAGAAGGGGGGTAAGCCCTGGGGCAGGGGGATTAGGCCAAAGGCGTGCTTGTTCTCCCGGCGCAGGGCCAGGGCTACGTTCAGGCTCTTGTTGGCCAGGTGGGGGAAGGGGTGGTGCAGGTCGATGACCTGGGGAGACAGCACCGGCAGCACCTGGTCCCGGAACCAGCGCTCGGCCTGCTTGCGGGCCTTGTGGTCCAGCTCGGCCATGGACAGCCGGCAGATGTTGCACCAGCGCAGACGGCCCTCCAGCTGCTCCAGGGTCTTGTCCCGCTGCTTGTACAGCGGCTCCACTGCCTTGAAAATGGCCTGGAGCTGCTGGTGAGGCGTTTTTCCCGTGCGCACGTCGATATGGGGTTCTTTGAGGAGGGTCAGGTCAAAGAGGGACCCGACCCGTATCATAAAAAATTCGTCCAGGTTGCTGGTGAAGATGGCGGCAAATTTCAGCCGCTCCAGCAGGGGGACGCTCTCGTCCCGCGCCTCCTCCAGCACCCGCTGGTTGAAGCGGAGCCAGGACAGCTCCCGGTCCTGGGTGTAACGGGTATCCACGTTTTTGTGCATAAAGCAGCGCTCCTTCCGAAGATTCCGGCTTTCTTATGATTGTGGTCAGGATACCATATGTGACCGTTTTTTTCAAGTATTGCCGGGGAGAGGACTTTGATTCGTAAAGTAGAGCAGCCCTTCGGCTTCACCCTCATCCGTCTGGCCTACGGCCAGGTCCCCTACCCCCTCTGTCTCGCTACGCTCGACATCTCCCCCTGACAGGGGGAGTCGGCCTTCCCCCACTAGGGGGAAGGCTTATCGGTGCGTCTACCGAGACTACTGTGCAGTCATGCAAGTTCCAGTGTTCGCGCCTTCCCCCTCACGGGGGAAGGTGGCACGCGAAGCGTGACGGATGAGGGTGAAGCCCCCGTCCCACTCAAAAATTTCCGTAAAAAAACGCCAAATGGCATTGACACACACGGGTGTGTGTGGTATCATACTGAAGCGCGTGAAGAACGCGCAGTCTGCGATGATGCGGGAGATTGCTCGGAAACGAGGTAACTTCCGCGGAGTATGTCCGACAATCGGGCGGCTGAAGGACCCTCTGCTGCGGCGTATATCGCCCTGCATGGTGGAAACCGGCCTGCTTTCATGCCGGTTTCTTTCGTGACGGGGAGTGATACGCACGGCAACGTGGTCAGAGAGTGCTTCACCGTACGAAGGGCGAGCAGAAGGACTCAGCTTCGTATGTATGTAAGGAGGAAAACCCAAATGGCAGCTCAGAAAGAAATGATCCGCATCCGTTTGAAGGCCTACGACCACCAGCTCATCGACCAGAGCGCGGAGAAGATCGTGGAGACCGCCAAGCGCACCGGCGCTTCCGTCTCCGGCCCCATCCCCCTGCCCACCAAGACCGAGGTGGTCACCATCCTGCGGGCCGTCCATAAGTACAAGGACAGCCGCGAACAGTTTGAACGCCGCACCCATAAGCGGCTCATCGACATCCGCAAGCCCTCCCCCAAGACCGTGGAGGCCCTGATGTCCCTGGAGCTCCCCGCCGGTGTGGAGACGGAGATCAAGCTGTAAATCCTTAGCTTGCACCGCGGTCCGCCGCGTTTTGAGGCGGACGGGTCAAGTCGCCGGAGCAATGCCAGCCCATTGGGCAACTCCGCCGACCAATAACCTTTTGAAATAGGAGGAAGTTCCAGTATGGAAAAAGCGATCATCGGCAAAAAGATCGGCATGACCCAGATCTTCGATGAAGCCGGACGCGTGATCCCCGTTACGGTGATCGAGGCCGGCCCCTGCACCGTCGTGCAGAAGAAGAGCGCTGAGAAGGACGGCTATGAGGCCGTTCAGCTGGGTTACCAGACTGTTCCGGAGCGCAAGCTCACCAAGCCTGAGACCGGCCACCAGAAAAAGGCCGGCATCACCGAGCTGAAAAAAGTCCTGAAGGAGTTCAAGCTCAAGGACTGCTCCCAGTATGAGGTGGGCGCGCAGGTGAAGGCCGACGTGTTCGCCGCCGGCGAGTTCATCGACGTCACCGGCATCAGCAAGGGCCACGGCTTCCAGGGCGTGGTCAAGCGCCACGGCGCGGCCGTCAAGCGCAACACCCACGGCGGCGGCCCCGTCCACCGCCACCAGGGCTCCTTAGGCGCGGGCACCACCCCCGGCCACATCGCCAAGGGCCGCGACGGCGCGGGCCAGATGGGCAACGTGCAGGTCACGGTGCAGAACCTGGATATCGTGAAGGTGGACCCTGAATACAATCTCATCGCCGTGCGCGGCGCGATCCCCGGCCCCAAGGGCGGCGTGGTCTTTTTGAAGAGCACCACCAAGGTCCATGTGGAGAAGAAGGGCCCGTCCGGCATCAGCGCCAACCCGCAGAAGGCTTCCGGCCGCAACCCGCAGAAGGCTTCCGCCCGCAAAGGCTAAGGAAAGGAGAGTGTGAGATATGCCAAAAGCGAATTTGTTTAACATGGCCGGCCAGCAGGTCGGCGAGATCGACCTCTCCGAGGGCGTCTTCGGCATCGAGCCCAACCAGGCTGTGGTCCACGAGGTGGTCAAGAACCACCTGGCCAACTGCCGTCAGGGTACCCAGAGCGCCCTGACGCGGGCCGAGGTCTCCGGCGGCGGCAAGAAGCCCTGGCGCCAGAAGGGCACCGGACACGCCCGCCAGGGCTCCACCCGGGCCGTGCAGTGGACCCACGGCGGCATCGCCTTCGCCCCCAAGCCCCGGGACTACAGCTACACCGTCAACCGCAAGGTCAAGCGTCTGGCCCTGAAGTCCGCCCTGTCCGCCAAGGCCGCCGCCGGCGACATCCTGGTGGTGGACGGCCTGCACCTGGACGCCATCAAGACCAAGCCCATGCAGCAGTTTTTGAACGCTGTGCAGGCAGGCAAGTGCGTGGTCGTCACCGCGGAGCTGGACGAGAACGTGGTGAAATCCGCCCGGAATATCCCCGGCGTGGTGACCAGCACCGCCAAGCTCATCAACGTCTATGACGTGGTCAACGCCAAGCGGCTGGTGGTGGATAAGGCCGCCCTGGCCGTGATCGAGGAGGTGTTTGCGTAATGACACAGGCTTACGATATCATTAAGCGCCCCATCATCACCGAGCAGTCTATGGCCCAGACCGAGGGCAAGCGCTACACCTTCGAGGTGGCCAAGAGCGCCAACAAGATCGAAATCGCCAAGGCGGTGGAGGAGATTTTTGGCGTGAAGGTAGCCAAGGTGAACACCCTGAACATGCAGGGCAAGCAGAAGCGCATGGGGGCACGGCCCGCCGGCCGCCGCCCCAGCTGGAAGAAGGCCATGGTCACCCTGACCGCCGATTCCAAGTCCATCGAGTTCTTCGAGGGTATGGTGTAAGGAGGAATTGAGAAATGGCGATTAAAACCTATAAGCCCACGACCCCCTCCCGCCGCCACATGACGGTGTCCGCCTTCGAGGGGATCGACAAGAAGGCCAAGCCGGAGCGCGCCCTGACCGAGGTGCTGAAAAAGCACGCGGGCCGCAACAGCTACGGCCGGATCACCGTGCGCCACCACGGCGGCGGCAATAAGCAGAAATACCGCATCATCGACTTCAAGCGCAGCAAAGAGGGCAAGGCCACGGTCATCAATCTCCAGTACGACCCCAACCGGTCCGCCAACATTGCGCTGATCGAATATGAGGACGGGGAGCGCCGGTACATCCTGGCCCCCGCCGGCCTGAAGGCCGGGCACATCATCATGACCGGCGCCGGCGCCGATATCCTGCCCGGCAACTGCCTGCCCATCTCCAACATCCCCGTGGGCGAAATGATCCACAACATCGAGCTTTACCCCGGCAAGGGCGCCCAGCTGGTGCGCTCCGCCGGTACCGCGGCCCAGCTCATGGCCAAGGAGAACGGGATGGCCCAGGTCCGCCTGCCCTCCGGCGAGATGCGCTATATCCGCCTGGACTGCAAGGCTACCATCGGCCAGGTGGGCAACACCGACCACGCCAACATCCAGATCGGCAAGGCCGGCCGCAAGCGCCACATGGGCTGGCGGCCCACCGTCCGCGGCTCCGTGATGAACCCCTGTGACCACCCCCACGGCGGCGGCGAGGGCAAAAGCCCCGTAGGCCGTCCCGGCCCGGTCACCCCCTGGGGCAAGCCCGCCCTGGGCTACAAGACCCGCAAGACGAAGAACCGCACCGACAAGTTCATCGTCAAGCGCCGCAACAGCAAATAAGGAGGGAGTGTAAAAGATGAGCAGAAGCATTAAAAAAGGCCCCTTTTGCGCCCCTGAGCTGCTGAAGCGGGTGGATGCAATGAATCAGAAGGGCGAGAAGAAGGTCCTGAAAACCTGGAGCCGCGCCTCCACCATCTTCCCCGCCTTCGTCGGCCACACCTTCGCGGTCCACGACGGACGCAAGCACGTGCCCGTCTACGTGACCGAGGACATGGTGGGCCATAAGCTGGGCGAATTCGTGCCGACCCGCACCTTTAAGGGACACGCGGGCAGCAAGACCGGCAAGTAAGGAGGAGAGAAACAAATGGAAGCGAAAGCAAATCTGAGATACCTGCGTATCTCTCCCCGCAAGGTCAAGATCGTCCTGGACCTGATCCGGGGCAAGGACGTGGCCACCGCCACCGCCATCCTGATGCAGACCCCCAAGGCGGCCTCCGAGCCGGTGCTGAAGCTGCTGAAAAGCGCCGCCGCCAACGCGGAGAACAACCACCAGATGGACCCTGAGAAGCTGTATGTGTCCGCCTGCTGCGCCAACCCCGGCCCCATCATCAAGCGCATCATGCCGCGGGCCCAGGGCCGCGCGTACCGGATCAACAAGCGCACTTCCCACGTCACCATCGCGGTGAGCGAGCGCTGAGGGAGGAGGAACAGTATGGGACAGAAAGTGAATCCCCACGGTTTACGCGTGGGCGTCATCAAAGATTGGGACTCCCGCTGGTATGCCCGCAACGAGAAGGTGGGCGACCTGCTGGTGGAGGACTTTAAGCTGCGCAGCTACCTGAAGAAGAACCTCTATTCCGCCGGCATCCCCAAGATTGAGATCGAGCGGGACTCCGCCAAGGTCCGGGTGTATCTGCACTGTGCCCGGCCCGGCGTGGTCATCGGCAAGGGCGGCGAGGACATCAAGCGCCTGGAGGCCCAGCTGACCAAGATGACCGGCAAGCCTGTGGACCTGAAGATCATTGAGGTCAACAACGCCGATATGAACGCCCAGCTGGTGGCGGAGAACATCGCTCAGCAGCTGGAGAAGCGCATCGGCTTCCGCCGGGCCATGAAGAACGCCATGGGCCGGGCTATGCGCTCCGGCGCGCGGGGCATCAAGACCTGCTGCTCCGGTCGTCTGGGCGGCGCGGAGATCGCCCGCACCGAGCATTACCACGACGGCACCATCCCCCTGCAGACCCTCCGGGCCGACATCGACTACGGCTTCGCGGAGGCGGCCACCACCTACGGCCGTATCGGCGTAAAGGTGTGGATCTATAAGGGCGAGGTGCTCACCCAGGCCCTGCGCACCACCCCCCGCACCCTGGATACCAGCAAGCCCTATCAGGAGCGCCGGGACCGTCCACGCCGGGACCGCCGGGACGGCCGCGGCGGCGGCTTCAACCGGGACCGGGGTCCCCGCCCCGCCGGTCAGGGCGGCGGCTTTAACCGCGACCGGGGCCCCCGCCCCGCCGGCCAGGGCAATTTCAATCACAACCGCGGCCCCCGTCCTGCGGGACCCGCCAACACCACCCCGAAGGAAGGAGGCGCTCAGTAATGCTGCTCCCCAAGAGAGTGAAATACCGCCGCGTCCACCGCGGCCGTATGAAGGGCAAGGCCACCCGCGGCAACACCGTGACCTACGGTGAGTTCGGCCTGGTGGCCACTGAGCCCGCGTGGATTACCAGCAACCAGATCGAGGCGGCCCGTATCGCCATGACCCGCCACACCAAGCGCGGCGGTAAGGTCTGGATCAAGATTTTCCCCGACAAGCCCGTGACCGAGAAGCCCGCCGAGACCCGCATGGGTTCCGGTAAAGGCTCCCCGGAGTACTGGGTGGCCGTGGTGAAGCCCGGCCGTGTGATGTTCGAGATCGCCGGCATCGGCGAGGACGTGGCCCGCGAGGCCCTGCGCCTGGCCAGCCACAAGCTGCCGGTGAAGTGCAAGATCGTCAAGCGCGAGGAGACGGAGAAGGGCGGTGAGGCGTAATGAAGGCTAAGGAAGTACGTGAGCTGTCCGGCGCCGAGCTGGAGGGCAAGCTGCTGGACCTGAAAAAGGACCTGTTCAACCTGCGGCTCCAGCACGCCACCAATCAGCTGGATAACCCCGTGCGCATCGCCGAGGTTAAAAAGGACATTGCCAGGGTCAAGACCATCATCCGCGAGCAGCAGCTCGCCGGCCGCTGATAGAGGAGGAATTTTATCATGGAAAACAGAACTTCTTCCCGCAAGACCAGAGTCGGCCTGGTGGTTTCGGACAAGATGGACAAGACCGTTGTGGTCGCCATCGCCGACCGCGTGGCCCATCCTCTGTATAAGAAGATTGTCAAGAGAACTTATAAATTAAAGGCCCACGACGAGCTCAACGAGTGCGGCACCGGCGACCGGGTCCGGGTCATGGAGACCCGCCCCCTGTCCAAGGACAAGCGCTGGCGCGTGGTTGAGATCCTCGAAAAGGCGAAGTAAGGAGGTGCCGGCATGATTCAACAGGAAAGCTATCTGAAGGTGGCCGACAACACCGGCGCCAAGGAGATCAAGACCATCCGCGTGCTGGGCGGCTCCAAGCGCAAGTTCGGCAACATCGGCGACGTGATCGTGGCTTCGGTCCGCAAGGCCCAGCCCGGCGGCACCGTGAAGAAGGGCGAGGTGGTCAAGGCCGTGATCGTCCGCTCCGCCAAGGGCGTGCGGCGGGCCGACGGCTCCTATGTGCGCTTTGACGACAACGCCGCCGTCCTCATCAAGGAGGACAAGAACCCCCGCGGCACCCGTATCTTTGGCCCAGTGGCCCGCGAGCTGCGCGACAAGGACTACATGAAGATCCTGTCCCTGGCTCCCGAAGTGCTGTAAGGGAGGGTTTTGGAGATGAATAAAATGAGCATCCGCAAGGACGACCTGGTGGTCGTTCTGTCCGGCAAGGACAAGGGCAAGCAGGGCAAGGTCCTGGAGGTCCAGCCCAAGGCCGGCAAGGTGATCGTGGAGAAGGTCAACGTGGTCTCCCGTCACACCAAGCCCCGCCGCCAGGGGGAGCAGGGCGGCATCCTCCAGAAGGAGGCCCCCATCTTCGCCTGCAAGGTGCAGCGCGTGTGCCCCAAG
>CAJTOE010000014.1 GCA_910577805.1 uncultured Oscillospiraceae bacterium | reverse complement strand
TGGAGGCGGCCTCGTAGTAGGACTTGGAGATATTTTGCAGGCCGGCCAGCAGGAGCACCGCGTCATAGCCGATGTTGCTCCAGATGGCCACGATGGCGCAGGCGATCATGACGACCTTGGAGTCGGTGATCCAGTTGATGTGGGTCCCGAACATCTGGTTGAGGATGCCGTACTCACTGTTGAAGATCCAGCGCCACACCATAGTCACGGCGGCGGGGGCGCAGACCATGGGCAGGAAGAAGATGGTGCGGAAAATGCCCTTGCCCTTGACCTTCGCGTTCAGGAGCATGGCCACCAGCAGGGACAGGAACAGTCCCAGGGGCACCGTGAGGATACAGAAATAGATGGTATTCCAGGTCGCCTTCCAGAACTCGGCGTTCTGGAACATTTCGATGTAGTTCTGCAGGCCGATGAACTTGTAGTGTCCAAAGCCCAGGTGCTCACAGAAGCTGGTGTACAGGGTCTGGACGAAGGGCCACAGATTCAGCACCAGCAGGCCGATAATGGTGGGGGCCACCATGATCCAGCCCCAGTTCTCTTCCCGCCGGGCGGCGACGGAAAGCTTCATTCCTTTTTTCACACAAAGCCCTCCTCTCAGCCGTCCGCCAATTTCTTGGCGGTTTCGGTGTTCACGATCTGCTGCATGTTGGCCATGGCGCTCTCCAGAGACTGCTGGCCGTTATAGACCTTGTTCAGCTCATCCAGCACCGGGGTTTTCCACTTGGGCTTGGCGGCGTTGTTCACGTTCTGCACGCCGTACTCGAACTGGTCCATGACCATTTCCACGTTCAGGTCATAGCCGGCCTTGTCAAAGGCGTCGAAATAGGGCTGCTCGGTGCCGTTGTAGGCGGAGATGGCCGCGCCGTAGGAGCTGGCCAGGAGCTGGGCCTCCTCGGTGCCGAAGAATTTTATCACGTCCAGGGCGATGTCGCGGGTCTTGCCGTGGGCGGCGGTGGCGTAGCACAGGCCGTTGGAGATGGTGGCCCGGCCGTCGCCGCTGACGGGGTCAGGGCACTTGGGCATGGGCGCGATGTCCCATTTGCCATCCATGTTGGGGAAATTGATGCACTTGTTCATCAATTCCCAGTTGCCCTCGATGTACATGGAGCCGATTTCGGAGAAGAAGGCGGTGCCGGGGGCGGTCTCGGCAAAGTAGGCCTGCTTGGGGCACCAGTCGTAGTCCTGCAGCCCCACGTAGAACTCCATGCCCTTCTTGGTGCCGGGCTGGTCGAAGCCGGCCTGGGTGTTGTCCTCGTTCAGGATGTAGCCGCCGGCCTGATAGACGAAGCTCCAGTAGCCCATCTGGTCGTCGTTATAGGCCATGTAGCCATACTTGCCGGTTTTGTCATAAATGGTCTGGGAGGCGCTCACCAGATCGTCCCAGGTCCAGTTCTCGTCGGGGTAGGATACCCCGGCCTGGTCGAACATCTCCTTGTTATAGACCAGGAAAATATTGTCCTTGTCCTTGGGCACGCCGTACATCCGGCCGTCACTGCCGCTGGCGTTGCCGATGGAGATTTCCGAAAAATGATTCTGATAGTAGTCCGGCTCCACGTCGTCGTAGAGGTCGGTCACGTCCGCCAGCATCCCGAAGTCGGAGTAGTACAAAATCTGGTTGGTGTGCATCCAGAAGATGTCCGGCATGGTGTTGGACTCGGCGGCGGCCTCCAGCTTGGTCCAGTACTCGTTCCAGCTGGTGACCTGCACCTCGATGGTCACATCCGGATTCTTCGCGGTGTAGGCGTCGCAGATGGCCTGCATACTTTCCCGCTGGGCGACGTCCCAGATCTGGAACGTCAGACGGGTCTTTCCGTCGGACGCGCCGCACCCTGAAAGGGACAGCAGCAGCGTTATGACCAGTATGACGGCGGCTGCGCGGGGCAATTTTTTCATAACTCCACTCTCCTGTTTTTCAAGTTTGTACCGCGGTTCTGCCCAAAACTATAATACAAAATTACCAGTTCTGTAAATATACTGGAAGTAATAAAATATACCCAAATGTGTTGCAATACGCCATGCGTGCATATCGCTCAACATTTGGGTATATATCTTGGGAATTTCGTTTCTTTTCACAGAATAAGCTTGATTTTTTTGTGCATAACATCCAAGGGACAGCTCTCCAAAAACTCGCTGGGGGACATGCCTGTCTCCTTCCGGAACACCTTGGCGAAGTAGTTGGCGTTGGCAAAGCCGGAGGCCTCCGCCACATAAGCGATGGTGGCATCCGGGTCCTGAAGCAGCAGCTTTGCGTACTCAATTCGTACCCGTGTGATGTACTTTCCGGGGGAAATGCCAACCTTTTTGCTGAATACGCGGGTCAGGTGGGCGGCGGACACCTCCAGGCGCTCGGCCAGCTCATCCACCCCCTCCAGGAAGGGGAACTCGTCCTGAATCACCCCCACCGCGGCCTCCACCAGGGGGGAGCCCACGGTGCTGGGGGGCGTTTGGGGCAGGGCGCGCAGCTTCATCAGCATCGTATAGGCCAATGCAGACGCGGTGCTCCCGGAAATCGACCCCTGTTCGTCCTCCAGAACTGCCAATGAGAGCGCCGCCTCCCGGACGGCCGCGGCCCCTCCGGCGAACATGGCCCGCCCGGCCAGAAGCTGCTCCGGCAGCTCCCCCCGCAGGCAGACCAGCACCCCCAGTCCGCCGGACACGGCCTGGAGGCGGTAGACCCCCGGCTCCCGGAGCAGAAAGACCTGTCCGGGGTCCAGCAGGGCGTATTGATCGTAGGCGGAGACAGTCCAGTTTCCCCGGACCGCCGCCGCGAAAATGTACTCCCCTGTTTTCCCATAGCCCTCCAGCTGGTCGCCGGCCTCCAGGGGAAGCAGCCGGGCAAGGGGCAGAGCCAACAGCTCCCGGACCACGGAGTCGGGAGCCGTTGGCATGATGTCTCTTCGTTCGCTGCGCATGATGATTGGATTGTGTGAGCTTAGTGCGCGATGGCCAGCTCGGTTTCCTTGTCAAACAGGTGGATCTTGTTGGTGTCCAGCGCCAGGTTCACCGCGTCGCCCTCCCGGCCGGTGAAGCTGGAGGAGGTCCGGACCACCAGCTTGCTCCCCTGGCAGTCCAGGTGCAGGTTGATCTCCGCGCCCATCAGCTCGGCGATCTCGATCTTGGCGTTCAGGCCGTTGGCGGCGGGCTTCACGTCCTCCGGCCGCACCCCCAGCACAACGGCCTTTCCGGCGTAGGGGGCCAGGGTATTCTTGTCCATCCGCTCCGGCAGGGCAATGGCCGTGCCGCAGGTCTCGGCGTAGTAGGCGCCGTTCTTCTCCACCACCGTGGCGTTGAGGAAGTTCATCTGGGGGGAGCCGATGAAGCCGGCCACGAACAGGTTGCAGGGGGAGTCGTACAGGTTCTGGGGGGTGTCGTTCTGCTGAATGATGCCGTTTTTCATTACCACGATCCGGTCGCCCATGGTCATGGCCTCGGTCTGGTCGTGGGTGACGTAGACGAAGGTGGTCTGGAGGCGCTTATGCAGGCGGCTGATCTCGGCCCGCATGGCGGTACGCAGCTTGGCGTCCAGGTTGGACAGAGGCTCGTCCAGGAGGAATACGTCGGGATTGCGGACCATGGCGCGGCCCAGAGCCACGCGCTGGCGCTGGCCGCCGGACAGGGCCTTGGGCTTGCGGTTGAGCAGATGCTCCAGGTCCAGGGCGCGGGCAGCCTCATGGACCCGCTTGTCGATCTCGTCCTTGGGCAGCTTTTGCAGGTTCAGGCCGAAGGCGATGTTTTTATAGACCGTCATGTGGGGGTAAAGGGCGTAGTTCTGAAAAACCATGGCGATGTTGCGGTCCTTGGGGGCCACGTCGTTGACCACCCGGTCGCCGATGTACAGCTCGCCGGACGAGATGTCCTCCAGACCGGCGATCATGCGCAGGGTGGTGGACTTGCCGCAGCCGGAGGGGCCGACCAGGATGACGAACTCCTTGTCCTTGATCTCCAGGTTCAGGTCGGGGACGACGGTGACGTTGCCGGGGTAGGTTTTTTCCACGTGACGAAACGAAATACTAGCCATTGGGGGATCTCCTCCTTGATGATTTTGGCAAAAGGATACCACGGCCGCCGCCAGGTGGCAAGGGTAAATTTTAGACAAATGCGGTAAAAAATTGATTTTTTTGGCAAACCAAAAATTTTTACCCAGCACATCAGAAATTTACCCTTGTCCGGAAAACCTGCTTGTGGTATCATACCCCATATTGAAAAATATGGGAGGGGAAGCGCGATGTTTTTCCGAAAAAATTATGCTGCGCCCGGTCCCGGCATCGACCCGGACGAGCCGGAAAAAACCGGTATGGCCCGCTTTGCGGAGATTCTCTCGCTGGAATGCACCACGCTGCTGAAGCTGAACCTGCTGCTGCTTCTGTGTGCCGTCCCGGTGGTCACCCTCCCCCCGGCCCTCTACGCCATGCACTGTGTCGTGCGTAAAATGATACTGGACCAGCCGGTGGACTGTTTCTATGATTTCAAGACCGCCTTCCGGCAGCACTGGAAGCGGGGCTATGCCGCCTTTTTCCTGGTAGCGGCTCCCCTGGGGCTGTCGGGCTGCGGGGTGTGGTTCTACTTGGGCCGCGCTTTGGAATACCCCCTGTTTTTCCTCCCCTTCATGCTCTGCTCCACCGTCTTTCTGACGGTCCTGCTGGCCTCCCCCTACTTCTATGGGTTTTTGACCACGAAGCCCACCGTAAAGGAGGCCCTGCGGCTGTCCGTACTGCTGGGGGTGGGCCGTCCGGCGCGGGCGCTGCTGGCGGTGCTGTCTGTCTACGGCACCTTGACCATTGCCATTCTGGAGTTCCCCCTCAGCGCGGTCTATCTGCTGTTCATCGGCTTTTCCGGCCCCTGTCTGCTGGGAAACTTCTTTATCCGCACAATTTTGACCCAATTTGAATAGAGAGGACGCCTGATTTATGAAACATCCCACCACGGAATTTACGAACCGGCTGGCCCGGCACCACGACGAGCTGAAGTGGCTCTACTGCGAGCTGTACCACGATGAGGAGGCCTTTGCGTACTTTGTGCAAATGCTCAAGCGCAGCTGGGACCAGCGGAAAACCGCGCTGCGCAACCAGGACGTGAAGCGGGAGGCGGACCCCGACTGGTACCGCCGCCGGGAGCTGCTGGGCATGATGCTGTACGTCAACGCCTTCGCCGGGGACCTGAACGGCGTGAAGGGCAAGCTGAAATACATCCAGGAGTGCGGGGTCAATTATTTACACCTGATGCCCCTGCTGGCCAGCCCCAAGGGCCGCAGCGACGGCGGCTACGCCGTGTCCGATTTCCGGTCCGTCCAGCCGGAGCTGGGGACCATGGACGACCTGGAGGCTCTGGCCGACGCCTGCCGCCGGCGGGGTATCTGCCTGTGCCTGGATTTTGTGATGAACCACACCAGCGAGGACCACGAGTGGGCTCAAAAGGCCAGAGTCAACGAGCCGGGCTATCGGGACCGGTACTTCTTCTACGACAGCTGGGACGTCCCCCGGAAATTTGAGGAGACGGTTCCCCAGGTGTTCCCCACTACGGCTCCGGGCAGCTTTACCCAGCTGGAAAACGGTTCCATCGTGATGACAAATTTTTACCCCTACCAGTGGGACCTGAACTACGCCAACCCTGTGGTCTTCAATGACATGACGGAGAACCTGCTGTACTTAGCCAACCGCGGCCTGGACGTGATCCGGCTGGACGCGGTGCCCTATATCTGGAAGCAGCTCGGCACCGACTGCCGCAACCTCCCCCAGGTCCACACCCTGGTGCGTATGATGCGTATGGTGTGCGAAATCGTCTGTCCCAGCGTACTGCTGCTGGGGGAGGTGGTCATGGAACCGGCCAAGGTCGCCCCCTATTTCGGGACCCCGGAAAAGCCGGAGTGCCACATGCTCTACAACGTGACCACCATGGCCACCACCTGGCACACCCTGGCTGCGGGAGATGTGTCTCTGCTCAGGCGGCAGATGGACATTGTGTGCTCCCTGCCGAAGGATTTCCTGTTCTTAAATTACCTGCGGTGCCACGACGACATCGGCTGGGGCCTGGACTACCCCTGGCTGGGCCAGACCGCCGGGGCAAACGAGGTGGCCCACAAAAAATTCCTGAACGACTGGTTCACCGGCAAGCGCCCCGGCAGCGACAGCCGCGGCGAGCTGTATAACGACGACCCCCGGCTGGGCGACGCGCGCCTGTGCGGCACCACCGCCTCTCTGTGCGGCACGGAGGCCGCTGTCTACGAGAAGGACGGCGGCAAGCTGGAGCGCTCCATTGCCTGTGACTTGACTCTTCACGCCTGGATGCTCTCCCAGAGCGGCATTCCGGTGGTCTACAGCGGCGACGAGGTGGGCCAGCTCAACGACTACTCCTACCACAACGACCCGGAGAAGCGGGACGACAGCCGGTACATCCACCGGGGCGATTTTCAGTGGGACCTGGCCCAGCTCCGCACAGACCCGGAGACCCGTCAGGGCAAGCTATTTCAGGGCCTGCGCCGCCTGGAGCAGCTCCGGGCGGAAGAGCCGTGCTTCGATGCGCGGGCGGACGTGTGGACGCTGGACAGCGGCGACAAGCGGGTGCTGGTGCTGTGCCGCCGGGCGGAGGGCCGTGAGCTGGTTTGTTTGTTCAATTTCAGCGGCGATTTTGTCCACACCGGCGTGGACCGGGACGGCCGCTATACGGAGCTGATGTACGGCCAGGAATACGACAGCGTCCGGAGCCTGGACCTGTGGCCCAACAGCTTTATGTGGCTGCTGAAAACCGAAGATTAGCAAAAATCCCCTGCGCGGACCGGTCCGGTCTGCGCAGGGGATTCATTTTTTGACTCAGGCTTTGATTTTAAAGACCGCTTTCTCTACATGGGACGGCCCCTGGTACTGGACCTTGACCATGTGGACGTCCTCCGGAAAGACGATCAGCAGGTCGCCGGGGCGCATCGGCGCCCAGCACTCCACTGGACCCTCAAAGCCCACGAAATCCGCCGCCTCGTCCCGGCGGATCTCCCGCAGGCGGGCCGCGTCCGTCACGCCAATCTGCTCCTGGCCGGAGAGGACCACGTGCAGGTCGGCGTACTGCAAATGCCCCTCCCAGGTGGCCGCGTCCTGGGGCAGGGTGTCGTAATCAAAGCGGTTGATGAATACGTTGTCTCCGTCCACCTCGTTGCGGCCCATGACCAGCTTAGTGAGGTCCGCCTCCTTCAGGTAGCGGATGGCGGTATCCAGGGGGGCGCTCAGGCCCAGATAGCGTTCAATTTGACTCATATTGGTGTAAATCATACGTTCCTCCTATAATTTCCAGCCGGAACCGGTTTGGTGTTGCTTGGTCCGGGTTTTCTGCGGGAAAATCTTCCCGAAAATGACTGCCCCGGCTCTCGGTCCGCCGGAGCTGTGCCTGTAACACGCACCAGGCCGTGCCCAGCTGCGCGTCCAGCCGCCGGGAGTCCGCCGCCTCTGCGCCGCTGCCCCCCGGCACGCGGGCCTCGTTCCGGAGCGCCTCGACCTTGCGTAACGCCTCCTCCAGGCCCTGCCGGGTCCGCAGGACCAGGGCGTGCCGGGTCATCAGGCGGCGCAGCTCCTCCCGCTTGGCCCGGACCTGGGGGATGTGCCAGAGGGGAAAATCTGCCTCGGTCTGGGCGGGCGGCGGACTGGCCTGCGCGGCCGCGTGCCCGGCCCGTCCGCCGAACACCAATCCGTTTGCCGTGGACAGTCCGCCGATCCGGTCCGCCCCGTGCATCCCGCCAGTCACTTCCCCCGCCGCGTACAGGCCGGGTACGCCGGTCCAGCCCTGGGCGTCGATCTGCACGCCGCCGTTGGAGGCGTGGGCGAACATCCCGATATAGATGGGGTCGCCAGTGGTCAGGCCTTTTTCCTGGGCTAACCAGTCGAAGTAGGTTTTCACGAACTCCGGCAGAGCCTCCCCCTCCGCGAACTGGTAGCGGGTGCAGACCCCGCGCTCCCCTTGGGCGCGTAAAATGGCCAAATCCACCGCCCGGTCCGCCAGACGGCTGGTAAACGGCCCGTGTCCGGAGCGCTCCTCCAGCAGGGCCGCGTCCGGGACAAGCTCCCGGCCGTCCTCATCGGTCATGTGGGTCCAGCGAAAAACTTTTTCGTTAAAAATCGTGTTGGGGCAGGGGCTGAAATAGCCGGGCATGATCTGCATAAATTCCAGATTCATCAGACCGGCCCCGGCCTTTGCGGCAAGCCATTGTCCGGTCCCGCATACGTCGCCGGTGGTCAGCCGCCGCTGGTACAGCCCGCCGGTCCCGCCGCTGGCCAGCACTACCGTACCGCTCCGGACCCAGACGAACTGCGTACCGGTCCAGAGGACCGCTCCGGTGACCCGCCCGTCAAGCCGGGTCAGCTCCATCAGCTCGCTCTGGGGCAGTTGACGGATGCTCCGGCGCTCCAGCTCCCGGCCGCAGACCTCACGCAGGCTGTCGAACAGCAGGCCGTGCCACGCCCGGTGCTTGTGGTCGAAGCAGGGGATAAACGCCTGCTGGTTCGGGTCCGCCGCCTGCTTTAGCCGCACTCCCATATGGACCAGCTCGTCCACCGCGGGGGCGATGCCCTTCACGAAGCTGGCGGTCAGCGCCGGGTCCGCCATGCCGCGCCCCACCTGCAGGATGCTCTGTATCAGGTCGTCCTCGTCCGCCTGGGACTCCGGACCGATGAGGCCCAGGCCCCAGGTGCCGGGGTAGAAGCTGGAGCCGGAGAACACCGCCCCCCGGCAGGCCAGCAGCACATCCCGTCCCTCTCCGGCGGCAGCCAGGGCGGCACGGATGCCCGCGATGCCCGCGCCTATGACCAGCACGTCACAGGTCAGCTCTGGGTTTAATCTCATAAAATTCCTCCCAGACAGGCTTCAGGCTGCCGGACTTGCGGCAGCCTGAAGGCCTTTTTTGGTTATATATTGTAGAGATGGCAGGCCACCTGATGGCCCTGCGCGCCGTGGTGGACCATAGCCGGGTCCTGGGCTTTGCAAATCTCCTTGCAGTGAGGACAGCGGTTGTGGAACGCACAGCCGGTGGGCTTGTGGATGGGGCTGGGCACCTCGCCCTGGAGCACCTGGCGCTTTTTGGTGTTGTGGATGTCCGGCACAGGGATGGCCGACAGAAGGGCCTGGGTGTAGGGATGCAGAGGCTCGTCGTACAAAGCGCGGCTGTCCGCGATCTCCACGATTTTTCCCAGATACATCACGACGATGCGGTCGGACATGTACTGCACCACGCTCAGGTCATGGGCAATGAACAGATAGGTCAGATTCAGTTCTTTTTGGATGTCCTTCATCAGGTTCAGCACCTGGGCCTGAATGGACACGTCCAGAGCGGACACAGGCTCGTCACAGATCAGTACCTCCGGCATGACCTCCAGGGCGCGGGCGATACAAAGCCGCTGCCGCTGTCCGCCGGAGAACTCGTGGGGATAGCGCATCAGGTAGTCGGGCTGGATGTTGACCATCTTCAACACCTGACGCATCCGCTCCTCCCGTTCCTCCTCGCTCTTCATGCCGTGGACCTTCAGAGGCTCTTCAAAAGAGGTATAAATCTTCTTCTGGGGGTTCAGGGCGGAGTAGGGGTCCTGGAACACCATCTGGACCTTCCGCCGGAAGTCGAACATCTCCTGGCTGTTGAACTTGGTGATGTCCTTGAACTCGCCGCCGTAGTTGAACAGCACGCTGCCGCCGGTGGCCCGCTCCAGCATCATCATAGTCTTGCCCAGGGTGGACTTGCCGCAGCCGGACTCGCCCACGATGCCCAGCGTCTCGCCCTTGTATACGTCCAGGCTCACGCCGTCGATGGCCTTCACGTGGCCAACGGTCTTTTTGAACATGCCCTTGGTGATGGGGAACCAGGTTTGCAGATCCTTGACCTGGAAAATCATTTCCTGCTTTTCGCTCATATCACTGCACCTCCTGGCACTCTTTGAATTTCAGACAGCGGACCCGGTGTCCGGGGCTGATCTCGAACATGGGGATGTCCCGCTCCCGGCAGGCCGCCGTACACTCCTCGCACCGGTCGGCGAACTCACAGCCGCCCTTCAGATCCGCCGGGTTGGGCGTCGCGCCGGGGATAGTCTCCAGCTTCTGGCCGTCCGCCAGGCCCAGCACCGGCACGCTGCGCAGCAGAGCGCGGGTGTAGGGGTGGCTGGGGCGGTCAAACACGTCCTCCAGGGAGCCGAACTCCACCACGCGGCCCATATACATCACGCAGACCTCGTCCGCCATCTCCGCCACCAGACCCATGTTGTGGGTGATCAGGATGATGGATTTTCCGTCCTTGACCTGCATTTCCTTCAAAAGCTCCATGATCTGGGCCTGGATGGTCACGTCCAGGGCCGTGGTAGGCTCGTCGCAGATGATAAGCTCCGGGTTGCAGATCATGGCGATGGCAATGACCACGCGCTGCTTCATGCCGCCGGAGAACTGGTGGGGGAAGCTGTCAATGCGCTCCTCCGGGTCCGGGATGCCCAGCTTGCGGAACATATCCAGCACCCGCTTCCGCGCCTCCTGCTTGGTCATGCCCTTGTTGTGCTGCAGCAGGCCCTCGGCCACCTGGTCGCCGACCTTGTACACCGGGTTCAGGCTGGACATGGGGTCCTGGAACACCATGCTCATTTCCGGTCCCCGGAGGGCGCGCATCTCCGGCCCGTGGGCCTGGGCGATGCGTTCCAGGTGATATTCCGTCACCTTGCCGTCGTGCAGGGCGTTGTACTGGATGCTGTCCGCCTTGATTTTGGCGTTCCGGCCCAGGAAGCGCATGATGGAGTTCATGGTCACGCTCTTGCCGCAGCCCGACTCGCCGACGACAGCCAGGGCGTGGCCCCGCTTGAGCTGGAAGGAGACGTTTTTGACAATCCGGACCTCCTTGCGGTCGGAGATGAAAGTGGTACTCAAATTCTGTACGTCCAGAATGATTTCTTTGGAATCCATAAAAGCTCCCCCCTTACTGCTGTTTTGCGTCCAGCACGTCCCGCAGGCCGTCGCCGAAGAAGTTGACGGCCAGGACGAACAGGCTGATCGCCAGGCCGGGGAATACCCACAGCCACCACTGGTTCTGCACCACGTCGATGCTCTTGGCCACGTTGAGGATGTTGCCCCAGGTGGGGGTCTGCGCGTCCACGCCCAGACCGATGAAGCTCAGGGAGGCCTCCTGCAGGATGAAATAGGCCACGTTGGTGGTGGTGGAAACAATGATCGGGGTCATCACATTGGGCAGGATCTGCTTGAACATCACGTTGGCCTTGGACATGCCGAAGGCCTCGCAGACCTTGACGTAGGTCTCATTTTTCAGGCTCATGAACTCGTTGCGCACCATCCGGAAGGTGGTCATCCAGCCGGTAACGACAAAGACGAAGAGCATATTATTGATGCTGCGCTCCTTCAGAATCGCCACCAGCATCATCACCAGCACCAGCTGGGGGAAGGCCTGGAAAATTTCCGAGATACGCACGATAATCATATCGGCGGTTTTGCCGAAGTAGCCGGCGATGGCTCCCAGCACCGCGCCCACAACGCTGGACAGCACCGCGCAGAATACGCCGATAAAGATGGAGTAGCAGCCGCCGAAGAGGACGCGGGCAAAGAGGTCGCGTCCTGTGGTGTCCGTTCCGAAGGGGTGGGCCGCGCTGGGAGGCTCTTTCCGGAACAGGGGGTTCGGGGTGTTAAAATCCAGACCGGCAACGGCCCCGAACACACAGGCTCCCACGATCACGACCACGACCACCAGGCCGAACACCGCCAGCTTATTGCGCATAAACTTGCGGATGTTCTTTTTCAGCAGGGAGGAGGATGCGCTCTTGTTTTGGTCCTTAATACTTACGTTTGTAAAGTCGCTCATAACAATTTTTTCCTCCTCTCTCTTATTCGCCCAGACGGACTCTGGGGTCCAGCAGGGCGTTGATCACGTCCACCATGAAGGAGCAGATCAGCATGACGGCGGCGATAATCAGCGTGATGACCAGCACCAGATTGTAGTCCATATTGTTGATGGCGTTGGTCATAGTGGTGCCGATGCCGGGGTAGGAGAACACGCTCTCAATAACCACGGAGCCGCCGATGAGGGCGGGGATACGGAACATCAGGATAACCATGACCGGCTTCATGGCGTTGCGGAAGCCGTGCTTCAGATAGACCTTCCACTCCGGGATGCCCTTGGAGCGGGCGGTCTTGATATAGTCGCTGTTCAGCACGTCCAGCATGGTGTTCCGGGCGTAGCGCATCAGCACGGCCACCATGCCGATGGTCAGGGTGGTCACCGGCAGGAACAGATGCTGGAACGCGTCCACAAAGGCATTGGTCGCGTCGGGGCTGACCCGGTTGCTGGCGGGGAACCAGCCCAGCTTGATGGAGAAGATCCAAATCAGGATGATACCCACCAGGAACTGGGGCACCGCCTGGCCCAGCACCGCCAGCACACGGCCGATGTAGTCCACGATGCCGTTTTGCCGGATGGCGCTGATAATGCCGATGCCGATGCCGATGACTGCGCTGAACAGCATGGCATACACAGAAAGCTCCAGGGTATAGGGGAGGCGGGCGGCGATGATGTCGATGATCTTTTCATTTTTCAGGGTGTACCCGAAGTCGCCCCGGACGATGTTGCCCAGCCAGCGGGCGTACTGCACGATCACCGGGTCGTTGAAGCCCAGCTCCTCCCGCATCTGCTCTGCAAGCTCCGGGTTCTGGGAAATGACCTCCGGGGGGATCATGGAGCTGATGGGGTCCACACCGGTGGATTTCAGGCCAAGATATACGATCAGACTGATGACGATCAGCATGGGAATCATCAGCAGAAGCTTTTTCAAAATGAACTTTAGCATTCTTTCACTCCCTCACGCAAACATCACACGAATGTATAAAAGAAGGGGAGGAGACGCAGAGTCAGGCTTGCGTCTCCTCCCCTAGCTCTGCCCGGAGCGGACCGGGCCTTATCTTGAGAGGATACGAGGCGTCACGCGCCGGAACGGCTCAGGAGAGCGTCCAGTTGGCGTAATCGACGTCACAGGTATACAGGGGGTTGCAGAACTCCACACCTGCGGGCAGCGTCACATTGCTGCTCAGGAACACATAGTTGCCTACGGTGAACATGGGAACTTTATAGACCTTCTCCTGCTCCAGGGCCTGCAGCTCCTTCAGCGCGGCGTTCTTGTCCGCGTCGGTGGTGGAGGAGGCCAGCTTGGCGATGGCGGCGTCGAAGGCGGTGTCGCCGCCGAAGATGTTGGCGAACAGCGCGTCGGTGCGCATATACTCGCTGTACCACTCCTCCATGGAGAAGGAGCTTTTGCCCTTGAAGCCCATGTCGTAGTTACGGGTGGTGAACAGGTCGGTGGTGCCGTCGTTGGACAGAGTGGCCTCCACCTTCAGGCCGGCCTGCTCCAGATAGTAGACCACCATGCTGATCAGGTCCTGGGAGGTCTGGTCGTTGTTGTAGTAGCAGATGCGCAGGGTGCGGCTCATGTCGTAGCCGGCGGCGACCAGGTCGGCCTTGGCCTGCTCCGGGTCGTAGGCGTAGTCGAAGCCGTTGTAAGCCTCGTGGCTGTTGGGCACGCCGCTGTTGAGCACGTTGGCGGTGGGATAGAAGGCGGCCAGGGTGGCGCGGTCGATGGCCTTGATCAGGGCCCGGCGGACCTCGACGTTCTGCATAGCCTCGTTCTCGTTGCCGTCAACGCCCTTCATGTTGAACTGGAAATACTTGTAGAACAGCACGTCCACGGGGATGGACTGGTAGTTGGACAGGCTCTCCATGCCGCTGACCAGATCGGCGGCGTTGCCGTACAGGTAGTCGGCGCTGCCGGCCTGGGCGGCGGTGAGGAAGTCGGTGACGAAGGAGACGGTGACCTTCTCGATCTTGGGGGCGGTGCCCTCATAGTTGGGGTTGAGCTTCAGGGTGAAGTAGTTACCCACGCTCATCTCGTCCATCATATAATAGCCGGAGGTGACGGGGTTCTTCCAGAAATCGTCGCCGTCGATGGTGGCGGGGTCGGCGTTCTCCAGGGCGTGCTTGGGCAGGATGGAGAACTGGGCCAGGATGTCCAGCATGGAGGCATAGGGGGCGTCCAGGGTCAGGGTGATCACGTTGCCCTCGGCGCTCTTGCTGGTAATCTTGCCGAACGCGGCGGAGTAGATGGAGTTCTTGTTGGTGGCGGCCATCACCGCGTCGATGGACCACAGCACGTCGTCCACCGTCAGGGCCTCGCCGTCGGACCACTTCAGGCCTTCCTTCAGGGTGATGGTGTAGGTCAGGCCGTCGTCGCTGATTTCCACCTTCTCCGCCAGGTCAGGAGAGGTCTTGGTCAGGGTGGAGTCGGCGATCAGCAGGCCGCGCCACATCAGGTTGGTGGCCATGTTGTGGTTGAGCCAGGGGGTGGGGACGCGGTCGTCCTTGGTGGAGCCGTCGTTGGTGGACAGAGCCAGCCGCAGGGCGCCGCCGCTGCTGGGCATCTGCTGGGGCTGGGAGGTACTGGGGCTGCCGGAATTGCTGGGGGTGGTGCTGCTGGTGCTGGGTGTGCCGCCGCCGCTGCTGCCGCAGGCGGCCAGGGCCAGCACCATTGACAGTGCAAGCATCAGGGATAGCATTTTTTTCATAGTTCTTCCTCCTCTTGCCGCATCGCAATTTCTGGAATTCTTTGTAAAATCCGATTCTGAGATGCGATTTGTGTGACATTATACAAAAAGATTTTCATTTTGTCAAGCTTCAATGTGATATATCTCCAAATTTAGGGGGCAAGGGTTCCCTCTCGTCCGTCTGGCCTGCGGCCAGCCGCCTTCCCCCTCGCGGGGGTAGGCTTTGAAGGTGAGCAGAAGCCGGTGGAACATGACCCGCCCAGGGGGGGGGCGGGTCCCACAGTTCACTCATCCTCACAAGGCAAAAGGACGTGCCCTCAAACGATACAAACGCGATATTTGCCGTATTTTTCTGCTTAAAATACCTAAAAGTCATAAAAAGGCATAAGAAAGAGAACCTTTTTGCCAAAATAAATCTATCGAAATAATTTTTAAAAAAACTCTCCAAATTTATGGATAGTTGTGCTATAATAAAAAACAAGTTCACCAAATCAAAAGGATAGCAGGAATAAAGGAATTTTATTCAGGAGGATAATGAGGAAGGAGTGAGCAGGATGTATTGGATGGAAGGCCGCCAAAGGGAGTGGCGGATCATACGCCTCGCCGCAGGAACGGGGCCGCCAGGAAGCCGCCTCATTTTATAGGAGAGTGTGTTTACCCTGCAACCCCTGGGAGTACGAAAAAACGACAAAGGAGATAGTTTCAGATGCTGAAAAACATGAAGATCCGGACTCGAATGCTCGTGTCCTACTTTATCATTGTGGCCTTTCTGCTCATCGTGGGCATTACATCTATTATTATGCTTCAGCAGGTCAGCGGCAAGCTGCAGCAGTTCTATAACCAGCAGTTCAAAACCGTAGAAAATTCCATGAATATCCGCCGGACGGTATTTTCCGCCCGCGGCAATATCCTGGGGTCCATCCTTCTGGTAGACTCTGTTGAAATTCAGGACGCAGTCAATGAAGCGGAAGATGACTTCGCCAGCATTTATACTCTGGTGGAGGAAATCCGCACGACCTATCAGGGCGACAAGAGCCAGCTGGACCGGGTGGTGAGCAACCTGGATAAGGCCAAGCCCATCCTGGACCAGGTGGGAGAGTACAGCAAGCGCATGGAAAACGAAGAGGCCTTTGAGCTGTACATGAACAGCTATAAGCCCTACATGGACGAGGTGCGCGACATCATGGCCCAGGTGGGCGATGTCGCGGAGGCCAACGCTTTGGATAAGGTTGAGGACGGAGCGGCCCTGGCCAAGATTGCCGACATGGTCGTCATTATCCTGATCGTCGTTGCGGTGGTCGCCAGCGTGGGCCTGGCCCTGCTTATGAGCGACAGCGTGCGTAAGCCCGTGGAGGAGATGCGCCAGGTGGCCTCCCGTATCTGCAAGGGCGATATGGAGGTTGCAATCACCTACCACTCTGAGGACGAGCTGGGCGAAATGGCGGACAATATGCGGGAAATGGCCGAGACCGTCAAAGTCCTCATCAGCGATATCAACTACTGCATGGAGGAGCTGGCCCAAGGCAATTTCACTGTGAAAACCCAGCATAGCGAGGCCTATATTGGCGACTACTCCGACATCCTGAGGGCCATGCGGGACATGAAGACCTCCATGAGCGATACCCTGAGCCAGATTGAGATTGCGGCCGAGCAGGTCAATGCCGGCGGCGAGCAGGTGTCCAACAGTGCCCAGGCTCTGGCCCAGGGCGCAACGGAGCAGGCCTCCTCCGTCCAGGAGCTGGCCGCCACCATCCAGGACGTGAGCCAGCAGGTGGAGTCCACCGCCTCCCACGCCCGGACCGCCAAGCGGGAGAATGACCAGTCCCACCAGCAGATCAACGTATGCTCCGCGGACATGGAGTCCCTCATGAACGCCATGAACAAGATCGAGACGCACTCCAACGAGATCAGCAAGGTCATCAAGACCATCGAGGATATCGCGTTCCAGACCAACATCCTGGCCCTGAACGCCGCCGTCGAGGCCGCCCGTGCGGGCGCCGCCGGCAAGGGCTTCGCCGTGGTGGCTGACGAGGTGCGCAACCTGGCCAGCAAGTCCGCCGAGGCCTCCAAGAGTACCGCCACCCTGATCGAGGACACCGTAGCCGCCGTGAAGGAGGGCCTGGACCTGTCCCAGGAGACCAGTCAGGCCCTTCAGGAAGTAGTGACAAGCTCTCAGAAGGTACTGGATGCGGTCAACCTGATCTCCAACGCCACCGAGGAGCAGTCCACCTCCATTTCTCAGATTTCCATCGCCGTGGACCAGATTTCCAGCGTGGTTCAGACCAACTCCGCCACCTCCGAGGAGTCCGCCGCCGCCAGCGAGGAGCTGTCCAGCCAGGCGAACGTGCTCAAGGAGCTGATCAGCCGCTTCCGGCTGGACCACAACAGCATTCCCGCTTTGAACCAGCACCCCGCCAGCGTCAGCAGCCCTGTGAGCATCCCTGCCGCAGAGGACTCCTTCGGCTCCTACGTGGGGAACGCAAAGTATTGATTTCTCCCCCATAAACCAGAACTGGGCGGCGCTTTACCGGTGCTGCCCAGTTTTATGCAAAAAACTGCGTAAGGAGGTCCGTTGTGTCTCAGACCACGAAGCGGGCGCTGGAGGCGTCCTTGAAGCATTTACTGCTCCAGAAGCCCTTGAAGAAGATCACCATCAACGACATCGCCGAGGACTGCGGCATCAGCCGTATGACGTTTTACTACCATTTTAAGGATATTTATGATTTGGTGGAGTGGGCCTGCGTGGAGGACGCGGCCCAGGCGCTGGCAGGAAAAAAGACCTACGACACCTGGCAAGAGGGGTTTTTGAACATTTTTTACGCGGTCCAGGCCAACAAGCCCTTTATTATGAATGTGTATCACTCCGTCAGCCGGGAGCGCATCGAGCAGTATTTAAGTCCGCTGATTGCCAATTTGATTCTGGGCGTAGTGGAGGAGAAGGCGGCGGGCCTGGAAATAAGCCGGACGGACCAGCAGTTTCTGGCCCGCTTTTACCAGTACGCTTTTGTGGGCGTGATGCTGGAGTGGATCGGCCAGCACATGAAGGAGGACCCTGCGGATATTGTGGAGCGCACCAGCCGCTTGATGCAGGGGAATGTGGTCCGGGCGCTCCAGGCGTTCGGGACGGGGGAACAACCCGCCAAAAACTAAACAAAACGCCCCGCATGATTTGTTTTTTATCATGCGGGGCATTTTGTTTATTGTGAAAGATTGGGTCATGCTCTATGATAGACCCATCAAGCAAAAGAAAGGATGTTTTTCATGTATTATTCCAGCGGTAACTATGAGGCCTTCGCCCGTCCCCAAAAGCCTGAGGGTGTGGACCATAAATCAGCCTATATTATCGGCACCGGCCTTGCGGCCCTCACCGCCGCCTGCTACCTGGTCCGGGACGGCCAGATGAAGGGGGAGCATATCCACATCTTTGAAAAGGACCCCATCCCCGGCGGAGCCTGCGACGGCTTCAAGTTCGAGAACGTGGGCTACGTCATGCGGGGCGGACGGGAGATGGACAACCACTTTGAGGTCATGTGGGACCTGCTCCACTCCATCCCCTCCATTGAGACCGAGGGAGTCAGCGTACTGGACGAGTACTACTGGCTGAACAAAAAGGACCCCAATTACTCCCTGTGCCGGGCCACCGTCAACCGGGGCCAGGACGCGCACACCGACGGGAAGTTCGACGTATCCGACAAGGCGGCTATGGAGATCATGCGTCTGTTCTTCACCCCGGACGAGGAGCTATATGACAAGCGCATCACCGACTACTTCGACGACGAGGTGCTGGAATCCAATTTCTGGCTCTACTGGCGGACCATGTTCGCCTTTGAGAACTGGCACAGTGCCCTGGAGATGAAGCGGTATATCAAGCGCTTCATCCACCACATCGGCGGGCTGCCCGATTTCAAGGCCCTGCGCTTCACCCGCTACAACCAGTACGAGTCCATGATCCTGCCCATGGTCAAGTATCTGGAGGAACATGATGTCCAGTTCCACTACAACACCAAGGTGGTCAACGTAGAATTTGACATCCAGCCGGGCCGGAAGCTGGCCAAGCGGGTGGAGCTTCTGCGGGAGGACCGCCAGGAGTTCGTGGACCTGACGGAAAACGATCTGGTCTTTATCACCAACGGCGGTTGTGTGGAGAACTCCACCATGGGTTCTCAGAACGAACCCGCCTCCTACAACACGGAGATCAAGCCCGGCGGCGGCTGGGATATGTGGCGGAAGATCGCCGCGCAGGACCCGGCTTTTGGCAATCCGGACAAGTTCTGCTATGACCCGGAGCAGACCAACTGGATGAGCGCCACGGTAGAGACGCTGGACCAGCGCATCATTCCCTATATCAAAAATATCTGCAAGCGGGACCCCTTCACCGGCGGCGTGGTCACCGGCGGCATCGTGACGGTAAAAGACTCCTCCTGGCTCCTGAGCTGGACCATCAACCGTCAGCCCCAGTTCCGGGCCCAGCCCAAGGACCACTGTCTGGTCTGGGTGTACGCCCTGTTCAGCGACGTGCCCGGCGACTATGTGAAGAAGCCCATGCGGGACTGCACCGGCAAGGAGATTTGCATGGAGTGGCTGTACCACCTGGGCGTGCCGGAGGACCAGATTGAAGAGCTGGCCTCCAACAGTGCCAACACCGTGCCGGTAATGATGCCCTATATTGACGCGTTCTTCATGCCCCGCAACGATACCGACCGTCCCCAAGTCGTCCCGGAGGGCGCGGTGAACTTTGCGTTCCTGGGGCAGTTTGCGGAGACCGCCCGTGACACCATTTTTACCACAGAATACTCCATGCGCACCGGCATGGAGGCGGTCTACACGCTGCTGGACGTGGACCGGGGCGTGCCGGAGGTCTGGGGCAGCACCTACGACGTGCGGGACCTGCTGGATGCTACGGTGAAGCTCCGGGACGGGCAGAAGATCACGGAAATGGACCTGAATCTGAAGTACAAGCTGGTTCTGCATGAGGTGCTGAAAAAGCTGGAGGGCACCGATGTGGAAAAGCTGCTGAGAGAGTATCATGTGATTTGATGCGTGACCGCCCTTTCCCCGTGAGGGGGGGAGGAAAACCCGCCAGATGCGCATAAAAAACAGCACCAGGAAAACCCTGGTGCTGTTTTCATGCAATATTGACGCAATCAGGCCAGCTGAAGCGTTTCCTTGACCTTACCGATGATGTGGGCACCGATCTTCTCGGCGGCGTCCACAGTCTGCGCGCCCAGGTGAGGCGTGACAATGAAGTTCTCGCACTCGAACAGGGGGGAGTCGAAGCCCGCGCCCTCGGTGAGGCCGCCGGCGGCCAGCTCGTTCTCCATCACGTCGGAGGCGTAGCCGCCGACCTTGCCGGATTTCAGAGCCTCGTACATGTCCTGCTCGTTGACGATGCCGCCGCGGGCCATGTTCAGCACCACGACGCCGTCCTTCATGGTGGTGATGGACTGAGCATTGATGAGGTTCTTGGTCTCAGGGGTGAGGGGCATATGGATGGACACGAAGTCGGAGACCTTCAGCAGCTCCTCCACGGACACGCTCTTGGACTGCTCCTGGTCAAAGACATACGCGGGCAGATAGGGATCGTAAGCCACAACGTCCATCTGGAAGGCGTGAGCCAGCTTGCCCACGCGCTGTCCCACACGGCCAAAGCCCAGGATACCCAGGGTCTTGCCCCGCAGCTCGCGGCCCATGAACTTATACTTGTCCCAAGTCTTGTTCACCTTCACGTCGATGCAGGCGGGGATGGTGTGGCGGGAGATCTCCAGCATCTTGGCGATGGTCAGCTCGGCCACGGCGTTGTCGTTCAGGCCGGGGGCGTTAAAGACCTGGATGTTCTTGGCCTTGGCGGCATCCATGTCGATGTGGTTCAGGCCCACGGAGCAAACGCCGATGACCTTCAGGTTGGAAGCGGCGTCCAGGATATCCTTGTTGATAGCCGGATCTACCCGCATGATGAGCACGTCATAGTCTCCGATGATGGAAGCCAGCTCCTCCTGGGTGGGGAGCATTTTGGTGTCCACCTGCATGTACTTGCCCAGTTCCTCCTGGATAGAGCTGTGGACGGCGTCGATGATGAGACATTTCATAGCGAATCTTCCTTCCTTTTATAAAAAATTTGCGGGGAATAGATGCTTTCTTATATCCATTATTATTGCACAAAATTCCAATTAAGAAAAGCAGATTTTTGTTGAGGGTTGCCACAACTGTTTCGTTGTGGTAAAATAGGAGTTACCTGAAGAAAAAAGAGGTGCCCATATGAATTTCCTGCATCTGAAATACTTTCTCCTGGTGGCGGAGGAGCTGAACATCACCCGTGCCGCCGAGCGGCTGTATATCTCCCAGCAGTCCCTGTCCAACCACATCAGCAATCTGGAGCGGGAGCTGGACGTGAAGCTCTTTACCCGTTCGCCGAAGCTGTCCCTCACCTACGCGGGGGACATGCTGGTGGATACCGCCACCCAGATTTTGGATTTGCACAGTCAATTTTTGACCAAAGTAGGCGACATAAACCGACATTATATGGGGATGCTGCGGCTGGGCATCTCCCACACCTGCGGGCTGGCGCTGCTGCCTGACGTACTGCCCCGGTTCCGGGAGGAATTTCCCCTGGTGGAGTTCTCCCTGTTTGAGGGCAATTCTTCCCAGTTGGAGGAGGAGCTTTCCCATGGCCGGGTGGATTTGATCGTGTGCTTTCACCCAATCATGCTGGATGATGTGGAGATCACCCCGCTTACCGATGTGCGGCTGATGCTGGCGGTCCCCAAGGCAATGACCAACAAGCTCTTTGGCGCAAGGGCTGACGAGATTCGGGAGCGCTTTTCCCAGGGCGCGGACATCACTGCATTCCAGGATTTGCCGTTTATTTTATTGAAGCGGGGCAACCGGATGCGGGGGATTGTGGACCAGTATTTCAGCCGCCGGTTTTTCAAGCCCAAAATCGCTCTGGAGACGGAGAATACCATCACAACTCTGGCGATGGCCCAGAGCAGCATGGGGGTAACCATCTGTCCGGAGCTGTTTTTGCGGGCGATACAGCTCAAGCCCGCCCAGGCCTCTGGGCAGTTATTAGACCTGTTTCCGTTGAATGACCCGCCTCAGTGCCGTTTGGTGACGGGCTGCCGCCGGGACCGGTACTTAGCTCACTTTGCGGAGCGGTTCGTGGAGCTGACCAGGGACGCGCTGGCGGAGGAGCCGTGGGAGCGGTCCAAGGCGCTTTTGGCGGGTCAGGAAGGATTTTTGCGTCATGCTGAAAATATGCAGTAATTTGTGAGAATTCACCCTCATTCGTCTGGCCTGCGGCGGCGGATGAGGGTGAAGCCCAAGGGCTGCAATACTTTACGAATCACACACCACAAACCCGAAAGGATTGACAAATCTCCTGCTTTTCCCTATACTGTATATAATCACACATCGAATTTTGTAGAAAAAATCAGGAGATATATTATGACAAACAAAACCATGATGCAATTTTTCGAGTGGTATCTGCCCAATAATCAGCTGCACTGGAAACGCGCGGAGGCCCAGGCGGCGGAGCTGAAACGCATCGGCGTCAATATGGTCTGGCTGCCTCCCGCCTATAAGGGTGCCGCCGGACCGGCCAGCGTGGGCTACGATGTATACGATATGTATGACCTGGGCGAGTTCGATCAAAAGGGCGCGATCAGTACCAAGTACGGCACGAGGGCGGACTATCTCACCGCTGTCAGTGCCTTGCAGCAGGCGGGCATCAAAGTGCTGTGTGACATTGTACTCAACCACCGGATGGGTGCGGACGCCACCGAACAGGTAATGGTGATCGACGGCCTGGAGCACAACCGGGGCCAGGACATCAGCAGTCAGCATCCTATCACCGCCTGGACGAAATTTGACTTCCCCGGCCGGGCGGGAGCACACTCCGGCTTTCATTGGAACGCCTCCCATTTCAGCGGAACGGACTGGGACGAGGGGACCAAACGGAAGGGCATCTATCGGTTCCACGGAAAGCCCTGGAACCGGGAGACCGACTCGGAAAAAGGAAATTACGACTACCTGATGGGGGCGGACCTGGACACGGACAACCAGGAGGTCATTCAGGAGACCAAGAACTGGGGCAGATGGTATCAGGATACCGTACATATGGACGGCTTCCGCATGGACGCGGTGAAGCATATCAGCTTCGCGTTCTGCCGGGACTGGATTTCCGCCATGCGGGCGCATAAAAACGATCTGTATATCGTAGGGGAATACTGGTCCCATGATACAGGCAAGCTGACCCACTATCTGAATGCCACAGACCGCTCTCTGTCCCTGTTTGACATACCGCTTCACTTCCACTTCCTGGAGGCGGCTACCTCAAACGGCAATTACGATATGGCCCGGCTCTTTTCCGGCACGCTGACCGAGGCGGATCAGGCGCATTCTGTCACCTTCGTGGACAACCACGATACCCAGCCCGGTCAGGCGCTCTGCTCGTTCATCCCGGCCTGGTTCAAGCCCATAGCCTATGCCCTGATCCTCCTGCGGGATGTGGGAACGCCCTGCGTCTTTTATGGGGATTACTACGGCATCCCCCACGACGGCGTTGCCCCGGTCCCGCAGCTGGCGCGGCTGATTAAAATTCGGGAATGCTACGCCTACGGTCCGGAGCATCTGTTTTTCGACGACCCGTCCCTGACGGGCTTCACCCGTGAGGGCGACGCGGAGCATCCGGACTCCGGCGTGGCGGTCCTTTTGACGGACAGCACCGGCGGCAGCAAGCGCATGTATGTGGGCGAACGCCTGGCAGGACGGCGTATGGTGGACGCACTGGGCCGCGCCCCGGAGACTGTCGAAATCGGTGCGGACGGCTGGGGCACGTTCTCCGTTTCCGGAGGCTCCGTTTCCGTCTGGGTCACGGAGCCGGCCAGGGAGTATCTGTATCTGAATTTTTAAACGAGAGTGCAAAAAGGAGCAGGAGGACATTTCGCTATGAAGAAAAAACAGGACGCGCCGCAGATTTCCCGACAAAAGCCGACCCTGGAGCAGTGGACTGCACTGTATGAGGTTGCCGAAAACCTGAAAATATTAGCTCCCTGGCGGGCTCTGGCGGACGTCGATATTTTGCTGCTGGAGCTTCCTGGGCAGAACGAGACGGTTTACTGCTCCATCTCAGGGATGGCCGGTATGGATTACAATATCAGCATATATCCGGGAACAGAGGCCTATCTGCGTCTGAAGCGGATTATAGACCAGGACGCCTATCAGCCGGAGCTGCTGATGCTGGAGATGGACTGTCTCACGTGCCATTTCGGCAGCCGGGAGGACGTAGACCCAGAGGACCGGGAGGTCATGAAGCAGCTCGGTCTGCGGTTCCGGGGACGCAATCAGTGGATTTATTTCCGTGCCATGAAGCCCGGCCACTTCCCCTGGTATCTGGACGCCGGACAGGCGGAACTGCTGATCTCCGCACTGCAAAATGTGGCAATGCTCTGCCTGTGTTATATGGAAGGAAAGCTTCCGGTGGATTTTGAAGCCGGTGAGACACTGCTTCGGTTTTACGATTCAAAAAAGGAATTGTGGATGAATGCCGTGGTCCCTATGCCGCAGCCGAAGCTGGAGCGGTCCTTTCATATATCGGACGAGCTTTTGCTGCCCCGTCTGAAAAAGTGCCCAAAAACTGCGGTCAAGCTGGAAGTGGACTCCTTCTATCTGCCCATACATGTTCAGGAGAATAAAAAATCGCCTCCCGCCGGTATGTATACGACGCTCCTGGCCGACCGGGAAAGCGGCATGATTCTGGACCAGCACAACGCCGCCCCGACGGATGGCGATTTGTTGGTTGCCATTTCCATGCTGATCCACTATATCGAGGAGTGCGGCCGTCCCGCCGCTGTGTACGTGCGCAGCGAGTGGATGGGCGCGTGTCTGCGAAGCTTCTGTCAGGAGGTAGGTATAAAATTGGTGGAGGGCAAGGGTGTTCCTGTTGTGGACGGCCTCATAGACGAATTGATGGGTATTTTAATGATGGGGTTGTTCCGGTAGGAGGACGCTTGATGAAACGCTCTGAGATTAACCGTGCGCTGAAAGAGCTGGAGGCCATGTGTGCAAAGCACGCAGTTGCTCTGCCGCCCTTCTGCCACATCTCACCCGCACAGTGGCCGGAGCTGGGCCGCGAGTACGACGAGATTCGGGACTGTATGCTGGGCTGGGATATCACCGACTACGGCCAGGGGGATTTTGACCATTTCGGCTTTTCCCTCATCACCATCCGCAACGGAAGCCGGGTCCTGGCAGACAAATACCCAAAAGTCTATGCGGAAAAGCTGCTGTACCTGAAGGAGGAACAGTACGCCCCCAACCACTTCCACTGGTACAAAACCGAGGACATCATCAACCGGGGCGGCGGCAATGTGCTGATTCGCGTGTACAACTCTCTGCCCGACGAGGAGATCGACTACGTCTCCGATGTGACCGTCCACACCGATGGAAGGATGCGCATAGTCCCCGCAGGGACGCAGGTCCGTTTAACTCCTGGGGAGAGCATTTTTATTCCTCAGCGCCTGTACCACGATTTTTCCGTGGAGCCAGGGACCGGCCCCGTCCTCCTGGGGGAGGTCAGCCAGTGCAACGACGACAACACAGACAACCGGTTCTATCCGCCTGTCGGCCGTTTTCCAGCCATCGAGGAGGACGAGCCGCCTTACCGTCTGCTGTGCAGTGAGTACCCGCCGGCCCGTGAGGCTGAACCGAAAGAATAAACGTGCAGGGCGGCCCGCGGGCCGCCCTGTTTTAGTCATAGATGGTTGTAGTAGTGGTCTCCTCCACCATATCCTCGTGGACTTGCTTATAATGATATAATTCTTCCTCGTTATTATACTTAAAATAATCTATATAATACTGTCCCCAGCCATCGCGGGACATCGTGATAATTTCCTGGGTATCGTTGTCCACAATCACATCATAGCCGTTCAGGATGAATTTATACGCATACTGCTCCAGCTCCGGGTTCCACAGCCAGCACATATAGCTGATATTGACCACGCCGGAGGTCAGCATCAGGCGGATATCCGGAATGCCGTCAAAATTCAAATCCTCAAGGAAGATATCCCCGTTTCTCTCCCAGCAATTTGTCACCTCCCAGCCCTCCTCCTCGGAGACGGAAAGGGTTTGCAGGACATTCTCCTGTGCGTCCAGCACATCAATGGAGCGCACGCCGTAATTCCAGTACCAATAGCCGGGGTACGTCGCCTGACAGTCCAGCCGCAGCGTCATGCTGTCGATTTGCGCGGGGACTTCCCAGGTATAGGGTACTGTGTAGCCCTTGATGGTGATTTCGGCAAAGAACGCCATCAGTAAAGAAAGAATTGCTTGAATAGCTTGCACCTTCATTCTGTTGTGTGGTGAAATTGAGTATTCTGCATTGCTTTATTGTATTATAGCATAGCGTTTCTGGTTATTCAAGGGGCGGAGATTCATAAAGCGGGGGTTTTTCACCCTCATCCGTCTGGCCTCCGGCCAGCCACCTTCCCCCATCAAGGGGGAAGGCTTATCGGTGCGACTGTCGATACTACTGTGTAGTTAAGCAAGTGCCAGTGTTGGAGCCTTCCCCCTCACGGGGGAAGGTGGCACCGCCGCAGGCGGTGACGGATGAGGGTGAAAACCAACAAAAAAGGGAGCCTCCAATCACTTGGAGGCTCCTTTAAAGCGCATACGGTCAATACTGCAACCCAAAGAAACACGCACAGCGCAATCACTGCGGCGGACGAATGACCCCCACAGGGCACTCCTTCACGCACAGCTGACAGCCCACGCACTTCTCCTGGTCGATGCGGGCCAGATTGTTCTCCACGGTGATGGCCTCCTTGGGGCAGGCCTTGGCGCATTTCATGCAGCCGATACAACCGGCGGTGCAGTCCTTCCGGGTCTGCGCGCCCTTGTCCTTGTTCTGGCACAGCACCACAGGCTTACGCTTGTGCTCCGGCACAATGCTGATGACCGCGTTGGGGCAGGCGGCGGCACAGGCTCCGCAGCCCACGCACTTGGCCCGGTCCACCTGGGCGATGCCCAGCTTGGGGTCCACGTGGATGGCGTCAAAGGCGCAGGCCTGGACGCAGTCGCCGTAGCCCAGGCAGCCGTACTTACACATACCGTCGCCGCCGTAAAAGCCCTTCACGGCCTGGCAGCTGGAGATGCCCTCGAACTCGTACTTTTTAGACGTTTTCTCGCAGGTGCCGGAGCAGGCGACCACCGCCTTCATGGCGACGGAGGAACCGGCCTCCACGCCCATGATCTCCGCCACCTTCGCCGCGCAGGCGGCTCCGCCGGGGGTACACTTGTTGACGGCGTTGCCGTCCTCTACGATGCTCTTGGCGTAGTCGGCGCAGCCGGCACAGCCGCAGGCGCCGCAGTTGGCTCCGGCCAGGACAGCGGTGATCTTCTCCACCCGCTCATCCACAGGGACGTACATCACGATGGAGGCGGCCACCAGAATGACCGCGCCGATGAGGCCGATGACCGTCACCAGCACGATGGCCATAAGAATCATATCCATAATCTTACCCCTCCTAACTTACGCGCCGAAGATGGACTCCACGATCCCGCCGAAGCCCATGAAGGACAGGGAGGTGATCGCGGCGGCCACCAGGGTGATGGGCAGGCCCTCGAAGCACTTGGGGGTGACGGCCTGCTCCACCCGGCGGCGCACGCCGGAAAACAGCACCATCGCCACCAGGAAGCCAATGCCCGCGCCGGCGGCGCAGACGATGGCCTCGATGAAGCTGTAGCCGTTGTCAATGTTCAGGATGGTCACGCCCAGGATGGTGCAGTTGGTGGTGATCAGGGGCAGGTACACGCCCAGGGACTTGTACAGGGCGGGGATGTACTTTTTCAGCACGTTCTCCAGCAGCTGCACCAGAATGGCGATGATCAGGATGAACACGATGGTCTGGAGATAGCCCATATCCCGTGCGGTCCCCTCCATGCCGGCGGGTACCAGGATCAGTCGGTAGATGGGCCAGGTGGCGGCGGTGGCCACCACCATAACGAAGGTGACCGCCATGGACATGCCCACGGCGCTGTCCAGCTTTTTGGATACGCCCAGGAAGGGGCAGATGCCCAAAAATTTTGCCAGGACGTAGTTATCCACCAAAATCATGGTGAAGAAGATGGAAGCAAGCTTCAGTGCCATTACGCCTCGCCTCCTTCCGCGGTCTTAGCAGCCTTGGGAGCCTTGGGGGTGGTCAGGTAGACGGCGGCGGCCATCAGGATGCCGTAGACGAAGAAGCCGCCGGGGGCGCTGGTCATCAGGCTGAAGGGGTCGATGGAGGCGGGCAAAATCTGAATCTTGAAGCCCGCGGGCAGGAAGGGCAGCAGCCCGTCCAGACCGGCCATCCAGGTGCCTGCGCCCAAAATCTCACGGATGGAGCCCATGATGGTCAGGGTGATGGTAAAGCCGATGCCCATACCGATGCCGTCCAGCGCGGAGTCCAGCACGTTGTTCTTGGAGGCGAACATCTCGGCACGGCCCAGGATGATGCAGTTGACCACGATCAGGGGCAGATACACGCCCAGAGAGGCGTCCAGGCTGGGCACGAAGGCCTTCACCAGCATCTGCACCACCGACACGAAGCCGGCGATGACGGAGATATACGCGGGGATACGGACCTGGTCGGGGATAATTTTCCGCAGGGCGGAGATAACCACGTTGGAGCACAACAGCACAAAGGTAGCGGCCAGGCCCATGCCGATGCCGTTGGAGGCCATTGTGGTGACGGCCAGGGTGGGACAGG
>CAJTOE010000013.1 GCA_910577805.1 uncultured Oscillospiraceae bacterium | reverse complement strand
TTGATGCAGAAGTAAATCAGCGCGGCGATGACATAGGGACCAAGGCTGACGTAGGTGGTGGTGCCCACGGTCTTGGCCCCCCACATCAATTCGTACATGCCCATCACCGAGCAGATGGAGGACTCCTTCACCATGGTAATGATCTCGTTCGCCAGGGCGGGGAGTACGTTTTTGATGGCCTGGGGCAGCACCACCAGCTTCATAGCCTTCCACTTGGACAGCCCCAAGGAGCGCGCGGCCTCGGTCTGGCCTGCATCCACCGCCAGGATGCCCGCCCGGAAAATCTCGGCTACATAGGCGGAGCTGTTCAGGGCCAGAGCCACGACGCCGGGAATAAAGACTTTCATATTGATAAAGCCGAAAAGATAAAAATCGGGTATTTTGATGAAATAAAACGGCCCATAGTAAATAATGTACAGCTGCACCAGCAGGGGGGTGGACCGGAACACAGCGATGTACGCCCCGGACAGGCCCCGGATGAACCGGCTTTTGCTCAAGCGCATCAACGCCAGCACCAGAGCCGGGATAATGGCCAGCAGCACCGCCACCACGGACAGCATCAGGGTATACTCAATGCCTTGGATAAAATAAAACGAATATTTGGGCAGAAACGAGAAATTGAAAAAACTGGTTGTGTTTGTATTATGAAAGAAAAAGTCATAAATTGCCTGCATATACCCGCTTCCCTTCTATTTTTAAATGAAATCCAAACGGGCCGTGCGGGTATGTTTACACCCGCACGGCAGTTCCGTTTTCCTGCGATTATTCGCCCACAGCCTGGCTGCTGAGGGTGTTGGCTTCCTCCACGATCGCGGCCATATCCTCATCCGTCAGGGAGGCGATGGTGGCGTTGATGGAGTCCATCAGGCCCTTGGGGTCGCCCTTGGCCACCCAGGCCCGGTAAGGCTCGGCGGCCTCGCCCAGGGAGATGTCCAGAATAATCACCTGGTCGTTGGTCTCGGCGTACTTCTGGGCCACGGCGGCATCCAGCACCACCGCGTCGCACTTGTCATACACCAGATTGTTCACCAGCTCCGGCACAGTCACCAGAGGCAGCAGCTTGGCGCCGGGCATCATCTCATTGACCACGTCCGCCTTGGTGGTGGCGGTCTGTGCGCCCACGGTCTTGTCGGCAAAATCCTCCAGAGAGGTGAAATTGCCCTCGTTGCCCTTCTTGACCACGATCAGAGGAGCCTGGTCCTGGTAGTAGGGGTCGGAGTAGTCGGCGGCGTTGGGGCGTTCTTCGTTGAGCTCCATAGCGGCCATAACGAAGTCCACGTCGCCGCGGCCCATGTTGGTCAGCAGATTTTCAAAGGAAATGTCTACGATTTTCAGCTCACAGCCCATGTCCTCGGCCACCTTCTGGGCCACGGCCACGTCGATGCCTACGATCTTGTCCTGACCGTTCTCGTCCAGGATGTGGAACTCAAAGGGGGGATAGTCGGCGGAGGTGCCAAAGACCAGCACGCCGCCCTCAGGCTTGGAGCTGTCCACGGGGGTGCTGCTGTCCGGAGTACTGGCATCCGGGGTGCTGCCGCCGGGATTGGATACGTTGGGGCTGCTGCTGGGAGCGGGGCTGCTACTGGGAGCGGGGCTGCTGCCGCAGGCGGCGAGGCTCAGGGCCATCACCAGCGCAAGGGCAAGCGCAAGAAACTTTTTCATTCTCAAAATCTCCTTTTTATTCGTCTTTCAGGGACGGCTTACAGTATAATTCAAACAATATTCATTGTCAATAGAATAATTATGCAAATTAAACACCCTCGTAAAAACCTCTTTGGGAAAAACCACGGAAAATGCTTTTCCTTACATTACATTTATAGTTCAATCTTCGGGGGGCTGGACGCAGGCCAGGCGGATGAGGGGGGAAAAGCCCTCAATATTTGCGGCATTACGTCCTGCCATGTCAAATTGCATAGCAGAAAGCAACAAAAAAGCTCGTTGAAATTCGATTTCAACGAGCTTTTTCATATATTTTTTCGATTCAAACCTGCTCAGGAAGTACACAACCTGCGCAGGGTGCTTTTTTACTTGCTCACTTACTTAATCGGCTGAATTTCCAGAAAGTTTAGCCCTTTTTCAAAATTTTTTCTTTCGTTTTTTTCACCAAACCGACCTGTGCAGGTTGTGTACTTCCTGCGCAGAAACGGAAGGAGGCAGCCATTCCATGACTGACACCCAAAAGTACCTGCGCACCCTGGCTGAAGAGGTCGTTTCCGACATCTCGACCCTGGGCCCCTTCCAGTGCAAAGAGTTACTCGGCTCATTCGTCGCCGAACTCTTCGCCGTAGTCGCAGAAGAAGAACTCCGGGAACAGCGCCGCCAGCGCCAGGCGGAAGGTATCGCAGAAGCCAAGAAAAAAGGCGTGCGCTTAGGCCGGCCTCCCACGCCGCTGCCGGAAAACTTCCAGCAGGTCCGCCTGGACTGGCGCAGCAAAAAGCTCACGCTCCAGCAGGCGGCGGACGCTTGCTCCATGCCGGTCGCAACATTTTACTCCAAAGCGATCCGCGCCGAAAACTCCGCCTAAGCCCCTCGCTTTCACCCAGCTGACGAGCTGGTTGAAATATAGTCCTGTACCGAAACTCAATCCGCTGTGCGCACGGCAGATTGACGGAAGGTGCTCCACCCCGCGCCGAAGCAAGGATGCTCCGACGCACTGAACTGCAAATCCCCAAATTTTTTATTGAAAGGAATCAAAGCTATGCGTATCCAACACAATATTATGGCTATGAACGCCTACCGCAACTACAACACCAACACCAAGGCTCTGTCCGGCAACCTGGAGAAGCTGTCCTCCGGCTACAAAATCAACCGCGCCGGTGACGATGCCGCCGGTCTGGCAATCTCCGAAAAGATGCGTGCCCAGATCACCGGCCTGGATGCCGCCCAGAAGAACGTCAAGGACGGCGTGTCCCTGGTAAAGACCGCTGAGGGCGCTATGCAGGAAATCCAGGACATGCTCAACCGCATGGACTATCTGGCCACCCAGTCCGCCAACGGCACCTATGACAACGAGGTGGACCGTAAGAACCTCCAGAAAGAGGTTGACGCGCTGAAGTCCGAAATCAACCGTATCGCAGATTCCGCCAACTTCAACGGCATCAACCTGCTGGACGGCAAGGTGGGCTTCAATAAGGATGCGTTCACCGTTTCTGACGTGCGCGCCAATGACATTCAGCCTGGTCAATCTCTGATTACGGACACGAATTTCCCCGCGACAGCGGCCAACGGCATCCACTTCACCCAAGAGGGCAGCGCCACCCAGGCTACTGTCTCCTTCTCGGTCAACTTTGACCAGATGGAAATCGACGCTTCCACCGCCGCTGGCAACACCGGTACGGTTGATGTCACCGTAAAGTTTGGTGATACTACCGTTACGGTCAGCCTCGCTACGACGGGCGGCACTGGTGGCGTTTATAGTGCAAGTGACTTTGCCAGCGCGCTTGCGACAGCATTCAATACTACCACTATTAGCGGCGGCACTGACAAGGCCGGAAACATTGAGGGCCTCGGCTTTAAGGCAGAGGCGCACGGCAGCAAGGTCACCTTCACCTTTAGCGGCACAATCGCTACTGGCGCTACGTCGTGCGATCCGACCGGCAAGTACAACGAAACCCAGGCCGAAAAGATTAATGGCTATCTCGGTATGGCGGTCACCGTAGGAATGCCTTCTGCTGGCGCCAACATGACCAACAAGAACTACCTCCACGGTATTACCTTCGACCAGGAAGCGGTTGTGAAGAAGGCCCCGGAGGCCGCCGGTATCGACTTCAAGCTCACCGGCGACATTGTGCAGGACGGGCAGACTCTGACCATTGACGGCACCACGTTCGTATTCCAGACCAAGTCGGACGCAGAGACCACGGCCTCCAGCGCCAACGGCGAAGTCCTCATTGATGTCTCCGAGTTTGGTACTGAGGCGGAGCAGATCAAGGAAGCCCTGAAGCAGATGGCCGGCACTACGATCCAGAGCGCCGCCGGCGACGGGATTACGTCCCGCTTCCAGCTCACGGCTGACGGCGTGGACACCCTCCACTTGGATCAGACCAAGGAGAGCGCCAATGCAGCCAATCCCAACACCGACGCAGGCAAGAAGCACTATTTCGATACAGAGGAGTCCCTGAAGGCTCTCTTCAAGGCGGATGCTGCGGATACCGCCGCGGTCAATGCCGGCACCAATATCCAGATTGATACCGCCAAGCTGGCCAGCGGCAACAAGATTTCCGTTGGCGGCAAGGATTATCAGTTCACCGACTCCGCCACCAACGAGACGAAGCCCGCGGATGCCAACGCCACCAGAATGGTCGGCGGCGGCGGCCTGACCCTCCAGATCGGCGACACCAGCGACAGCTTCAACCAGCTGAGCGTGAAGATCGGCGACATGCACACCAAGGCCATGGGTACTGAGGGCGGCAAGTCCATTGCGGACATCGATATCAGCTCTCAGGGCGGCGCGCAGGAAGCGGTCCAGACCATCAAGGACGCGATTAACTACGTGTCCGGCGTCCGCGGCGACCTGGGCGCTGTCCAGAACCGTCTGGAGCACACCGGCAACAACCTGTCCGTGATGGCCGAAAACATCCAGGACGCCGAGTCCACCATCCGCGACACTGACGTGGCCTCCGAGATGATGAGCTACGTGAAGAACAACATTCTGGTGCAGTCCGCCCAGGCCATGCTGGCCCAGGCCAACCAGGTGCCCCAGGGCGTACTCCAGCTGCTGGGCTGATTTTCCGACAGCGCAATAAACAGTCTCATGCGGCAAAAGGGGCGGGCGCAAGCCCGTCCCTTTTTTGAACTTCAATTCGTAAAGGGATGCAGTTCTGGGGGATTGTTTTTCACCCCCCCTTCACAAATCGCCGTTTTTTGATATATAAGGAGGCTCCACCATGCCACGATCTCCCAAGCCGCTGCTGTCCATCGGCATCATTTTTCGCAACAACATCCGCTCTATCGAACGCTGCCTCAAGGCGCTCACCCCACTGCGGGAGGCCATCCCCTGCCAGCTGGTGATGGCAGACACCGGCTCCGACGACGGAAGCCGCCAGATTGCGGAGCAGTATGCGGATATTTTCATTGACTTCCCTTGGATCAACGATTTTTCCGCCGCCCGCAACGCGATGATGAACGAATGCTCCGGCAAATGGTTTCTTACCGTGGATACCGACGAGTATCTGGACGCGGACGTTTCCGTATTGGCGGGCTTTTTGAAAAGCCGCGCCAGCGGAGACTATATCGTGGGCGCACTGACGGTGCGCAACTATCAAACCTACGATATGGATTCCAACTATTCAGACTTTCTGGCGGTGCGCCTGCTGCGCATGTCCACAGGCATCCGGTACCGGGGGGCAATCCACGAGCGCTGGGAGTTTCCGGCGGGTACAAAGCTGGCCCCTCTGGGCAAAGTGGTCCTGCACCACGACGGGTACGTGGAGATGCGTCAGAAGGGGAACCATAAAAAGAGCCGCAATATGGATTTGCTGCGGGAGAAGGTGGAGCTGGAGCCGGAAAACCTGCTGGTCCGTCTCCAACTGATCGAAAGCGGCTGGGAGGAACCGGACCACGACGAATTGGTGCGCAACGCGGTACACATGGTTCTGGAGCGAACCCCCGGCTGGAAGCAATTAGGGCCGCCCATTCTGCGTCACGGCGTAAACGTAGGGATACAGAAGAAATTCCCGGAGACGGACGAGTGGGTTGCCTGGGCGGAGAAGCATTTTCCCACCTCCTACTTTACCCGGATTGACATTGCCGTCCAGATGATTCTGCGTAATTGGGAGTCGGACAACTACGACGAAGCCATACGCCGGGGCGAACAGTGCTTGCAGGCCTATCGGGAGTACCGGGCAGGCAAGGGGGATATTGCAGGTCAGCTTTACAGTACGCTCAACTTTTCGGCGGTGCGCCACGAGCAGACCTTAAAAATGCTGGTAGCCAACGCTTACTTACAAAAAGGCCGGTACGAAACCATAATTCCCCTGCTGGAAAGTCTGGATTTTGGGGATTTGGACGAGAGCCATACCCGGAATCTGGCCATCACGCTGCGGGACCTGCACCAGAAGTGCGAGCTGGACACCAGTGCGCTGTTGACCGCGGCGTGGGACGGCATCAGCAACCCGGACCGCCACAAGGGGCGTTCGGAGCGGCGGCGGAAGGTTTTTTACGAAATTGGCACTGCGGTTTTTTCCAGGCTTTATCGGGAAAGCGAGGGCAGAGACGAAAAAATTCTCCGCCCGGCGTACACCGCTTATCTGCCGCTGGCGGGAAAATGCAGCTTAGGTACAGCGGCGGCAATCCTGGCTTCAGACAATCCGGAGGAGATGGGTACGCAGTTATCCCGCGTGGACAACTGGCCGGAATTCCCGGTCCCGGCGCTGGTCCACGCGCTGGAACAGGGCATAACGTTCCCGCTGCCGGACCAGCCCTTGAAGCTGGAGGAAATGGACAATCTGGCCGAGCGGCTTGTGCCGGAGTGCGGGTTAGACTTTTTGCTCCAGCACGCCGGCGGGACAGGCTTCCAGGCTCCGGCGTGGCGCAGAGGACTTACGCTGGCGGCGGTGCAGAGTTGCAGCTGGAAGGACGAGAAGCAGGGGTTGGAGACCGCACGCAGTTTTGCGCAGGCGGAGCAGGAATTTCTGCCCAGCTACTACGCCCCCGCGCTCCTACAGCCGGAGCAGATTTCCATTTTACCGCCCATCCACCGGTTTGGATTTTACTGTGTCCAGGCGTATGCGGCATTGGACGCAGGAGATTTGCTGGGCTATATTCAGCAGCTGCGAAAGGGCCTGACGGTGTGTGAGGGCATGAAGCCGATGGTGGAGTTTTTGGTGGAGCATACAGAGGGCGTCCAGCAGCCCTCTCAGGAATTGCTGGAGCTGGCAGAGAAGGTCCGTACATTGTTGGCGGCGTATGCCCCGGACGACCCGGCGGTGGCCGTTTTAAAGCAGAGCCCTGCGTATCAGAAGGTGGCGTACCTGGTTGAAGGTGCGGAGCCACCTGTGATAGGAGGGCTGGTACAGTGAAGGTCGTGATTCTGGCCGGCGGCCTGGGAACCCGCATCAGCGAGGAGAGCTACCTGAAACCAAAACCGATGATTACCATTGGGGAGCAGCCTATTTTATGGCACATCATGAAATATTACTCCAGCTTTGGTTTTCACGATTTTGTGATCTGCTGCGGGTATAAGGGCCACATTATCAAAGAATATTTCGCAGATTATTACCTGCACCGCTCGGACGTAACCTTCGACTTTTCCCAGGAAAACCGTATGACGGTCCACCAGAACGTAGCCGAACCCTGGCGGGTGACGCTGGTAGACACAGGCCTGAATACCCAGACCGGCGGGCGGGTGAAGCGTGTCCAAAAGTACATCGGCAGCGAACCGTTTATGTTGACCTACGGCGACGGCGTAAGCAACGTGGACCTGAACGCACTGTTAAACCAGCACCGGTCCTCCGGCAAAACCGTGACCCTGACCGGCATCCAGCCCGGCGGACGCTTCGGTGTGCTGGACCTGGAGGGGCAAACGGTCACCGGCTTCCGGGAAAAAGCAAAAGAGGACGGCGGCTGGATCAACGGTGGCTTCATGGTGATGAATCCGGAGGTTTTTGACTACCTCAGCCCGGAAGAACGCTGTATTTTGGAGCGTACACCCCTGGAAGCTCTGGCGCAGGAGGGTAAATTGGGAATTTACAAGCATCCGGGCTTCTGGCAGTGCATGGATACCCAGCGGGACAAAAACCGGCTGGAAAGCTTATGGAACGGCGGCAATGCGCCGTGGAAGGTTGGAGAAGTATGAAAAAACATATTGTGTTTGGCGGCTTTGATTACGCGGTACGCTGGGAGATGGACCAGGACGCGGTCTATACTGGTATCGATTACTTTGTGGACAACAATCCCCAGCTGATCGGCACGACTTATCTGGGCAAAGCCATCTATGGCCCGGAAAAGCTGCTGGAGGAGGACCGGGAAAATATTCTCATTTTGATTGGCTCGATCATTTACCACACGGAAATCGAATTTCAGCTCCAGGATATGGGCTTTGAGGAGGACATCCACTACAAATGGGCCATCGGCTTTTGCGGAGACGAGACCTGTCCGCGTTTGTGGAAGCATACGGAGTGGAAGGACCGGCAGGGGAATGCGGCGAATCTTCAAATGACCGAGAGCGGTGAATATCCGCTGGAGCGGCTGCGAATTACGTCCCGCCTGATTGACTTTGAAAAAACGGATGTCATTGTCGATTTCTGCGCGGCGAATGAGCGTGTCAGGGCGTTTTTGCCGGAGGATATGCAGTATATTCCGGTGGATTATATTCCGTACTCCAAGGACACTATCGTGTGTGACTTGCATAAGAAAGAATTTCCAACTCTTGATATCCCCTCGGAACGGACCTGTGCCCTGCTGATTGCCTCTGTTCAATATGTATCAGATTGGAAATGGCTTCTGCAAAAAATTGCGCAGACCTGTGACACCTTTATCTGTGCGCATCACGATTTTGTGCGTATAAACCGGGAATACCGCCGAACACAGTTTACGAATTATAACGCAATCTTTAACCATCAAATTATTCTGGAAATGCAGAAATTGGGCTTTGTTATGACGGCAGCGTGTGACTCTCATTTAAAAGATGTCATTATGAAATTTGAAAGAAGGTAATTCAATGAAAAAGATAGTTGTCATTGCAGCTGCGGGAGTAGGAAGCCGGCTTGGATTTGGTATGCCGAAATGTCTGGTAGAGGTAAAAGGTCATCGGATATTTGAATATCAACTGGAAGCGTTGGACTGGGCGGATGAAATCCGTATGGTAGTTGGTTACCATGCGGACGAGGTTGTCAAGCAGGTTTCCGCATATAATCCCAATGTGAAATTTGTACATAATAAGGAATATTCCACAACAAATCTGCGTCAAAGCTATTTTTTAGGAGCGCAGGGGATTGCTGAAAAAGCACTGTTTTTGGATGGGGACACGATTATCAGTAAATCAACATCCAGTATGTTTTGCAAAGAGTATGAGGCTGGACAAGACTTTATTGCGGTGGTAAAAACGCTCTCCGACAATCCGATTTACGCGGGTGTTCAAGATGGAAAAGTACAATGGTTTTCGTATGAACGCCAGTCGGAATATGAACTGGCCAATGCGGCTTTTATGGCGGCGGAACGCTTGGAATATATAAATACCTTGTTTTATATTCAGCTGGAAAAATATCTCCCCACAAAGGCGATCCCTGTAGACAGCCTGGAGATTGACACGCCAGTGGATTTGGACTATGCCCAGAAAATAATTGCGGAACATCCAGAGGAATACGATTTTTGGAGGAGATAAGGCATGATTTATCACTATGCACATCCGGAATATTTCCGGGATTGGGATAAGCCGGAGCTGAAGGGGCTGAACAAGCCGCTGGTTTTATGGGGTGCCGGAAAGGTTGGAGGCGTTGCGGCGCACTGCCTCAAGACAAGAGGCGTGGAGTACGCGGCGTTTTGTGACATTGCGCAGGATAAATGGGGTACGCAGTTTTGCGGACATGAGGTAATCTCACCTGACGAGCTTCAAAAGCGTTATCCGGATGCCGTTGTCATTATCACATCCGTTTTTTATACCAGTACCTACGAAATGCTGAAAGCCAGAGGATACCGGGATATCTATGACTGTGTGTTCTTGTTGATGGAAATTGATTTCAGCGGATATGATTTTTGGATGTCGCAGGAGTATGCCATCCGGAATATTGAACAGTGCATTGCGGCGGTCCGTAGCCAGCGTACAAAGAGCGGTATCATAGATCAGCTTTTCTTAAATATTACGACAAGATGTTCTCTGCGGTGCCGTGACTGTTCGCTCTTTATCCCCTATGTAACGAACCCATGCAACTATCCATCCCAGGAGATTATGACTGACCTGAATAAAGTGCTGGATGCCCTGGGACAGGTCCGAATTGTCAACTTTTACGGCGGCGAACCGCTGCTGCATCCAGATTTGGCACAGATGATACGAAGCTTACGGAATGAGACGAGAATTGACCGGATTTCTATTATTACAAACGGAACTATTGTTCCGAATGAGGATGTTTTGCAGGCGATAAAAGAGGAGCCCCGTTTTATGGTTCGTATCTCAGACTATGGAGCGATTTCAAAAAATCTGCAAGCGCTGGAAGAGAAGTTACGCCAGTTAAATATCTCATATGAAATAGCAAATTATGAATATTGGGACCGTGCAAGCAGAATCGGAACAGCAGGCCATGAAAATGAGACAAAAGAGGATTTGATAGCAAAATTTCAGTTATGTACTTCTTGCAATGTCATGTTCTTAATTAATCGAAAGGGGTATCTGTGCAGTACGGGTAGTGCAGTGTGCAATATGGGCGGTTTCCCGGATTCCCCTACCAACTACATTGACCTGCTGGATGAGGAAAATTTTGCGCAGAAGCTGGACTATTTTGTGAAAAGACCCGGAACAGGAGAGTACATGGACGCCTGCCATTATTGCTCCGGGAATCACGGCGTCCAGTTTGAACAAAAGGTGCCCGTAGCGGTCCAGACAAAAGACGTTTTGAAATTTGAAAAGGTGTATTGATAATCTATGAAGCTGCAAAATCTTAACCTGACACCCACCATGCGCTGTAATTTAAAGTGCAGGCTGTGCGGGGTCCTGGTCCCGCAGTACGAATACCGTCCCCAGATGTCCGTAGAGGAGTGTGCGAAAACGTTGGAAATCATGTTTTCGCTTGCGGACTGCGTGGGACGGCTGCAAATCACGGGCGGAGAACCTCTGTTACATCCGCAGCTGGACCGGCTGCTGGAGCTGTGCTTTCAGTACACGCTGCAGTTTGACGGGCTGTGGTTCTTTTCCAACTGTGCTGTACCGTTCCGGGCAACTGTGCTGAATGTCTTGCAAAAACATCGAAATAAGGTGGTAGTCCACTGCTCGGACTACGGCGTTCAGCCGGACGTATCCGCGCAGAATATCAAGCTCTTGGAGGCGGCGGGCATTCCGTACAAATACCTGAAATACTACGGAGAAGAACAGTACTGTGACGGCTGGGTGGATAACGGCGATTTCGTCCCCCATCACCGCACACAAGCAGAAAATGAAATCATTTTCAGCACGTGTTCTCACGTATGCAGGGGCGGTTCCTGGTATGTGCGCGGCGGTCAGCTGCACTGGTGCGGCCGGTCCATCCGCGGAACGGAGCTGGGAAAAATCCCGCTGTGCCAGGAGGACTACCTGGACCTGTTCGAGGACATTCCTCTGGAGGAAAAAAAGAAAAAGCTGGAGCGCCTGATGGGTGTCCGGACCATTACGGCCTGCGATTATTGCAACGGCTATTATGGGACGCAGGATACCGCGAAGCGTTTTCCGGCGGGGGAGCAGATTGAATGTTGAAAGCGTTGATTGTCGGAGCGGACGGAGTGTGTCCAGATTACATATTTGAACACCCGGAGCGGTATCCAAATTTGACAAAATTATGCAAGACCGGTGCATCTGCCTCTTACTCTGCCTACGTGCAAAAGGGATATCAATCTTCCTATTTAAGTGAAATGAACTGGGCCTCTATTTATACGGGACTTCCGCCTTGGGAGCATCATATTACTGTGAAGGCTGGTGTGGGATGTCGGATGCCGTCCATGGGACAGTTCAACGGCCTTGCTCCTTTTTGGGAACAGATGAATTTAAATGGACTGCGTGTAGGCCTGTGGGCGGCGGATTGCTGTGCAGACCCGACAGCAATCAATGGATATGTCATTGCGTCCCGCTACACAATGCTGGAAACCCCGGCCCCCATACGTACCGCGCCGCGCACACTCCAGACATGCGAAAAGGACCGCCCCCTATTGGAGCTGCTTCCGGGCGAGCCGCCGCCTCGTCTGTACCCCCGCACCCTGGAGCAGCAGGGGTACACCTTCGCGCAGCTGCGCCAGGACCCGGAATTGGCCTGGAGGGCCATAGAAGCCTACCATTTCCAGGACGCGCTGGACAACTTCCGGGCAGAACTGGAGTATTTCTACCAAGCGATATGCACCGTCCAGCGCCAGAACCCGGTGGATGTGCTGTACTTTTACACGCCGACCACCGACCTGATCGGACACTGCACCATGTACTGTGACGGCTGCGGCACGCTGACAAAAGCGTACCAGCTTTTAGACGAATACGTAGGAAAGTGGATGGACGCACTCCAGCCGGAGAATGTCATTGTGCTGTCTGACCACGGAATGAGCAATTTCCAAGAGCTGGTCCGGACCTCAGACGAGCGTGTGCGCCGGGAGGCGTTTGCAGCGCGGGACGAGGTGATCTGGCTTCCCAACGGCTATATCGCCTTCGAGGCCCGAAACGGAGCGCTTTTATTCACCGCCCACGGCCTGAAGGGGACTTTTATTGCCGCCGGAAAGGACATCCGCCACACAGTCCTGCACGAAATGCGGACACTGGACGTGTACCCCACGCGCCTGGAGCTGTTAGGCGCAGCGGTCCCCGCCGGACGCGCCGGTTATGTGCTGGACATTTTCAACCGCCCTCTGCGTAATCAGAGCAGCCTTCTGCGGGAGGCAGATACGGTCTATACTACGGCGGCGGTTCTGCAATGTGTGACGCCCAGTATGACCGACATTGTACTGAACGAGCTGTACGTCCGGCATCGCTTCCAGCGGTTTATTGTGGTGGGCGAGGAAAAATACCGGGAGATTTTTACACACAATCCCCGTGCCAGCGGATTTGTTCCCTACGACACATTTGACTGCCGGGCCTTTGACGCGGTATACAGCGGGATTGTGACGGAGGGGGCCGGACCCAGCGGGCACATTCTTGTGCAGCAGGGAGGCTGACATGATTTACATTCGGACATGCGCCTATAACGCCGAAAAAACCTTACAGCGTGCGGTAGACAGTGTGTTAAACCAGACCTATCAGGATTTTGAGTACCATATTTTGGACAACGGCTCCACCGACCAGAGCGCCACGATTGCGCAGGCCTATGAGGCCCGCGACCCTAGAGTACACAGCTTTTCCATTCCCAAAAGCAGCATTGGCACTGGACGAAACTACGGCGCGGCCCGTTCAACCGGGGGATTTATTACGTTTCTGGATGATGACGACTGGATGGAACCGGACATGCTGGAATTTCTGCTCAAGCTGGCGAAGAAGCATCAAGCCGAAATCTCTCTCTGCGGTTCTTATAAAGTAGTAGACGGCACAGTCCTGCCCAACTGCGTGTTTGAGGAGGAGCTGGTCATGGAACCGGCGGAGGCTGTGGTCACGCTGCTGGAGCGTAAAAAATACAATTCCGGGATGCCAACCAAGCTATTCGCCCGGCGCTTATGGGAGGAATTTCCGTTTCTGGAGTCCGGCGTCTATGACGATATTGCGGTGATTTATAAATATTTCGCCAATGCAAAGCGGACAGCCGGTAAGGGAGAACCGAAATATTACTGCTACCGGCACCCCGGAAACCACTCCGCATTTACCACAAATGACACGCTTCTGACGCCGGAACAGCTGGAGGAATATTTTTCGGTGTTTCGGGAGCGGACGGCTTACTTGTCGTCTGTTCTGCCGGAAATCGGGGACTATGCGCAGTACAGCGAGTGGTCCTATCAGATTTCCATGTGCAATAAGATTATCTGCAATCAGCTTGAACATTGTCAGGCCCAGCTGTCGTATGCCAAAGAGGAGCTGACCAGACACAAGGATGCGTTCTATCATTCGCCGTATATCCAGGAGTTTGAACGGGACTACATGCGGCGGTACATCTTGGGGGAGGCGGCGGTCCGATGAAAAAGCTCCTGCTGTACGGACACGGCGGTGCGTATAATCACGGCGCAGAGGCGATTGTACGGGCCAGCGTTCCCATGTTCCGGCAGATGGGATTTCCGATTTTTCTCTCCACCCATTTTCCGGAACAGGACCGTGCCTTTGGTCTGGACAAGCTGGTGGACAAGCTCATTCCGGCGGACCTCTCCCTCGCGGCGCTGGAGAAGCAGCAGCCGCATTTTGAAGGCAAGGCGGAGGCAGCAAAGCAGATTTACCAGGAAGCTCTTGCGCTGGTGGACGGGGAAACTGTCTGCATTGGGATTGGCGGGGACAACTACTGCTATCCAAACTGGCACCGGCAGAGCATCTTTCACGAGGCGGTAAAGCAGTGCGGAGGCAAAAGCATTCTCTGGGGCTGTTCCATTCAGCCGGAGATGATAGACAGCCGGATGGAAGCGGTGTTACGCACCCATGACCGTATCTATGTCCGGGAGAGCGTGACGGCGCGTGCGCTGGAAGAGCACGGCATTTCGCAGGCCGTCTGCCTGCCCGACCCGGCGTTTTTTCTCACGCCGGAAGAAACCGTGTTGCCGGAAAATTTTGGGACGCATACGGCGGCTTTGAATGTCAGCCCAATGGTACTGCGCAAGTCAGAGGCATTGATGGACTGCTTTGTGGAAACCGCGCACAACCTGCTGGAACGGGCCGACGCTCTGTTACTGGTGCCCCACGTGCTGATGCCGTCTGACGACGATCAGACGGCATTAAACGCATTGGCGCAGAGGTTATCTCCGCAGGAGCGGGCGCGGGTCTGCTGGGCCGGCGGGCACTTGAACGCGGCCCAGCGAAAATACCTGATTGCACAGTGCGAGCTTCTGGTCTGCTGCCGGACCCACGCGTCCATTGCCGGGTATTCCACCGGCGTGCCTACTCTGGTGCTTGGCTATTCGGTCAAGGCGGAGGGAATTGCAGCGGACTTGGGGATGGGACACTGGCTGCTGTCGGTCCCGGAGGGCGCAAAGCTGCCGGACCTGACAACAGCGCTCTGGGAGCGGCGCGGAGATGTGCGCACTGCCTTGCAGGCCCGGCGGGAGCATATGATGGGGAGGGAAAAAAGGATGATTCTCTATGGCGTGGGGAGTATTGAGCTGAGAAAAGACGCTGAATCTCTCTTTCAGTTGTAAAATAGTACAGCTCTTTGGCTTCACCCTCATCCGTCGGGCCTGCGGCCAGGTCCCCTACCCCCTCTGTCTCGCTTCGCTCGACATCTCCCCCTGACAGAGGGGGGAGTCGGCCTCCCCCCTGGTGGGAGAAGGTGGCACGGCGAAGCCGTGACGGATGAGGGGGGGAACGCCCCCAGCCCAAACACATAACACAAGCCCCTGCCAACCGGCAGGGGCTTGTTCTGCATCTCTATCAGACCTCAAACATCAAATCGCCGTAGGTAGGCACCGGCCACAGGTCCTTGTCCACCGTCATTTCCAGCTCGTCGATGGGGCGGCGCAGGGCCGTCATTGCGGGAGCCACCCGTGAACGGTAGGCCTCCGCCATTTCCTCCACGTTCTGGATGCTCTCCACCTGGGCCATCAGGGCCTTCAGCGCCCCCAAGGCCTGGTTCGCCGTGGCCAGCAGGGTACTCACCTTCTCCAGCAGCCCCGCCTGCACCGACAAATCCGCTATCACCCCGGCGCTCTTCACCGCGGCGATGGACTGGCCCAGACGGGTGGTGTAGTGGATAGCGGAGGGGATGTAGTGCTTTGCGGCCATGTGGATCATGGTCTTGGCCTCAATGGTCATTACCTTAATATACGTCTCGTACATGATCTCCGCCCGCGCCAGCAGCTCCGCCTTGGTGTAGATATTGAACTTGGTAAATAGCTTCTCCGCCTTGTCCGTTTTCAGAGCGGCTACCGCGTCTACCATAGAAACCAGATTGGGCAGGCCCCGGCGCTGGGCCTCCTCCACCCACTCCTCGGAGTAGCCGTCGCCGTTGAACACGATCCGGTGGTGCTCGCTCATGTTGTCGTGAATCAGCTTCATGCACGCCCCGTGGAAATCCACGGCCTTCTCCAGCACGTCCGCCGCCTCGCATAAGGCCTCCGCCACAATGGCGTTCAGGGTGATATTCGCGTCAGCGATGGAGTCGGACGAACCTACCATCCGGAACTCGAACTTATTGCCGGTGAAGGCGAAGGGGGAGGTCCGGTTCCGGTCGGCGGCGTCCTTTTTCAGCACCGGCACTGTGGAGACGCCGGAGTCCAGCTTGTGCGCCGCAAGAAGCTGGATGGACTCCGCATTGGAGACGATCTGATTGACCACGTCGTCCAGCTGGTCCCCCAGGAAGATGGAGATGATAGCCGGCGGAGCCTCCTGGCCTCCCAGGCGGTGCTCGTTGCCCGCGCAGGAGGCGGACTGGCGCAGCAAATCCGCGTGGATGTCCACGGCCTTTATCATGCAGGAGAGCACCAGCAAAAACTGTAAATTCTCATTGGGCGTATCGCCGGGGTCCAGCAGGTTTTCCCCGGTGTCTGTCCCCAGGGACCAGTTATTATGCTTGCCGGAGCCGTTGACCCCGGCGTAGGGCTTTTCGTGGAGCAGGCAGACCAGCCCGTGGCGGGTAGCCACCCGCTTCATGGTCTCCATGGTCAGCTGATTCTGGTCCACCGCCAGATTACACATAGTATAAATCGGAGCCAGCTCGTGCTGGCCGGGGGCCACCTCGTTGTGCTGGGTGGTGGCGGGGATCGCCAGCTTCCAAAGCTCCTGGTTCAGGTCCGCCATGAACTTACCCACCCGGTAGCGGATGACCCCGAAATACTGGTCGTCCAGCTCCTGGCCCTTCGGGGCGGGAGCGCCGAACAGGGTCCGGCCGGTGTAAATCAGGTCCCGGCGCTGCATATATTTCTCCCGGTCCACCAGAAAATACTCCTGCTCCGCACCCACGCTGGGGGTGACCTTTTTGGCGGACGTGTTGCCAAAAAGCCGCAGGATGCGCAGGGCCTGGGTGTTGATGGCCTCCATGGACCGCAGCAGGGGGGTCTTTTTATCCAGGGCTTCCCCGGTGTAGGACACGAAGATGGTGGGGATACACAGAATGGTCCCACAGGACATCTCCTTCACAAAGGCGGGGGAGGTCATATCCCAGGCGGTGTAGCCGCGGGCGTAGTGGGTGGAGCGCAGGCCCCCGGAGGGGAACGAGGACGCGTCCGGCTCACCCATGATAAGCTGCTTGCCGGTGAGCTGCAAAATGGTCTGGCTGTCCTCCGGGGCGGTGAGGAAAGAGTCGTGCTTTTCCGCCGTGATGCCCGTGAGGGGCTGGAACCAGTGGGTATAGTGGGTCGCGCCCTTTTCCACCGCCCAGTCCTTCATGGCGTTGGCCACGATGTCGGCGGTCTTCATGCTGATGTTGCCGCCGTTCTCCATCACGTCCACCATCTCCTGGTAGATCTTCTTGGGGAGGCGCTCCTTCATCACGGATTTACTGAATACATTCATCCCAAAAATGTCGGTAATGTTCATCTCTCTCAACCCTTTCCTGTTTCTCTATGGCATTATACGACGGGCCGGAAAATTTGACAAGATTTTTCGGCATGGGATTTTTTCGGAATTTTTTTGCAAAATTTATGGATTTGTTCCAAAACACAGCCGGACCGCCCAGGCTGCGGCCAGAAAACCCGTCAAATCCGCGCAGAGCGCCGCCGGGACAGCGTACCGGGTCTTGGTAATCTTCACCGCGCCGAAGTAGACGGCAATGGTGTAAAACGTGGTCTCCGTGGACCCCAGCATCACCGCCGCGGTCCGGCCCAGGTAGGAGTCCGGCCCATGGGCGGCGATCAGCTCCGCCCCCACCCCCAGCGCCGCCGAGCCGCTGATGGGCCGCACCAGCATCAGGGGAAGCAGCTCCCCCGGCAGGCCGATCCGGTCCAGCAGGGGCGTTAACGCCTGGGCCGCCAGGTCCAGCGCCCCGGAGGCCCGGAGCATATACACCGCCGTCAGCAGTCCCACCAGGGAGGGCAGGATGCGCATTAACACCTCCAGGCCGTCCCCGGCCCCCTGGACCAGCGCGGTGTACACGTCCACCCGCCGGAAGCAGCCGTACAGAGCCACCCCGGCCAAAATCAGCGGTACAATCATAAAAACCTCCTCCAGAGCCGGGACAGCAGCTTACAGGCCAGGATACCCGCACACACCGACAGCCCGGAGGCTAGCCACACGGCGGGCAGGATGTCGAAGGGAGCGGCGCACCCCTCCGCGGAGCGGACTGCTGCCACGGTCGTGGGAATGAGCTGGATGGACGCCGTGTTGCACACGATCAGCATACACAGCCCGTCGCTGGCCCGGCCGGGGCTTTTTTTCGCCAATCCCTTGGCCGCCTCGATGCCCAGAGGCGTGGCCGCGTTGCCCAGCCCCAGCAGGTTCGCCGACACATTGGCGGAGATGCTGTCCATGATCCGCCGGTCCCCGGCCGCCTCCGGGAACAGCCGCCCCAGCACCGGCCGCAGCAGCCGGGAAAGCTGCCCGGAGAGTCCCGACCGGCGCATGACCTCCATTACCCCGCTCCACAGGCACAGCATCCCCGCGATGGAGAGGCACAGGTCCACCGCGGCCCGTGCCCCCTCCATCGCCGCGGCGGCGACCTCCGGCCCCCGGCCCGTGGCCAGACCGCACAAAATCGCGGCCGCTACCATCCCGGTCCACAGCATTGACATCAAACGAAATCCCCCCTTGTCCCCCACTATACGGGGCCGGGAGGAAAAACATACCGGTTTCGCTTCCGACAAATGTCAGAAATTTTTACATTTTTTTCACATTAGTAGTTGACATGGGCGTTTTTTGTAGTATAATAGAAAGTGCCCTAAATGCGCTTTTTTAAGTTTAGGACACTCTTTCGGCTTTTAGGCCGATATCTAAAAAGGGGTTGGTAAAATTGAAGTCTACTGGAATCGTACGTAAGGTGGACGAGTTGGGCCGTATCGTGCTGCCCATCGAATTACGCCGTACGTTGGACATTGCCGAGCGAGACTCCCTCGAAATTTACATGGACGGACCCTCTATCATCTTAAAGAAGTACCAGCCCGCCTGCATCTTCTGTGACGACGCGAAGGACGTGGTTTCCTTCCACGGCAAGAATGTCTGTCCGAAGTGCATCCGGGCGATGCAGGAGTTGAAATAACAGTCCATCAAACAGGCCGCGCCCCGTAACTCCACACGGGGCGCGGTTTTTTCATCCTTTTTATTCTCTCGTATCTTCTTATCCCTTTGTCTGGTCGTACAGCTCGCTGCGGGACAGGCCCAGCTCCTTGGCCGCCTGCCGCACCGCGTCCCGGTGGGACTGCCCCTGCGCCCGGAGCGCCGCCACCCGCTGCGCGCCGTCCTCCAGGGTGGGCGCGGCCTCCTCGACAGGCTGTCCGCCTCCCACCACCAGGACGAATTCCCCGCGGGGGGTATTTTCCTGATAAAACGCCGCCGCCGCGCCCAGGGTCGTCCGGAGGATCTCCTCGTGGAGCTTGCTCAGCTCCCGGCACAGGGCGATGGGCCGGTCCGGCCCAAAGGTTTCTGTCAAATCCTCCAGCGTGGCGGGCAGCTTGTGCGGGGCCTCGTAGAAAATCATGGTCCGCTCCTCGTTCCGGAGGGCGTCCAGATGGTTTTTCCGGTTCTTTTTATTCATCGCCAAAAAGCCCTCGAAGGTGAACCGGCCCGTGGGCAGTCCCGACGCCGCCAGCGCCGCCACCAGGGCGCAGGGGCCGGGTATGGAGATGACTGGCACGCTGTTTTGGGCGCATAGGGCGACCAGCTCTTCTCCGGGGTCGGAGATGGCCGGTGTGCCCGCGTCGGTGACCAGAGCGCAGTTCTCCCCGGCCAGCAGGCGGTTCAGGACCGCCTGGCCCCCGGTGCGGGAGTTGTGCCGGTGGTAGATGACCATGGGCTTTTGGATATCCAGGTGGTTTAAGAGCTTGGCCGTTACCCGTGTATCCTCGGCGGCAATAAAGTCCACCGCCGCCAGGGTCTGCGCCATCCTGGGCGAAATATCCCCCAGATTCCCGATGGGTGTGGGGACCAGATATAATACGCCTGCCACGGCCTTTCCCTCGATTCTGTACAGTGTATTGCACTCAGCATAACATATATCGTGGGCCTGCGTCAATCGGAAATTTGGGTGGTTTCCCCCTCATCCGTCACCGCCTGCGGCGGCGGAGCCTTCCCCCGTGAGGGGGAAGGCTCGAACAATGGCACTCACCCAAATACGGAGTAGTAACGAAAGCCGCGTTACGCCTTTTTCTTCACCACCGGTATCCATACCTCATATTGCGCATTCTGCGGGTCCGGATTTTGGTAGACCTCAATATCGGGGGCGTTGGCATATTCATATCCAGAGGCCGGAAGCCACTCCGTTATAATTTGACGCTCCAACTCCTGTATGGACTGATTTGTGCCTGTGCCGGAAAAGATGGCCCAAGTCGATGCAGGCACTGTGTATTCTTCAAAGCCGTCGCCTGCCTTCGTACTGGAAACGGCAACAAAATACTTCCACTGCTCTTCCTCATTGCAGACGCTCACGCCCAACAGCCCCATCGGCGGCGTATCCATCATTCCAGCCAATTTCGGTATCGTTCCGTTGGCAGCCGCCTCCTGCCACATCGCCGGTACGACCATAAAGTTCTTCTCGATTTCCTGATCCAGCGGTGCAGATACACCAATAATACGGAATGCTTCTTTTGTTTCGATTCGATAATTCATTTCTGCCGCTCCTTTTATCGCAATTCTGAACACAATGGGAGAAAAAGATTTTATAGCCGCCCCCTCGTCTCTCACGGACGATGGCGCTATCCCGTGAAAAGCCTGGAACGCTCTGTTAAAGGCCGTCGGAGAACGGTAGCCGTACTTCTCCGCAACAGCAAGGATCCGCTCCTCCCCGCTCCGTAAATCTACCGCCGCCAAGGACATCTTTCGTCTGCGGATATACTCGGCCAGAGGGATACCTGCCAAGTAAGTGAACATGCGCTGGTAATGGTAGGTGGAGCAGCAGGCAATCCGTCCAAGCTGTGCATAGTCGATTTCGTCTGTCAAATGTTCCTCGATGTAATGGATGCTTTGGTTCAATCGTTCAACCCATTCCATGGAATACCTCCTCGTTCATATTGTGCTTTTGGACTGCAAAGCTGCTCTTATTATAAGATTTGTTCTTTCGTCTGTCCTCTCTATCTATGCACAAAAAAGAGAGGCGGCTCCCCTAGCGGGGTAATAACAAAAGTGCGCCAGAAGAAAACAGCGGGAAGAGTCATACGCTCTTCCCGCTTTCTGTCTGTGGCAGATCCGGCTCCATTTCTACATGCAGTCCCGGCCTGCCCTGCTTCACGCTCTCCAGCAGCACCAGCTTGGGCGAAACCAGCTTCATCCGCTTCGGCTCCAGGCCGCTGGCCCGCAGGGACGCGAACAGGTCCGCCAGACGCTCCGGCCGGTGGCACAGTGCAAAGCGGCCTCCGTTGCGCAGAAGTCCCCCGGCGGCGGCACAGAAATCCGCCAGCGTCGCGGTGAGCTCCATCCGAAACGGACTGTCCCCCTTGCCGCTGTTTTGGGGAAAATAGGGGGGATTGGAAATCACCAGGTCGAACCGGCCAGACATTTTGATCTGCTTGATATTTTTACAAATAATCTCCGCTGCAATCCGGTTTCCGTGTAAATCCTCCCGCGCGGCCTGCGCCGACACCGGGTCGATCTCGATACCGGTCAGGTGCAGGGTTTCTTCTCTCTGGGCCAACAGCCGCAGCAAGACCCCGCTTCCGGTCCCCAGGTCGCACACCCGCCAGTTGGGCCGGACCGTGGCAAATTCCCCCAGCCGGAGCGCGTCCTCCCCCAGGGGAAATATGGTAGTTTTCACAACCCCGCCTCCTCCAGGAGTTGGAGCAAATGCCGGGTGATGCGTCCCGTCAGCCCCCAAATGGCCCGGCCCTCCCAGGGATAGACGGGGACGTTTTCCCCGCCGGGCTGCCACTTGTAGTCCCGCGGAATGCCGATCACGTCATAGGGGAAATTTTCCGCCGGCGTTGGCATAAGCTGGTAGGTATACTCCACCGGCGGGTTTTGCTTCAGGTGGGAGAGGGGCACGAAAAACGTCTCCTCCACCTCGGCGGGGCTGGGAGACAGCCGGGAGATGCCCCAGTCCTCCACCCAGCCCAGAATGGGGTACATGATGAAATTGGCCCGGTGGGCGATAAAATCCAGCCGCCCCAGCACCTGCACTGCCGCCGGGGGAATCGCAAGCTCCTCCTCCAGCTCCCGCAGGGCGCACTGCTCCGGGCGTTCGCCCTTCTCCAGCCGCCCGCCGGGAAAGCAAACCTCTCCGGGCTGGCGGCGCAGGGTCTTGGCCCGGACCTCGTAGAGCAGAGACGGTCCTTTTGGCCCCTGGGCCAGAGGCACCAGGACGGCGTACCGCCCGGTGGCGTCCATCAAGCCCGGCTCCCGGTTCTGGAGCAGCGTTTGGAGTGCGTCCCGGTTCACATCTTCTCCGGCGCGGATACGCCTAAAACCTCCAGGCCCAGGGCCAGCACCTGACGCACGCTGTCCGCCAGCTTCAGCCGGGCCGACAGCACAGCAGGGGCCTCTCCCTTGATGCGGCAGCTATTGTAGAACCGGTGGAAATCTCCCGCCAGACCGGTGAGATACCGGTTGATACGGCTGGGGTCGCAGCTCTGGGCGGCCAGATGAATTTCTTCCGGGTACTGGGCCAGAGATTTGATAAGGGCCAGGGCCTCCGGCTCATGGAGCAGCGCGCAGTCCACCTGGAACGCGGCGGGGACCAGCTCCCCCTCCTCCGCCAGCCGGGAGATCAGGGAACAGATACGGGCGTTGGCGTACTGGACGTAGTACACCGGGTTTTCGCTGTCCTCCCGGACCGCCAAGTCCAGGTCGAAATCCAGAGGACTGCTGGGGATCCGGGAATTGAAGAAATACCGGGCCGCGTCCACGGAAATCTCGTCCAGCAGATCGTGGAGGGCGATGGCCTTGCCGGAGCGCTTGGACATCCGCACAGGCTTGCCGTCCTGGAGCAGGTTCACCAGCTGCATCAGCACGATAATGAGCCGGTGGGAGCCGTCCAGGCCCAGGCCGTCCAGCGCCGCCTGGAGCCGGGCCACATGGCCGTGGTGGTCCGCGCCCCAGATGTTGATGGCCTTTTCAAAGCCCCGCACGTCCAGCTTGTTCCGGTGATAGGCGATGTCGGCGGCGAAGTAGGTGTAGTAGCCGTTGGCCCGGCGCAGCACGTCGTCCTTCAGGTCCAGCTTATCCACCTGGGCCTGGCTCTTGCCCTCCCGCAGGTACTTTTCCTTTAAAAGCCCCGTGGTGTCCAGCCACAGCGCGCCGTCCTTCTCATAGGTCCAGCCCTTGTCTGTGAGCAGCTGGACCGTCTCGGCCACATAGCCGCTGTTGTGGAGGGAGGATTCAAAGAACCACTCGTCGTACTGGATGCCGTACTTGCGCAGGTCGGACTGCATGTTGGGGATATTTTTCTGCAACCCATATTCCGCCATTTTTTCCAGCCGCTCGTCCTCCGGGAGGTCCTTCCAGCCGTCCTGATGGGCGTCGTAGATAGCCTGGGCCAGGGCCTTGATATCGTCCCCGTGATAGCCCTCCTCCGGGAAGGGGAAGTTCTCCTCGCCCAGGAGCAGCTGCATATAACGGGCGTTGATGGACACGGCAAACTTGTTGATCTGGTTGCCCGCGTCGTTGACATAAAATTCCTTCCACACGTCGCAGCCGTCCCGCTTGAGCACGTTGGCCAGGGTGTCCCCCAGTACGCCGCCCCGGGCGTTGCCCATGTGCATGGGGCCGGTGGGGTTGGCGGAGACGAACTCCACCATGATCTTTTCGCCCTTCCCCTCCTGGGAATCGCCGTACGCTTTGCCCTCGCTCTCGATGGCGGACAGCACCTCTCCATACCACCGGGGGCCAAGGGTGAAGTTCAAAAAGCCGGGCCCAGCAATTTCCAGATTTTGAAAATAGCTGCCCTCCAAATCCATGTGGTCCACCACGGCCTGGGCCACCGCGCGGGGGGACTGCTTCAGTGCCTTCGCTCCCGCCATTGCAAAGGAGGACGCAAAGTCCCCGTTGTTCACGTCCTTGGGAATTTCGATTTTGGCCTGAATTTGTGCGCCAGCGGGCAAAATTCCCGCTTCCGCGGCCCTTTCATAGGCCTGCTGGGTCAGCTTTGCCGCCTGCTCCTTGGCCTTCTGAATCAAATTCGACATCTTCTTCACTGCCTTTCCTGCTGCTTACCTCCCGTACCTGAATCCGGAAGGTGTTGCGTCCGGCGGTGGAATACTCCACCTCCACCGCATAATCCATTTCCAGTTCTCCCCCTGAGCTGTCCATCTCAATGAACAGGCTCCAGGTCCGGACCCCGATGGACATGGTCCCATAGGGGGTCTCGTACAGGGACAGATGGCGCTGTCCCTCCTCAAAAATCATCTGGGTGTTCAACTCGCCTTCCCGGAGCATCACCACCCGCTCCCCTTCAATGCGTAAAGTCGTCCGGGTGCCCTCCAGGCCGGTCAGCTCGCTTTCCTCGTAGGTCAGTACCAGTGCCCCGTCCTCCTCCTCGTGGAGCTGCCCCTGGGTCACCAGCTCGATCACGTCGGGAGGCGTCTCATCGTAGCGTTGTACTCCCATAAGGGAGATCACGACGTTCTTCTTCATGGGCTCCCCCTTTCTGTAGAATCCGCAGCGGCCCTGTTTCGTAGCTCCATTGTATGATACTTCCCATAAAAAGGCAAGAGTAAATTTCCATTTAAATTTTCATCTCTGCCATTTGACAAATCTCCGTCATATATTATAATAGAGATAAGCAGAAGCCTATTTCCTGAGAGGAGGAGCTACCTTGAATCTTGAACTGACGGAAAAGCAATTCCGCCGCCTGCTGGACCTGGTCTACATCGGCAACTGGATTTTGAACTCCACGCGGGGGGACCAGCGCTTCCGGGACTACGACGAGGTGGAAAGCCTGCTGTTCAGCCGGGCGATCTTAGAGGGAATGTCCAGTCTGGGCGAGCTGTATCAGGGGGAGATCGTTCCCTCCCAGGCCTTCGTGGAAGGGGGAATCCACGAAGCGATCCTGGAATACGAAAACAACGTGTTTTTCGAGATACTGGCCGAGGACCTGGCCCGGCGGGACATGGACGATGCGCCCATCGACGAGAGCAATTACGCCGAGCTGGCCAGCCGCATCGACGCGTACATCAATGAGTTCGAGGAACACGGCACCGACAATATCTTGGTGGATATTGACGGCGTGCCGTAGAAAACCGCCGCGCAGGCTGTTGCGCGGCGGTTTTTCAACCCCAATCAGCCACCAGATGTCAGGGGTAGTATCAGTATAGCATAGCGGGCGGGACAAATCAACTGGTTCGGGTAAAACGCTGGGGGAAGGCTTTTTGTTTACCAATACCACACGTATAGGTTAATAAGGCATATTAATACATAAAACAAATAGTCCCAGCGAAGTCTTGTATCCTTTATACATGCAACAGTTTTTATCTTGATATTGGGAAATTTTTTCTTTATCTGGCTGCACAGTACAATAGACACAGCACATAAAACAAAAAGAATAAGAAACATTGGCACTATCACATAGTTGGAAGAATATTTGAATGAGATAATTTGAAACCGCCGCAAGAGTCCTATCACTATTGTATATGCAAAAGGTATATCGCAAAGGAATAGATACTGCTGTACATATCGTTTTTCTGCTTCAGAGTACATGAATTCCTACCTCCCTTTCTCGAATTTTTGGGGGGCTTTACTTGCACATCGGACTCACTCCTTTTTGGGTTTGTTTAATTATATCATTGTTTTGCTGTTCTATCAACTATAATTTGGCAGTAATGCAATAAAAGCTGCCTGCTTACTTCCCTCCCCCCCTCATCCGTCTGGCCTGCGGCCAGCCACCTTCCCCCGCCAGGGGGGAAGGCTCGGACAATGGCAGTCTCCCAACATCGGAGTAGTATCGAAAAGGCGCACCGATAAGCCTTCCCCCTAGTGGGGGAAGGTGGCGCCGCCGCAGGCGGTGACGGATGAGGGTGAAGCCCCCAAGCCTGCTCCCCCTAACAAATCAAAAGCAAAACGAAACGGTACAAGGGAATGTCCCAAGTACCGTTTCGCTGTCCGCTCTGGGAAGGACGCTACGTCCCCTTGTACTTCTTCCGGGTGGCGATGCCCCCGCGGATGTGACGTTCTGCCTTGTTCTCCTCCAAAACTTCTTTGACCTGCTGGTACAGCGTGCGGTTGAAGCCCGGCAAACGCTCAGAGAGGTCCTTATGTACCGTTGATTTGCTGATTGCAAACTTTTGTGCGGCGGCGCGGACCGTGGCCCGGTTCTCTATGATGTAAAGAGCCAGGCGTTCCGCCCGCTCTTCCATGTTTCCTTTCAAAACACAACACTCCCCGCCTCTTGCTGGTCTATCCTATGCGGAACAGAGGCGGGATATGAAAAAAGGGACTCTTACGAGTCCCTTTTCCTGAAAATTATTGCAGCTTCAAATCCGCCACAGCGTACCCGAACATCCCGTCATTGGGGGTCAGGGTAGCCTGGAAGCGAACCAGCGTATTACCGGTGCTGGGGTCCAGCAGACGGCCATCCACCAGCAAGCCGCCGCCGCTGAGGTTCCGGCTTCCGGTAAGCACCGTCTCTGCCAGGCCCTCGTCGCCGCGGGCCAGACAGTACTGGTCCAGCCGCGCATCGTAGATCACGCGGTCCCAGCCGGCGGGCAGCGGGGGCAGGCCCTGGAAATCGGGAAACAGCGCCGAGGCGTAGTCGGCGGCGGTCTCGGCGGGCAGAATCAGCATGTCGTCCGTCAACTCGGCGCGGGCGTCCATCTGGCCGTACAGACTGAGCATATAATAGAGGCTCTTCCAGGTGAACAGGTCGCTTTTGCTGTACTCCAAATCGTTCTCCACCATACACAAAACCAGCGCATGGATGGGCGGGGTCACGGACTGGATGGCGTCCGTCTCGGCGGGGACGCGGCCGGGAATAAAGCTGTTCTCCGGCTTGGAGGCGGCCATCGCCGCGCCGCCCAGGGATAACACAAGAATCACAATCAAACAAATGCTCAGGAGCCGCTTTTTCATAGCAGGTCCCCCCTTTCCTATCATCTGAGCTAAGTATAGCAAAAAAAATTGTAACTATCGTTTCCAAGACGTTACGACTCGGTAAAAAATAGTTACAATTTGGTATCATTTTTCTTCCAGCAGCGTTTTTATATGGGCCTTCACTCCGCTCAGGTCCCTCCGAATACGTGGAAGGGATAGGTACTGACGCTGCTCATACGGTGGATGGCGCAGCCCTTCGGCTCCCCCCTCATCCGTCACCGCCTGCGGCGGTGCCTCCCTACCCCCTCTGTCTCGCTGCGCTCGACATCTCCCCCTGACAGGGGGAGTCGGCCTTCCCCCATTAGGGGGAAGGCTTATCGGTGCGACTATCGAGACTATTGTGCAGTGGGGTGAGTGCCAGTGTCCGAGCCTTCCCCCTTGACGGGGGAAGGTGGCACGCGAAGCGTGACGGATGAGGGTGAAAACCCCAAGCTCTCCTCCACGCCATAAAAAACGCTGCCTCCCAAACAAGAAGGCAGCGTTTTCGCTTTTCAATGAAAGAACCTTAATTTTCCAGCGGTTTCATCATGGGGAATAAGAACCTCTTGAAAACGATTCTGGAAGATAAAGCCAGAATAGCCATCAATCTCAGAACGTGTAAATCCATGCTCCATCTGCTTCAGCCTCTCGTCCAGCAAGGCACGCTTCACATCATCGAACATCGGAATCATGCGAATGCCCGCCTTTGTTTTCGGAGTTGTGATATGGATTTCCATATTTCCGGCTTCTGTGACTCGATGTATGAGATTGTGATTTACATTGATAATCTTGCCCTTAAAGTCGCAGTCTTCCCATCGAAGGCCAAGGCACTCGCCTACTCTCATTCCAGTACCAAGCAACACGGTGAACAAGTTTGACCAGTGATGGTAAGTTGGAGATCGTGCCACAAAATCGACGAATGCCTCCTGCTCGGGAACTGTCAGCGCGTGGCGCTTTGGTTTTTCCCAATCATGGCTTTTCTTAATCTCAGCGATCACCCCGTCAGTAGGGTTGATGCGGATGTAACCGTCCTTGACCGCTACATTAAACACCGGATGCAAAATGGTCTGGATAATTTCGACACTGTTTGGCTTAAATCCGTGCTTCAGCAGTTCACCATAAAACTTCTTTATATCGCTGTACCTGATACTGGCAATATCCCGCATCCCAATATTTTCTTTAATGTACTTTCCGTACATATATTTATAATTTGTCCGGGTAGATGCCTTGAGCTCGTACTTGGTTGCGATATAGTCTTCCCAAAAATCATTGAGCGTCATTCTGGCGGCAACAAATGAGTTGATACCATCTTGCGTATCACGGAGCACCTTTGCCTCCATATCCCTGAGAGCTTCACAGGAACGCTTCTTCGGCGGTAATTTGTCGCTTGAAACTAATCTCCAGCTATATAGGCTCCTTCGCACCCCTTTCGCATCCACATACTTGTATTCATACTTTCCATCGGCACGCTGACTCTCTCCTGTTCTAAGGAGACGGCCTTTGCTATCTCGTCTCTTTTCTGACATGGATACCCCTTTCAGAAAAGGACATGGCAGGGCTTGAATATTATACCACGTCCTTCATTGGATTTCAAGTAATAGAATCACATCATCAAATGGAATCGCAATCATCAAGATATTCTTCCAGCCTTTTGCGGCGAATAAGCTGACGATTTCCATTCCACACTGACAAGTTTTTTTCGGGATTTTTGTCAAGAAGATCGCGGAGTTTATGTTCACCGATACCGAAATACTCTGCAGCTTCCCGAACTGTCAGCATATAACGGTCCCCTAATGGGGTTCGTTTCGTTTCGTTCATAATTATAGGATGAAACCCCGCCTCCCTATTGGCGGTTTTCAATACCTCCTGTTTAGAATTATAGTCACCACAGGTGAAAAGCGGTAGAAAGGGCATCGTCAAAGGAAGGTGCAGAG
>CAJTOE010000012.1 GCA_910577805.1 uncultured Oscillospiraceae bacterium | reverse complement strand
GGCCTCGGCGTAGTCGATCTCCTCGTCCCGGCCCTTGATGTCCCACTCCCGCCAGGGGGCGATGATCTTCATTTCCGGGGCGAAGCGCTTGATGGCCAGCTCGAAGCGGACCTGATCGTTGCCCTTGCCGGTGCAGCCGTGGCAGATGGCATCGGCCCCTTCCTTTTTGGCGATCTCCACCAGACGGCGGCCGATAATGGGACGGGCAAAGGCCGTTCCCAGCAAATAGTCCTCATATTTTGCCCCCATCATCATGGAGGGCACGACCACCTCATCCACCATTTCGTCGGTCAGGTCCTCGACGTACAGCTTGGACGCGCCGGTTTTCAGGGCTTTTTCCTCCAAGCCCTCCAGCTCGTCCCCCTGGCCCACGTCGGCGGAGACGGCGATAATCTCAGGATCATTGTAGTTTTCCTTCAGCCAGGGAATGATAATGGATGTATCCAGGCCGCCGGAATAGGCGAGTACAACTTTTTTGATTTCTGTTTTCATAATGCGTACCTCCAGTCTTTGCAGACAAGTCTACCACGGCGGCGGGAGAAATGCAAGCTAATTTTTGCATTATTATACAAGAACTTTGGGAATGCTCCCGTGCATTTTGCACAAATACGAATAATATGCACTAAAATATGGATTATTATTCGTGCAAGAGGCATCTTGTGGACGGTGCGTATTTCTGATATACTGATGTCCCTGAAATTTTGCGGGCAGGAAAGTGAGCGGATGAGGGGGAAAACTCCCACTACACAAAGGAGGGCACTTAATAATGGACGCACAGACCAGACGTGAGACAATCGCACAACGGCTGCGGCAATCGCCAACCCCCGTCAGCGCCTCCGCCCTGGCGCGGGAGTGTTCCGTCAGCCGCCAGGTGGTGGTGGGGGATGTGGCCCTGCTGCGGGCCGGCGGCCTGGACATCCTGGCAACCGCCAGAGGCTATATCCTGGCCCGGCCGGAGCCTGGCGTGATCCGCACAGTGGCCTGTGCCCACCCCCAGGAGAACATGGCGCGGGAGCTGGAGCTTATGGTGGATCACGGCTGTCGGGTATTGGACGTGGTGGTGGAGCATCCGGTCTACGGCCAGCTTACGGGCCAGCTGGGGCTGTCCTCCCGGTACGACGTGGGGGAATTTGTGCGGAAAGTGGAGGAAAATCAGGCCCTTCCCCTGTCCGCCCTGACCATGGGCGTCCATCTGCATACCCTGCGCTGTCCCAGCGAGGAGGCCGCCCGGCGGGTGCTGGAGGCCCTGGCCCAGGAGGGGTTTTTATTTGGAGCGTCGGAATAGACCGGAAAGTTTCTAAATTTTGCTCTTGCTATCTCCGGGCCGATGGGCTATAATATTGGTTACAAATTGGTTACAAAAAAGATATTTATACACATTATACATAATTGAGTGGGGTTATCCATGGTACGGCTCATAGACGTTTATAAGGAATACGACAACGGCACCAAAGCCCTGAAAGGGGTTTCCATGCGCATCGACGACGGCGAGTTCGTCTTTCTGGTGGGTCCCTCCGGATCCGGAAAGTCCACCATCATCAAGCTGATTACCGGCGAGATTCCCCTGACCGAGGGGCGGCTGATGGTCAACGGCTACAATATGATGAACATTCGCCCCTCCCAGGTGCCTCTGATGCGGCGCACCCTGGGCATTATCTTCCAGGACTTCCGGCTGATCGAAAAAAAGACGGTGTATGAAAACCTGTCCTTTGCCATGCGGGCCATCGGGGCCTCCAACCGGGAGCTGAAGCGCCGCATCCCCTACGTGCTGGACCTGGTGGGGCTGGACACTAAGGGCAGCCGCTATCCGGGGCAGCTCTCCGGCGGCGAGCAGCAGCGGGTGGCAATCGCGCGGGCGCTGGTCAATAATCCCAATATGATTATTGCCGATGAGCCAACCGGGAACCTGGACCCCCAGCGCTCCCTGGAGATCATGATGCTGCTGGAGCGCATCAACGAACTGGGCACCACTGTGCTGGTGGTCACCCACGAAAAAAATCTGGTCAACCGCTTCGCCAAGCGCGTGGTCGCCATCGAGGCCGGGAGACTCATCAGCGACGAGACAGGCGGGTATTACAATGTCGAGAAGGTTTAATACAGGTTATTACATCAGCGAGGGCGTCCACTCCATCTTCACCCATGGCTTTATGTCCTTCGCTGCGGTTTGCATGATTGTAGCGTGTCTGCTGATTATGGGCACGTTTTCCCTGGTGGCCCTGAACCTGGACCATATGCTGGGGGATCTGGAGGCGGAAAACGAATTTCTGGCCTACATCGACGACAGCTATTCCGAGCAGCAGGCCCGTGCGGTGCGTAAGGAGATCGAGGCCGTCCCCAACGTGGGGGAGATCACCTTTGTCACCCGCGCCCAGGCCAAGGCGGACTTTTTGGAGGGCCGGGAGAGCAACCCTCTGCTGGAGTCCCTGCCCGATGAGGTGCTGCGGGACCGCTACCGCATCCACGTGGACGACATTGAGCTTCTGGGGGAGACGGTGGAGCAGGTCCGGAAGGTCCCCGGCGTGGCGGATACCTCCGACGCAACGGAGATCGCCCAGGGCTTCGTGCTGGTGCGTAATATCGCCACCGGCGTGGCGCTGGTGCTGATTGGCATTCTGATGGTCGTGTCTCTCTTTATCATCGCCAATACCACCAAGCTTGCCACCTTCTACCGCCGGGAGGAGATTTCCATCATGAAGATGTGCGGGGCCACCAACGGCTTTGTCCGCTGGCCCTTCGTGGTGGAGGGTATGATTTTGGGCCTTACGGGGGCGCTGCTGGCGTTTTTCCTCCAGTGGGGCATCTACAGCATGGTTGGCAAGCTGATTATCCAATCCAACGGCCTGTCCCTGCTGACCATCCTCCCCTATGAGCGCATGATACGCTATATCCTGCCCGTGTTCTGCGGGACAGGCTTTATCATCGGGGCGGGCGGCTCGGTGCTGGCCATCCGAAAGTTCCTCCAGGTCTGAGTCATGAGGTGAGAGCATGAAAAAAAGTACCCAGAAAAAAATCATTGCAGTTTTAGCCGCCCTGATGGCCCTGCTGATGCTGCTGCCCATTCTAGCAAACATCTTTGTAAGCCCCTCCTACGCGGTCACCCAGGGGGAGATCGACTCCCTGAAGGGGGACGCCAAGGACCTGAAGGCCCAGCAGCAGGAGCTGAAGGAGCAGCTGAAGGAGATTGCCGCCGACAAGAACAAGGCGCTGGAGCGGAAGAAGAATCTGGAAAATCAGATTTACGCGGTGGAGCAGGAGATTGCCAATATCGCCGCCCAGATCGAGAAATACAACGAGCTGATTGCCCAGAAGGAGGAGGAACTGGCCCAGTCGGAGCGGGAGCAGCAGGAGCAGTACGAGCTGTTCTGCCAGCGGGTGCGGCTGATGGAGGAGCAGGGCGAGGTGTCCTACTGGTCCATTTTGTTCTCCTCCAGCGATTTTGCCGATTTGCTGGACCGGTTCATGATGGTGGAAGAAATCATTGACTATGACAACGCGGTGATGGAACGGCTGATTGCCATGCAGAAGAAGATTGAAGCGGACAAGGCCAGCCTGGAGCAGTCCCGCACAGAGCAGGAGGAGGCCAAGGCCGAGGAGGAAGCGGCAAAAGCGGAGCTGCAAAGCCTGAAGAAGGACGTGGAAAAGACCTTGGCTGAGATTCAGGACAAGGAGGAAGAGGTCAAGAAAGCGGAACAGGAGCTGCAAAACGCCGCCGCCAAAATGGACGCGGAGATCCGCCGGAAGGAAGCGCAGTTAGCCGCCCAGCTTGCCGCCGCCAACAACCCCATCGTCAGTGAATCCGGCTTCCAGTGGCCTCTGCCCGGCCGGTATAGGCTCAGTTCTCTGTTTGCCGGCCGTGTGCATCCCATTACAGGAAAGTACCACCATCATACGGGCATCGACATTCCCGCCCCCGGCGGCACCCCGATTCTAGCCGCCAAGAGCGGTGTGGTCCTGACCTCCGAGCGGGGCAGCTCTTATGGCAATTATGTGGTCATCTCCCACGGCGGCGGACAGACTACGCTGTATGCCCATATGAGCAGCCGGGCTGTGTCGGAAGGACAGACCGTGAAGCAGGGACAGACGATTGGGTATGTAGGCTCGACCGGGTCCTCTACCGGCAACCATCTGCATTTGGAGGTCCGTATTAACGGCACCCGGAAGGACCCCCAAGCTTATTTCCCGGATATCAAGTTCAGTTATTGAGATGAATGATACAGTTCAGGCCTCCATTGCGGGGGCCTGAATTTTTTCCCCCCGCGAAAAAATTTTTGCAGAACGGAGAAAATGTGTTATAATAGGGAAAAATGGAAAGTGAGGGATGTTATGAACTGTACCGTCTGGAAGGGCGACATTACCACGCTGGCCTGCGACGCCATCGTCAATGCGGCCAACTCCTCCCTGCTGGGAGGCGGCGGCGTGGACGGCGCGATCCACCGTGCCGCGGGACCGGAGCTTCTGGCTGAGTGCCGCACACTGAACGGCTGTCCCACCGGACAGGCCAAAATCACCAAGGGCTATAAGCTGCCCGCCAAGTGGGTCATCCACACCGTCGGCCCCGTGTGGCACGGCGGCGAAAAGGGCGAAGCGGACCTGCTGCGGGGCTGTTATGAAAACTCGCTGCGGCTGGCGGTGGAGCACGGCTGCAAAAGCGTGGCCTTCCCGGCCATCAGCACCGGCGTGTACCGCTACCCGCTGGAGCAGGCCGCAGAGATCGCCGTCAAAACAGTGGCGGACTTTCTGGCAAAACACCCGGATGGCCCGGCGGTCACCTTTGTCTGCTTTCAGGAGCAGGCCGCGCAGCTTTATCAAACTTTACTAGGAGAGAGAACAAAAGCATGAAACGAGAAAACTTTCAATCCCGTCTGGGGTTCCTGCTGGTCAGCGCGGGCTGTGCCATCGGCATCGGCAACGTTTGGAAATTCCCCTATGTCACCGGCCAGAACGGCGGCGGCGTGTTCGTACTGTGCTACCTGCTGTGCCTGCTGGTCATGGGCGTGCCCGTGCTGACCATGGAGCTGGCGGTGGGCCGGGCCAGCCGCCGCAGCGCGGTGCAGGCCTACTACAAGCTGGAAAAGCCCGGCAGCAAGTGGCACATCCACGGCTGGTTCTGTGTGCTGGGCTGTTATATCCTGATGATCTATTACACCACTGTATCAGGCTGGATGCTGGGCTACTTTGTCAAGTTCGCCACGGGAACCTTCAGCGGCCTGGAGAACACCGCCATTGACGAGGTGTTCAACGCCATGCTGGCCAACCCCGGGGAGCTGACCATGTGGATGGGCCTGACCGTGATCGTCGGCTTTCTGGTGTGCAGCTTCGGCCTGCAAAAGGGCCTGGAGCGCATCACCAAGGTCATGATGCTGGGCCTGCTGACGCTGATCGTCCTGCTGGCCGTCCACAGCTTCACCCTGGAGGGGGCGATGGAGGGCGTGAAGTTCTACCTGCTGCCCGACTTTGCCCGTGCCGCCGAGGTGGGCTACGGCCAGGTGATCATGGCCGCGATGAACCAGGCGTTTTTCACCCTGAGCGTAGGCATTGCGTCCATGGAGGTTTTGGGCAGCTACATGGCCAAGGACTTCACCCTCACCGGGGAGGCGGTGCGCATCTGCTCTCTGGATACGTTCGTGGCCCTGATGGCGGGACTTATCATCTTCCCCGCCTGCTTCTCCTTCGGCGTGAAGCCGGACAGCGGCCCGCCCCTGATTTTCCAGACGCTGCCGAAAGTCTTTGCCAACGTGGCCGGAGGCCGTCTGTGGGGGACGCTGTTCTTTCTCTTTATGACCTTCGCCAGCTTCTCCACGGTCATTGCCGTCTTTGAGGGCCTCCAGGCCAACCTGATCGACAATTTCGGCTGGTCCCGGAAAAAGGCCTCCCTGTTCAATGGGGTGTTCGTGCTGCTGGCCAGTATGCCCTGCGTGCTGGGCTTCAATCTCTGGAGCGGCCTGACCTTCCCCGGCGGACGCAACGTGCTGGACTTTGAGGATTTTCTTGTGAGCAATCTGCTGCTGCCCCTTGGCTCCCTGGTCTACCTGCTGTTCTGCGTGAGCAAGTGGGGCTGGGGGTTCGACAACTACCTGGCGGAGACCAACACCGGCACCGGAATGCAGATGCCCCGGTGGATCAAGCCCTATGTGCAGTTCGTACTGCCGGTGCTGATTTTTGTGATCCTGTTCCAGGGCCTGCTGCCGGGATAAATCAGGCTTGAAACGACGATAGAAGGAGATATGTACGATGAAAAAGGCAATCAGTACTCTGCTGGCCATGGCCCTGCTGTGCGGTATGCTCTGTATGCCGGCCAGCGCACTGTCCGAATCGGAAATCGCAGCCGGACTCAATGGCGATACGGTCTGGTCGGACACGGAGCTGAAACCGTATTCCGCATCCGTCCAGGTGCGCCGCTGGACGCTCACCGGCACGGACGAGAACGGCGTGCGGACCGCGTCCAAATCCCCGGCGGCGGCAGAAGAACTCCAGGGCTATGAGCTGCCCCAGGGCGTAACCCTCACTGCCGGTCCGGCCAACGACCTGTGCTACGTGAGCATTTACTCCGACCCGGACAAGGACGGCGTCTATGACCAGCATCTTTTACGCCTGCGCAGCGGAGCGGACATTGAGATGCTGCCCGCTTCCCAGACCGGTCCCCTGTCCACCGACGCTTCTACCCAATACGCCATCGGCTACAGCTGGCGGGGCGGGGTCAACGCCTTCACCAGCCGGACCGCGCGGGGCGGCTACCGGCTCATCGACTCCACCGCCCTGACCCAGCGCTATGGGGCCGGTACGCTCATTGAGCTGGTCCACAGCAACGAAAAGGACTCCGAGTTCTATCTTCTGACCGGAGAAACCGCCGCCGCCCCCCAGGACAAGCTGGAAAGCTATAACATCTGCATCACCAAAAACGGCTTCCGGTCCAGCAAGTGGGCCATGCTGTCGGTGGAGCGTGCGGGCGCTGTCAAGCTTATTCCCGAAGCGCTGGACATGTACCACCAGTTCGACCTGCGGGGCAATATCACCCGCGGCGAGTTCGCCGCCGTGGCCCTCTATCTCTACGCCGCCATGAGCGGCACAGACGTGGCGGCTCTGACCCCGAAGGGGGACTTCCCCTTTGTAGACGTGGACGCCAGGGACAGCAACCGCCGCAACATCGAGCTGGCTTACAGCCTGGGGCTGGTCAGCGGCATCAGCGGCAGTAACCGCTTCCAGGCCGATGACCCCGTGACCCGTGAGCAGGCGGCGGCCATGCTGGCGTCGGTCTACAAAAAGCTGGGCGGCGAGATCCCGGCGGCCTCTCAGCTGACCTACAGCGACAGCAGTACCGTGGGCGGCTGGGCCAAGGACGCGGTGTCCTTCCTGTCCGCGCAGGGCATACTCAGCGGCTTGGCGGGCAACAAGCTTGCACCAAAGGGCAATACCACCTGTGAGCAGGCCCTGGTGATGGCCCTGAAGATGTATGGCACACTGAAATAACAGAACAGGACGGCGGAGCTATGCGGAATTTCATGCGGAAATTATCCACCTCACAGATCATTATTCTGGGCTTTGCGGCGGTGATTTTACTGGGAAGCCTGCTGCTGATGCTGCCCATCTCCGTGCGCAGCGGCCAGTGGGCCGCTTTCCCGGATACCCTGTTCACCGCGGTCTCCGCCGTATGCGTCACCGGCCTGGTGGTGCAGGACACCGCTTCTTACTGGAGCGGCTTCGGCCAGGGCGTGATCCTGCTGCTGATTCAGATCGGCGGCATGGGCATCGTGACCTTTGCCATTTTAATTACGTCGGCGGCGGGCCAGACCGTCTCCCTGCGCCAGCGGGGGGCGATGCAGGACGCCATCTCCGCCCACAAAATCGGGGGCATCGTGCGGCTGACCCGGTTCATCCTGCTGGCGACAGCCAGCATTGAGCTGCTGGGAGCCGCCGCCCTGGCCCCGGTGTTCTGCCGGGAATTCGGCCTGGGCAAGGGCCTTTGGTACAGCCTGTTTCATTCGGTCTCCGCGTTCTGCAACGCCGGGTTCGACCTGATGGGGGACTGGGCGCAGTTCTCTTCCCTGACCCGCTTTTCGGTCCAGCCGGCCGTCAATCTCGTAATCATGGTGCTGATTATTACCGGCGGTATCGGCTTTCTGACCTGGGAGGACATCCGGGTCAACCGGTTTCGGTTCCAGCGCTACCGGATGCAGACGAAAGTGGTCCTGGTCACCTCGGCTGTACTGCTTCTGCTCCCCGCCCTGTACTTCTTCTGGTTTGAGTACGCCGCCCTTCCTATGGACGAGCGGGTCTGGGGGTCCCTGTTCCAATCGGTGACCGCCCGGACAGCCGGCTTCAACACCCTGGACCTGAACATGTTCAGCGAGGGCGGACTGGGCATCATGATTATACTTATGCTCACCGGCGGAGCGCCCGGCTCCACGGCGGGCGGCATGAAGGTGACCACCCTGGCGGTGATGCTCTCCACGGCGCTGTCCGTGTTCCGCCGCCGGGAGGACACCCACTTCTTTGGCCGCCGCATCGAGGAGGAGACGGTGCGCAGTGCGATGGCCATTCTGGCTCTGTACCTGACACTGTTTTTCTTCGGCGGCTTTTGCATCAGCCGCATCGAGGGCCTGCCCCTGCTCACCTGTCTGTTTGAGAGCGCGTCGGCGGTGGGGACTGTGGGGGTCACCCTGGGTATCACCCCACAGCTGGGCCAGCTGTCCCGGTGCATTTTGATTTTACTGATGTACTGCGGACGGGTGGGGGCCTTGACGCTGGTATTTGCCGCTTTGTCGGACAGCAAAGCGCCGCCGGCCCGTCTGCCCAGAGAAAAGCTGATCGTAGGCTGACGGACGGCGGCGGGAATTATGGGTTATAGGAGGTATTTGGATGAAATCGGTGTTATTGATTGGCCTGGGCCGGTTCGGACGGCACATCGCCAAAAAGCTCTACAGCCTGGGCCACGAGGTCATGGCCGTGGACAGCAACGAGGAGCGGGTGGACAGCATCCTGCCCTTTGTGACCAACGCTCAGATCGGGGACAGCACCAGCCAGGAGTTTTTGTCGTCTCTGGGGGTGCGCAATTTCGATGCGTGCATCGTAGCCATCGGGGACAACTTCCAAAACTCCCTGGAGACGACCGACCTGCTCAAGGAATTGGGGGCACGAAAGGTCATTGCCCGCGCCTCCCGCGGGGTGCAGGAAAAGTTCCTGCTGCGCAACGGGGCGGACGAGGTCGTATATCCCGAAAAGCAGCTGGCCTCCTGGACGGCCATCCGGTGTACCTCGGAGCATATTTTGGATTACATTGAGCTGGACGAGGACTATTCCATTTTTGAGCTGTCCATCCCGGAGCCCTGGCAGGGCAAAAGCATTTTGCAGCTGGACCTGCGCAAGCGGTATGGTATCAACGTACTGGGAGTACGGGCGGAGGGGCGGCTGCACATGAACATTACTCCGGAAACGGTGCTGGACGCGGACAGATCGGTGCTGATTTTGGGCCAGCAGAAGCTGGTGCAGAAGCTGCTGAATCGTTGAGGGTGAAAACCCCCGCCGCTCACCTCCACCTAAAAATAACAGAGGCACTATGAAATACTTTTGCATCTACCTGTTTGCGGTCAACCTGACCGCCTTTGCCCTGATGGGCCGGGACAAGAGCCTGGCCCGCCGCCGCCGCCGGCGCATCCCGGAAAAAACACTGTTTCTGCCGGTGCTGCTGGGGGGAGGCCCCGGCGGCTGGCTGGGGATGTACGTCTTTCACCACAAAACCCGCCACTGGAGCTTTGTGCTGGGCTTCCCCGCCCTCACCCTGCTGGAATACGGCCTGCTGGGCTGGCTTCTGCTCCGGAGATTTTTAGAATGAGATCCTACGGGACCGGCTGCTCCGCTCCGGCCACAGCCACATAAGGCCCGCCCCCGCCGCCAGGAACACCGCAGGCATCAAGAAATACCGGTAACGGGACTGGACCTCAATAATCAGATGGACCGCGTAGTATCCGCAGAACACCAGCGTCAGCAGCAGGGGCAGACCGCCGCGGGTGCCGTCCCGGAGCCAGCTCCAGAAGCCAACCAGCGCCAGGGCAAAGGCCAGGATATAAACGCCCTTGTCCCCGCGGGCCAGCACCTGGGTCCACTGGTTTATGGTCAGAGGCCCCAAGCCCGCCTGGGGGTCCAGATGGCCGAAGCCCCAGTACATATATTCGTCCGCTCCCCACATTACGCCGCTTTTCCGGACCGCCAGTCCCGCCAGCCTCACCGGCCCGGCGGACAGGCGGTCCTTTACTGCCTCCCGCATTGCGGCGTCCGCCTCCTGGGTGGGCAGGGACAGATACGCGTCATAGTCCGCCCGGTTCCAGCTCCCGTTGGACTCCTGGCAGAGGCCCAGCACGAATTTCCACATGGGCTGATTGTTGGACAGGCCCTCCGGGTTCATGCCGGAGGCTTTTATGCCAAAGCTCAACAGCGCAAAGACCAGAAAATAGGTCCCCGCCAGGGCGGCGCAGCGCATGAGGCAGTCCCGCCCCCGTTCCTTGTTCAGCAGACCGCCGATCAACAGCCACAGCACCGCCGCCAGCAGAAGCACCGCCGCCAAGGCCCGCACGGCGTTGCCCAGAGCCAGCAGGCCTCCCGCCGCCAGCAGCCGGGGTGCGCTGGGCCGAACCAGCAGATAGAAGGCCAGATAGAACAGGAACACCGCCAAATGCTGGTTGGTCAGCACCGCCGCCAGAAAATAGGGGGCGGGATACACCGCGTACAGCAGAGCGATACGCTGGGCGGCGGACCGGGGCAGGAACTCCAGGGCCAGCAGGTAGACCAGACAGCCGGTCCCGGCCATCCAGAGGGCGTTCATGATTTGAAGCGGGAGCTGCCCCGGACCGAAAAGGGTTAAGACCAGGGCCTCATAGGCCACAAAGCCGGTCTGATAGGCCCAGTTGAAAAAGTAGAGCTGGTCCAGATAGCCGTGTTCCCCGCGGGCCAGCTCCTGGGCGGCGGCGTACATGGTCTGGAAGTCCTGGACCGGCTGTCCGCCCACCAGGAAAATGACCCCCAGGGCAATCGCAAACCGCAGGAGAAACAGCCCCGCCAGGGCAGTACCGGTGGGCAGCAGGACGCGGCCTCCCAGCCAGAGGACCACGCCGGCACAGACCGCCCCTGCCAGCACGACTGCGCCCAGAGGCGCGGCGGCACGGGTGAGACACTGGAACAAAATCAAGCCGCAAAAGCCCAGGGCGCACAGCAGGCACACGCCCTCACCCAGGGAACCCAGCCGGGTCTGATTCATAAACAGTTCATCCTTTCTGACTGAAACTGCTTCTATTATACACAAACTTAAATCCAGGTGCAAGAAACATAAAAAAATGATTAAATCGAAGCGAGATGTCTTGCGCCCAGCGGCGAAATGGGTTAAAATAGTGCCAGCACACGGGGAACCGTATTTTTAAGGAGGTTTGCACTATGGCATTTTTTGAAGACCTGAAGGGAAAGGCCACAGACCTGGTCCAGTCCGGCGTGGCGAAATCCATGCAGCTGGCGGAGATCGCCAAGCTGAAGACTGCCAACATGGGCGAAGAGGACACCATCAAAAAGGCGTACATTGAGCTGGGCAAGCTGTACTACGCCGAGAACGGTGCAGTAGCCGGTGGGGCCTACGCCGCCGCCTGCGAGCGCATCACCGCCGCCAAGGCCGCCATCGAGACCAACAACGACCGGATCACTCAGCTCAAGGCCACTGCCGGGGAGCCTGAGGACGCAAGCGTTGAGGTGGAGGTAAAAGCCGCCGCGGAGGAGAGCAACGTGACGGAATTCCCTGTTCAGGCTGAGGTCGATTTGGAAGTTGATATCGAGCCTGAGGAGCCTAAGGACGAATAAGAGCCTGTAAAAGCTGCGGGGCCGGACCCTTTTTGAAGGGTCCGGTCCTGTTGTTTGTTCCACTCTCTTTTGGTTTCCCCCCTCATCCGTCACCGCCTGCGGCGGCGCCTCCCTACCCCCTCTGGCCTGCGGCCATCTCCCCCTAATAGGGGGAGTCGGCCTTCCCCCTCACGGGGGAAGGTGGCACGGCGAAGCCGTGACGGATGAGGGTGAATCCCCCACTCACCAACAAATCCACAAAATCCGCATAAATTCCTTGACAATCGCCCTGGAAGCAGTTAAAATGGAAAAGCCGCATTGAACAGGCCCAAAGTGAAGCGTCAGCCTCCGCCTGGGAGAGCGAGCCCGTCATAAAGGAGTTGAAATACGATGTACGCAATTATTGAGACCGGCGGAAAGCAGTACAAGGTGACCGAGGGCGACACCCTCTTCATCGAAAAGCTGGAGGCCGAGGCCAACGCCAAAATCACCTTCGACAAGGTCCTGGCTGTCCTCAACGGCGACAGCGCCACCTTCGGCGCCCCCGTGGTGGAGGGCGCCAGCGTGGACGCTACCGTGGTGAAGAACGGCAAGGGCAAGAAGATCCGCATCTTCAAGTACACCCCCAAAAAGGGCTACCGTAAGCGTCAGGGCCATCGTCAGCCCTACACGAAGGTGCAGATCAACGCGATCCACGCCTAAGCAATGACCACCGTCTCTTTTTTTACCGAGGGGGACCGGATCACCGGCTTCCGGGTCCAGGGCCACAGCGGCAGTGCTCCGGCGGGCGAGGACTTGGTCTGCGCCGCCGTCACCAGCGCGGTGCGGCTGACCGAGTGCGCCATCAACGACGTGCTGTGCCTGGAGGCCTCTGTGAAGGTCTCGGAACGGGACGCTTCCGTCACCCTCAAGCTCCCCAGCCGCCTGGAGGACAGCGTGGAGGAAACCTGTCAGACCCTTCTGGCCGCGTTCCTGCTCCACCTGGTCAACCTGGCGGAGGAATATCCTGAAAATATTACCGTTTTGGAGGTGTAATTATGCTGAATATCGGCCTTCAGTTCTTCGCCCATAAAAAGGGCGTGGGCTCCACCCGCAACGGCCGCGACTCCAAGGCCAAGCGCCTGGGCGTGAAGCGCGGCGACGGCCAGTTCGTGCTGGCGGGCAATATCCTGGTGCGCCAGCGGGGCACCCATATCCATCCCGGCGTCAACGTGGGCATCGGCAGTGACGACACTCTGTACGCCAAAGCCAACGGCCGCGTGAAATTCGAGCGTCTGGGCAAGGACCGCAAGCAGGTCTCCATCGTGGAGGAAGCCGCTGCGGAGTAAAGGTTCGCCATCAAGCCGCAAACGGGAGCTTCCGTTTGCGGTTTTTTTATGAGAAGGTGAGAGAATTGCACATCAAAGAAAAACAGCACGGCGGCGCACTGTACCTCCCCGGCGACCCGGAGCTTCAGCGGGAACAGCTCCAGTGTCTGGACCGGCTCCACGCGTTCAATCAAATCCCGCCCTCCCAGCTGGAGAAAAAGACCGCCCTGCTGTGGGAGATGTTCGCCGAGCTGGGGGAAAACTGCTATATCGAGACCCCCTTCCATGCCAACTGGGGCGGGCGGCATGTCCATTTCGGAAAAAATATCTATGCCAACTTCAACCTGACCCTGGTGGACGACACCCACATCTATGTGGGAGACTTCACCCAGCTGGGTCCCAACGTGGTGCTGGCGACCGCGGGCCACCCCATCCTCCCAGAGCTTCGGGAGCAGGCGTACCAATACAACGCCCCGGTCCGGGTGGGCCGGAACTGCTGGCTGGGCGCGAACGTGGTGGTGGTCCCCGGCGTCACCATCGGCGATAACGTGGTAGTAGGCGCGGGGTCCGTCGTGACCAAGGACCTGCCCGACAACGTGATCGCCGTCGGAAACCCCTGCAAAATTTTGCGGGAGGTCAATGAGCATGACCGGGTATACTATTTCAAGGACCGGAAAATTGACTGGATGCAGTTTAAGTAAGGAGGCCCCCTGAATGGCAGCACCCTTTGTAGATACCGCAAAAATCACGGTACGCTCCGGAAACGGCGGAAACGGAGTCGTTTCCTTCCACCGGGAGAAATACGTGGCCAACGGCGGCCCCGACGGCGGCGACGGAGGCCGGGGCGGAAATATCATCGTCCAGGCGGACAACCATATGTCCACGCTGATGGACTTCCGCTACAAGCGCAAATACACCGCCGGAAACGGCTCCGACGGGGCCGGAAAACGCTGCACCGGCAAGGACGGAGAAAATCTGGTCATCCGGGTCCCCAAGGGCACCGTCATCCGGGACGCGGAGACCAATGAGATCATCTGCGATATGTCCCAGGAGGAGCCGTTTGTGCTGTGCCGGGGCGGGCGCGGAGGCTGGGGCAACCAGCATTTCGCCACCCCTACCCGGCAGGTCCCCCGCTTTGCCAAGGCGGGCCTGCCCGGCGAGTCCAGAGACGTGATTCTGGAGCTGAAGCTCCTGGCCGACGTGGGGCTGGTGGGCTTCCCCAATGTGGGCAAATCCACGCTGCTCAGTGTGGTCAGCCGTGCCCAGCCCAAAATCGCCAACTATCACTTTACCACCCTCTTTCCCAATCTGGGCGTAGTCTACGTGGAGGAAGGCGTGTCCTTCGTGCTGGCGGATATCCCCGGCATCATTGAGGGAGCCGCCGGCGGGGCCGGTCTGGGCCACGACTTCCTGCGCCACATCGACCGGTGCCGCCTGCTCATCCATGTGGTGGACGTGTCCGGCAGCGAGGGCCGGGACCCGGTGGAGGATTTTGAGGCCATCAACGCGGAGCTGGCCCAGTACTCCCCGGAACTGGCTGCCCGCAAGATGCTGGTGTGCGCCAACAAGGCGGACATCATGGAGGATTCGACTCTGCTGGACAAGCTCCGCGCCCACGTAGAGGCCCAGGGGCTGGAGTTATTTGTCATCTCCGCCGCCGCCCACCAGGGGGTCCGGGAGCTGGTGCAGAAAACCGCCCAGGAGCTGCAAAGCCTCCCGCCGGTGACGGTCTACGAGCCGACCTATGTCCCCCGTCCGCCGGAGGTGGACACTTCTTCAGAGGTGACCATTGAGCGCTACGACGAAACCTGGGTGGTGGAGGGCCCCTGGCTTCAGCGGCTGATCGCCAACGTGAATTTTTCCGACTACGAGTCCCGTAGCTGGTTCGATAAGATTCTGCGCCAGTCCGGCCTGTTCGACAAGCTGGAGTCCATGGGCATCCAGGACGGGGACATCGTGTCGCTGTACGATTTGGAATTTGAATACCAGCGCTGAACAAAAACGCTGCCGGACGGCTTGTCCGGCAGCGTTTCTGTGCTTATTGGAAATGCTCGCGGGCGTACTGCGCCAGCTCCTCCCGGAAGTCCGGGTGGGCAATGGAAATCATGGCCTTGGCCCGCTCGCCCAGGGACAGCCCGGTGAGCCGCACCACACCGTACTCCGTAGCAACGTACTCAATGAGGCTCCGGGGGGCGGATACGGTGCTTCCTCCGGGGATAAAGGGCACGATATTGGATTTGCGGGTCCCGGTCTTGTCCAGCCGGGAGGAATTCAGGCAAATAAACCCCTTGCCGCCTTTGGACCGGAACGCCCCCTCCAGGAAATCGAGCTGTCCGCCCGTGCCGGAGAGCTGGCGGCTTCCGGCGGACTCCGCGTTCTCCTGGCCCATCAGGTCCAGCTGCACGCCGCCGTTGATGCTGATAAAGTTGGAGATCCGGCCCATGCGCTCCGGGGAGTGGACGTAGTCCACGTCGCCGGGACGGAAGCGGTCCGGCTCCGCCTGAAGCCAGTTGTACAGCTCTTGACTGCCCATGGCCAGATTCCAGGTGGAGCGGCCGGCGTCCACCTCCTTCAGGCGGTTGGTCAGCTTGCCCGCCCGGTGGAGCGCCAGAAACGCATCGCTGATGGTGCCGGTGTGGCACCCCAGGTCCGTCAAATCGGACTGGGCCAGCAGCTTGGCTACGGTAAAGGGCACGCCCCCTACGCCCAGAGAGAGGGTAGCGCCGTTGGGGATTTCCCGGACCACATGCTCCGCAATCTGCACGTCGATGGGGGAGGGGTCCTTATAGGTGCGTATGGGTAAGGGCTCATGGGCGCCCTCCACCACAAAGTCCGCCTCAGACAGGTGGACCCGGTGGGAGCCGTCCACCCCCTGGAGGGTGGGCAGCTGCTCGTTGATTTCAAAAATTACGGTGCGGGCCTGCTCAAAAATGGTCCGCCAGGCGTAGTTGGAGATGCCCAGACCGCAGTACCCCTCTCCGTCGGGCTGGGACACCGGGACAAAGGCTGTGTCCACCCGGATGTGGCTGCGGTACAGTTCAGGCAGATACCGCAGGACCATGGGCAGAAAGCGGCACAGGCCCCGGCTTTGCAGCTTGCGCTCGTAGTCGCCGATGTGCCAGCTGTAGTAGGAAAACGCTTTCTGCTCCGGGTCGCACTCCACTGCCTCAATGCGGGGGCGAATCACCAGCCCGCCCCGGATCTTCACCTCCGACAGCTCGTCCCGCCGGGCGGCCAGGGCGCGGTCCAGCAGCTCCGGGAAGCCGCCGCCAAAACCGTAATCCACCCAGTCCCCGGCCCGGACAGCCCGGACGGCCTCCTCCGGGGAGACAAATTTGCTCTGCTTCGTCATAAGAACCACTCCTCTATTTTCTTAGTCTTTGAATATATAGGGAAGAAGGGCCTGCTGCCTGTGCTGCACAGACAACAAGCCCTTCTGGGTTTTGAGGTCACGCAACCGCTTCAAAGGGAGTGCGGTTCGGGTTCTGCGTTTGGTTCTGGCTCTGCTGGTCCTGCTGAGGCTCCTCCACGGGGTTGGCCTTGGTGGCGGTCCGGGTGGTGCCGCCCGACACGTAGGACTTGCCGCATTCCGGGCAGATGGCCGTATGATAGGTCACGCTCTGGCTGACCACCTTCCGGTCCTCACGGGTGGCCTTGGCCCGCTCCCGGACCACATGCTCCATCTCATGGCCTCTGACCGCCGACGCGGCCAGGTCCGGGTCCACGTTGGTGGGGGTCTGGAAGGATACCCCCATATCGTCGGAGCCGTCCTGGTACTTGCGCTCCTTGCAGGTCTGGCACTCGCCCTCCTCCAGGGCCTTCTGGGCCTCCTCGGCACCAGCCGCCTTGTTTTCCGCGGCCGGGGCGTTTTCCGCATCCTCCGCATTTTTGATCCGCATCCGGACGGCCATCTCCACCGGGTCGGCGCCCTCCCGCATTGCAGGCAGGCTCAAGCCAGCTATCAGGCCGGTGCTGCGTCCGGCGGTAGCGGTGGGCTCGGCCTTGACAGGTACGACAGGAGCAACGGGGTTTTCCAGCCCTCCGGCTGGCTTGCTATAGTAGGAGACAGGAGAAAAAAAGGATGAATAGCCCGAAATTGCACCGAGCATACGAAATCCCTCCTATACGATATTTCTTCACCCTGTATGATAGCAGATTTCCCCTGGAATTGCAAGAGGGAAACGAGCTGGGCGGGAGATTTGTAAGGCTGTATGGCCTTTGGGGAGCACCCCCTCCCCAAAACGCAAACAAGCGGCTGCCGCACTCCCTCCGCGGGACCGCTCCGGTCCCGGCAGAGCCGCTTGCAGCAGCCGCCCATTTTTATTGCTGGAGCATTTCCTCCACGTCCTCCTGGACGGCGTCGCCCCACAGACGCTCCAAATCATAGAACTTCCGGGCCTCGTCGTCGAAAATATGGACCACTACGCTGGAAAAGTCCATCAGCACCCAGGTGCCGCCCCGGTGGCCCTCCACGTGATGGGGCCGCTCGCCGTGCTTCTCCATGGCCTCCTCGCAGGCCTCGGACAAGGCCTTGATCTGCGTGCTGGACCCTGCGGTGCAGATCACGAAATAATCCGCCAGGGTGGTCAGCTCCTCGGTGCGCAGCACCTTGATCTCGCCGCCTTTTTTGCTGTCCAGGGCCTTTGCCAGGATGATTGCGCTCTCTTTTGGCGTCATAAGCTGTTCTCTCCTTCTCCAGTTTGTATATCAGCCGGAGCCTCCGTCTCAGTGGGCGGGTCCGGCAAGGGGGGTGGTGTCGGGTCTGGGCCGGGGTCCGGCAGGACCGCCGTTCCGGGGTCCGTACTTGTACCGGGGTCTGTGCTTGTATTGGGGTCCTGTCCTGGGTCCGTGCCTGGGTCTGTACCAGGGTCCGGATTTGAGCCGTTGGGCAGCTCCGGGAACACATCCGACGGGTCGATGGGGACTCCCGGCGGCGGGTTTTCTATACCGGGGTCTGTGCCTGGGTCAGTACCAGGGTCCGTGCCGGGTCCGGTCTGACCTGCGGAGCTGTCCGGCAAATTCGGGTCCGTATTCGGGCCGGCATCGGGGTCTGTATCCGGGTCCTCTTCGTCGGGCTCAGGGTCGGGCTTCGGATCCGGCTTGGGCTTCGGCGCGTAGGCCAGGCTGGAATCCGCCAGAGTCCCGTTGGTCACGCCGTAGCCCCCGCCGCTCTTGCGGTACAGAAGCTCCAGGTCCGAGGACTGTATCTGGTCCACATAGGGGTTCATGCCCTCGTTGAGAATTTTCAAAAGGTCTTTCTCCACCGGCAGGACCATGGAGGCGCTGGGGTGCCGTGCGTCCACGTAGGGCATGGTCACAAAGCTCACGTCCTTCTCCGCGTCCATTCCCATAGCCATCTGGGCGAAGTAGAGGATATTTCCCACATCCAGGTCGGTGACTACGTTCTCCATAAAAATCTGGGCCAGGGCCGGGGCCTTCAGAAGGGTGGCGGGCTTCAGGCACTCGGCGGCGGCGGCTTTCAGGAAATCCTGCTGGACCTTCAGCCGGCCCACGTCGCCCTCGGAGTGGCTGCCGTCGTTGTTCTTCCGGTGGCGGATGACCTGCATCGCGTCGTCGCCGGTGAGCTTGCGGTAGCCCGCCTGCTGGTGGATGTGCAGGTTTTGGTAGGGGTCGTCATAGTTCATATTGAACGGCACGTCAAAATACACGCCGCCCAGGGCGTCCACCAGCTTGCCCACGGCCTCCCACTCCACCAGCACATAAAAATCCGGCACGATGCCTGTGAGCTTGCTCACCTGCTTTTTCAGGGCGGACATGCCCTTTTCCACCTGGGTGTCCTTGTCCTTCCCCTTGTTGTAGTTGTATACGGCGTTGAGCCGCTTGCTGGCGGACTTCGTGTTAATCATCGTGTCGCGGGGGAGGCTCAGGCCATGGATGGTCTTGGCGTTCACGTCGTAGGTCAGCAGCAGCATGGTATCGGTGTTTCCGCCGCCGCCGGTGTCCCGGCCCACCACCAGGAAAGTATACACTCCCTCCCGCCGTCCGCTCAGGGCCACGGCGGGTATCTCCGCTCCGTCAAACAGCTCCAGGTCGCTCTCGTCGCCGGGCTGTATCTCCGGGAGATTGATGTCCGGTCTGGTGATGTCGGGCAGCGCCGGGGGGCGTATCCAGCTGCGCAGGAACAGCGCCACGCCCGCGACGGCCAGCGCCGCGGCCGCCAGACCGATCAATACCCGGCGGCGAATTTTCTGCTTTTTTTCTTGTTCATCCATCGGCATTCCCTTCCGTTTCCTGGACATCAGTTTCGATGATCAATCCGCTGTCGTTGGACGGGGCCGGGTCTACCGGCACCCCCGGCGGCGGCGCTGTGGTGTCGTCCCCCTGGGCCGGAGGCTCCGTCGTGCCGGACGAGCTGGCGTCCGGCGGCTTGGTTGTATCCGGCTTTGTGGTTGTGGTGGTTGTGGAGGCCGTCTGCCGCTTCTGGCCCATTTTCGCGTCTGCCAGGGCGGCGTTGGTCACCCCAAAGGTCCCATCCTTGTTCTGGTAAATCAACTGGAGGTCCTGGGCGGTCACCTGGTCCAGATAGGGGTTCAGACCGCTGTTCACCACCTCCAGCAGGGCCTTCTGCTTCAGCACTACCATGGACGCGCCGTTGTAAAACACGTTGTCAAACTCCGGCGTGTAGAACTTGATGCTGTTCTCCACGTCCATGCCCACGGCCTGCTGGGCGAAATAAATAATGTTGTTCAGAGGCAGGTCCGTGACCACGTTCTGCGTAAAAATTTCTGCCAGCTCCGGGATTTTCAGCACGATCTGGGGCTGGAGGCACTTTTCCGCCACGGCTTTCAGAAAATCCTGCTGTATTTTTATGCGGCCGTCGTCGTAAATTTTCCTGCCGTTGTTGTCCTGCCGGTAGCGGATGACCTCCATCGCGTCCCGGCCGTTCAGCAGACGGGTGCCGGCGCTCTGGTGGATGTGCAGGTTCTGGGCCGGGTCGTCGTAGTTCATGTTATAGGGCACGGTGAAGGTCACGCCGCCCACCGCGTCCACCAGCTTGCCCACGGCCTCCCACTCCAGGATCACGTAGAAGTTGGGCACGATGCCGGTGGTCCGGCCCACCCACTGCTTCAGCGCGGTCATGCCCTTTTCCACCTGGGTGTCCGGGTCGCTGCCCTTATTGTAGTTATACACCGCGTTGATGCGCTTGCTCATGGTCTTGACGTTGAGCATGGTGTCCCGCGGGATGTTCAGGCCGGTGATGGTCTTGGCGTTCACATCGTAGGTCAGCAGCAGGATGGTGTCGGTCAGTCCGCCGCCGCCGGTGTCCCGGCCCACCAGCAGAAAGGTGTATACACCCTCCCGCTGTCCGCTCATTGTCACCACCGGGGGCACATGGTCGTCCTCGCCGTCCACCAGGACCCGGCCGCCCTTATAGCGGACAATCTTCGTCTGGCCCTGCACCGGCTTCTGGGTGACGCCCGGCTGGGGGATCTCCGGCGGCTGGACCCAAATAGCCAGAAAAACCGCCACGGCGATGATGACGATGGAAATACCCGTCAGCACTTGCAGGATACGCCGCCGGATGCGCTGGCCCCGGCTCATGCTCTCCACATACTCCCGGTACTCCTCCCAGATGGACGGACTCTCCCGGCGGCTCAGTTCACGTTTTCCCTTCAAACGCCCCGCCTCCCGCGCAGCCAGGCGATGGCCTGGGCCGTGTTGGTGTGCAGGGGATTGCCCCGCTGGGCCATATCCTCCGCCGTCATTTCCAGGCCCATCAGCAGCGCCGCGTCCAGGTCCTCATAGGCCAGGCGGCGCATTTCGTCCACGCCGTCAAAGGTCCGGTTAGGCTCTATGTAATCGGCCATATACAGCAGTTTATCCAGCAGAGCCATATCCGCCTTGCCGGTGGTGTGCCAGAAGATGGCCTCATACACCTGGTCAGTTTCTCCAAAAACGTGCCGGGCCATACACGCCCCGGTCTTGGAGTGGAGAAGCTTCACCGCCTGCAATTCCAGCTCGTCCAGCTGCACCTGATATTGTTCGCAAAGGGCAAGATGCTGTTCCAGCCTCCAGTATTTGGTGCAGTCGTGTAAAATGCCCGCCCGGCGGGCCTGGTCCTCGTCCGCGCCCCAGCGCCGGGCCAGCCGGACGATCTCCTCCTCCACGCCCTGTACGTGGGGCACCCGCTTTACGCCGTTCATGATCGCCCAGGAGCACACCCGAAGCTGGTCTGCGTCCAGGCGCCGGATGTCTGCATTGGTCCCGTACAGCCCGTGGAGCAGGATATAGCCGTAGACGCTGGGGGGCAGATATTTCTGGCCCTCTCCCTGGGCCAGCAGCTCCCGCAGACGGGTGGAGGAGATATCCACCAGCCCCGGAATGGTCATCGTGACCATCTCCGCCCCGAAGGTTTTGCGCAAATGCTCCCGCTGGGGGGCAAATAAAGCCTCGCCGTCCTGCTCCGTGCGGCCGAAGGCGCAGATTTTGGCCTGCTTCAGAATTTCCGCCGGCTCCCGCCACAGGTGCAGGGTCAAAAACATATCCGTTCCCATCAAAAGCCACAGCTCCGCGTCCGGGTATTCTTGGGAGATTTCCCGCAGAGTGTCCGCCGTGTAGCTGGCTCCGCCCCGGTCCAGCTCCAGGGTGGAGACCCGGACAGTCTGCGGCATCCCGGACCAGTCCGCCAGCCGGCGGGTCATTTCCAGCCGGTGTTCCGGGGCGGGGGTATCGTCGGGGAGCGCCTTGTGTGGGGGGATGGCCGCCGGGATCAACAGCAGCCGGTCCAGCTTCAGGTAGGAGACCGCCGCCTGAATAGCCGCCAGGTGGCCCAGATGGGGGGGGTTAAAGGTTCCGCCGTAAATTCCGATTTTCATGTCCGACACCGCCTTACTTATTTTTCCGCTCCGTCACCAGCACGATCTTATCTTTTTTGTCCTTCTTATGGCTTGGACGGTATAAGACGAATTTTGTTCCAATCACCTGGACCACCTCGCTGCGGGTCAGGGGGGCCAGCTCCTCCGCCGCCTCCCGCGCGGACATCAGGGCGTTTTCCAGCACCTTGCCCTTAATCAGCTCTCTGGCCTCCAGGGCGCTGTCCGCCTGCTTGACCAGGTTGCCTCCGATGCCGTCCTTGCCTACGATCAAAATGGTATCGATGCCGTTGGCCAGGCCCCGCAGCTGGGCCCGCTGTTTGCTTGTTAAGTCCATTCATTTACTCCTTATATAAACTTCCAGCTTCTCCTGAAAGAGTTTCAGGGCCTTCCCCCGGTGGGAGACCGCGTTTTTCTCCTCCGGACTGAGCTGGGCGAAGGTCTTTTTCAGCGGCGGCACAAAAAACACCGGGTCATAGCCAAAGCCGCCCTCTCCCATCGGCGCAAAGGCAATCGTGCCGGGGCACTCCCCCCGCGCGGTAAGCACATCCCCGTTGGGAAAGCAGCAGGTAATGACCGACACGAACTGAGCGGTCCGGGGCATTTGTCCCTGCATGTTCTCCAGCAGCAGACGGTAGCGCCCCTCGTCGCTGAGGTCCTCGCCGCCGTACCGGGCGGAGTACACCCCCGGCGCGCCCCGCAGCGCGTCTACACACAGCCCGGAATCGTCCGCGATGGCGGGCAGGCCGCTGGCCTCCATCACCGCCTTGGCTTTGATCAGGGAATTTTCCTCAAAGGTAGTCCCTGTCTCCTCCGGCTCCAGATCCACGCCTGCGTCGGCCTGGGAGCAGACCTCGATGCCCAGGCTGGATAAAATATCGTTCATCTCGACCAGTTTTTTCTTGTTCTGGCTGGCCAATACCAATTTCATATTCCCTCGACCTCCTCGTCTTTTGGATTATACCACGATTTCCCTGAAAATCGTTGACAATGTGTAAATTGTCGAAAATTTTTTTGTTACAGAAGCGCCTGGGCGAACTCCAGCGCGTCAAAGGGCTTCAGGTCGTCGATGCCCTCGCCCACACCGGCGTACTTCACCGGCACCCCCAGCTCCTTGGCGATGGCGATGGCGATGCCGCCCTTGGCGGTGCCGTCCAGCTTGGTCAGCACGATGCCGGTGATGCCGGCGGCCTCCTTGAACTGCTTGGCTTGAATCAGACCGTTCTGCCCGGTGGTCGCGTCCAGCACCAGAAGCGTCTCTCTGGCACAGCCGGGCAGCTCCCGGTCGATGACTCTGGAAATCTTATTCAGCTCGTTCATCAAATTCTGCTTGTTGTGCAGCCGCCCGGCGGTGTCCACCAGCACCACGTCGGTGTGCCGGGCCTTGGCGGCGCTGGCCGCGTCAAAGACCACGGCGGCGGGGTCCGCGCCCTCGTGCTGCTTGATGATCTCCAGCCCGGAGCGGTCCGCCCAGATGGTGAGCTGCTCGGCGGCGGCGGCCCGGAAGGTATCCGCGGCGCACAGCAGCACCTTTTTGCGCTCTGCCTTGAGCTGGCGGCCGATTTTGCCGATGGTGGTGGTCTTGCCCACGCCGTTCACGCCGATGAACAGCACCACGGAGGGCTTGGTGGACAGGTCCAGCGTACTGTCGCCCGCGTCCATCCCGTCCGCCACCACGCGGCACATACAGGCCCGCGCCTCCTCCAGGGTCTTGATTTTCTCGCTGCGGACCCGGCGCTTCAGCTCCTCCACGATTTCCAGGGCGGTGTCCATACCCGCGTCCGCCAGGATCAGCGATTCCTCCAGCTCGTCGTAAAAGTCGTCGGTCAGCTCGCTGCCTAAATTCAGATTGAAAATGCTGATTTTTTTCAGCTTGTCAAAAAAGCCCATGGTGTGATCCCTTCCAGTTTAAAATTTTGTTTCTTTGCCGCAGGACGGACATTTGGGTTCGTCTATATCGTGAATCTGTCCGCATTGGGGGCATTTGACCTGTGCAATCCGGTTGTTCCACGCGTCCGTATACGTGCCGCAGAACGGACAGCGCTCCTCGTTGATCTCATACGCCTGCCTGCACTGGACACAGATGATCTGCACCTCTTCGTCCTCCTCCGGCTTCAGACGCTCGGCCTCCACGCCGCTCCAGAAAAACTCCAGCTTCCGACAGCCGGGACAGGCCCAGATTTCCACATCCAGCGCCCCCGCGATATGGGAATCCCAGTCCTGAATGAACCAGCCATGTTTTCTGCGCTGGAGACATTCCCGTTTCAGATACCTCATCGTCTGCCCACAGCGCAGGCAGGTCAGCTCTGTCCTTTCGGTCATGTTTCTCCTGCCTCCACATCCGTGCCGCAGTACGGGCAGAACTGGCCCCACTGGAAGCCGCCGGGCAGCTTCTCGCCGCAGTAGGGGCAGAAGCTTGGGGCCGGCAGAGCTTCCACCACGCTCTGGGCGGGAGACAGGTCCGGCTGGACGGTTTTCTCCTGGGGGATGGCTACACTAAGCAGGACAAACATCAGCTTGACGGCAATGAACAGCACCACGATCAGCGCCAGCATCCAGACAATGGGAAAATTATTCTTGTTCGGGGTATTTTCGTCCATTTACAGGTTCAGCTCCCTTGCAACGTCGTTCAAATTAATGGTCAGCATCCGGCTCACGCCCTGCTCCTGCATGGTCACACCGTAGAGCACGTCGGCCTCCTCCATGGTGCCGCGCCGGTGGGTAATGACGATGAACTGGGTCTTTTGCGACACGCTGCGCATGTACTGGGCAAATTTCGTCACGTTGTTGTCATCCAGCGCGGCTTCGATCTCATCCATCACCACAAAGGGGGTAGGCCGCACCTTCAGAATCGCAAAGTACAGCGCAATCGCCACAAAGGCCTTCTCGCCGCCGGACAGCAGCGTAATGATTTTCAGGGCTTTTCCCGGCGGCTGGACCTTGATTTCAATCCCGCAGTTCAAAATATCCTCCGGGTCCTCCAGCTCCAGGGTAGCCAGACCGCCGCCGAACAGCTCCAAAAAAGTCTCGGCAAAGGCCGTATTGATGATCTTGAACTGTTCGGAAAAGATGTTCTTCATCTCTCCGGTGATGCTGGCAATGATCTGCTCCAGGTCCTTTTTGGCCCGCTGCACGTCGTCCCGCTGGTCGGTGAGGTAGGTGTACCGCTCGTTGACCCGCTGGAACTCCTCGATTGCGCCGATGTTGATCGTCCCCAGGGCGGAGATGTCCTTCTTCAGCTCCCCGATACGCCGTACGGCTTTGGGCGCGGATTCAATCTCCACCCGCTGCTGCCGGGCCGCCTCGTGGGACAGCTCGTAGGTGTCCCACAGCTTGTCTAAAATCTGCTTTTCCTCCATCTCGGCAGCGGCCCGCTTCTGCTCCAGCGCGGCGGTCTCCCGCTCCATGGCCAAAAGCTCGTTGTTCTTGTCCCGGCTGTCCCGGTCCGCCTGGTTGCGCTTGGCCTCCAGGGCCAGCTTCTCCGCGTTGAGCCGCTGGACCGCCTCGCTGCGGCTCTGGTTCTCCTGGCGTATCGCCTCCAGGTCCTGTTCTTTCTTCTGTATTTCCTGGATAAACTGGGTGTTTTTCGCCTCGTATTCCCCAATCAGCGCCCGGCTGTGTTCCTGGTCCCCGGCCATGTCCCGGCGCAGGGCTTCCAGCTCCTCCAGGCTCTTGGCGGCAGTCTCCCGCTCCGCGTGGAGCGCAGCCAGCTCCGCGTTGAGCTGGGAGGCCTCCTCCGCGATCTGGGCGGAGCGCTGCTGCAAAGCGCTCTGGCCTCTGGCCTTGCCCTCGGCCTCGCTTTTCAGCGCGGCGGCGGCTCCCTCCAGGGCCTGGATGCGGGTCCGGGCGGCCTGGGTGTCCGTCTCGATCTGGGCGGAGCGGGTCTCCAGCTCCTGAAGCTCTTTCCGGGCGGACTCCCGCTGGCGGGCCAGCTCGGTCAGCACGCCCTGCCGCTGGGCGCACTCGCCCTCCGCTTTCAGAATTGCGTCCTCCCACTCCCGGAGCTGCCCTTGGGCAACCTCCAGCTCATAGGAGGCGGCCTGCTCCTCCCGCTGGGCGGTGTCCAGCTCCTGGACGGCCTGGGCCAGCTGGTCCAGCAGGGCCTGCTCCTGGTCCCGCAGGCGGTCCAGCTCTCCCCGGCGGCTCAGGATACCCGTACTGCGGCTGGCGGAGCCGCCGGTCATGGACCCGCCAGGGCTCAGGACCTGTCCGTCCAGGGTCACGATGCGGAAGGCGTAGCCGAATTTCCGGGCGGTGGCAATGGCCCGGTCCAAATCCTCCATCACAACCACGCGGCCCAACAGATTGGAAAAAATATTCCGGTAGCCGGGGGAGAATTCGACCAGCTTATTGCCGATGCCCACAAAGCCCGGCTCCTGGGCAATGCGGTCCTCGTCCCGGAGCTGGCCCGGCCGTATCGAGCTGAGAGGCAGTATGGTGACCCGGCCTCCGTCCCGGCGCTTCAGGTATTGGATGACGGCCTTGCCGTCCTCCTCCCGGTCCACCACGATGTTCTGCAAGGCCCCGCCCAGGGCGGTTTCGATGGCCACCGTCAGCCGGTCGGGGACCTGGAGCAGCTCCGCCACGGCTCCGTGGACGTGCCGCAGGCCGCCCCGCTGGGCCTCGCCCATCACCAGCTTGACGGCCTTGGAGTAGCCCTCCCGCGCCCGCTCCATCTCATCCAGCAGGCGCATCCGGGTTTTCAGGGCGTTTTCGTCCAGCTGGAGTTTATTTTGCTGCTCCAGGGCACGCTGGGTCCGTTTTTTCCGGCCCTCGAACCGCATGGAGTAACCCGCGATGACGTTTTTGACGCCGTCCCGCTCCTCCTGGGCCTTCTGCCGGGCCTGTTTTGTATCGTCATAATCCTGCTGGGCGGCGGAGAACCGCTCCTCCAGCTCCCGTAAGCCCTGCCGGACGACCTCGTCCCGGTCCAGCACCTCCTGGGCGGCGGCGGCCAGGGCGGAAAGCAGCTCCTTGCTCTCGGCGGCTCCGGCATGTTCCAAGCTCTCCCGGCGGCGCAGGTCCTCCAGCTCCTCAGCCAGAGTCCCGGCGGTCTGAGCCGCCCGCGCGGCGGCGGCATTCCGCTGCTCCAGCTCCTCCTGGACCTTCCGGCGGTGGGCGTCGATCTCGTCCAAGCGCCCCCGGCGCTGGGCAATCTGCATGTCCAGACTGCCCGCCCGGTCCTCCTGCTGGTCCAAGTCGCTCTTGATGCGCTGGGCGTTGTCCTGGTTGTTTTGGATGTTGGTCCGCAGTACGGCAATGGCCGACTCCAGCTCGTTGGCCGCGGCCTCCCTGGACTGCATGACAAAGCGCAGCTGGTCGCTCTCCACGTCCTTGGCGCGCATCTGCTCCGCAAATGCCTCCACAGCGGCGTAGAGCCTGTCCAGGCTCCGCTTGGCCTCCTCCCGCTGGCGCACCGCCTCCCCGTAGGACGCGTCCAGCTTGATATGCCCGGAGCGTAACGTCTCCAGAGTGTCCAGCCACACGGACACCTCCAGTCCCCGCAGCTCGTCCCGCAAAAGCAGGAAGCGCTTGGCCTTCTCGCTCTGGCCCCGGAGGGGCTCCACCTGAAGCTCCAGCTCCGCGATTTTGTCGTTGATGCGGACCAGGTTTTCGTCCGTCCGGACCAGCTTGCGTTCGGCCTCCTCCTTCCGGTGGCGGAAGCGGGAGATGCCGGCGGCTTCCTCAAAGATTTCCCGGCGGTCGGCGCTCTTAATGGATAAAATTTCGTCAATCTTGCCCTGGCCGATGATGGCGTAGCCCTCCCGGCCCAGGCCGGTGTCCATGAATAGCTCGTTCACGTCCTTGAGGCGCACACTGCGGCGGTTGATATAGTATTCGCTCTCTCCGGAGCGGTAGTACCGGCGGGTGACCATCACCTCGCTCTCGTCCATATCGAACATCCGGTCCGTGTTGTCCAGCACCAGGGAAACCTCGGCATAGCCGGTCTGCCGGCGCTTTGCGGTGCCGCCGAAGATCACGTCCTCCATTTTGCCTCCCCGGAGGGCGCGGGTGGACTGCTCCCCCATGACCCAGCGGATGGCGTCGGAGATGTTGGATTTGCCGGAGCCGTTGGGGCCGACGATGGCGGTGATATCCTCCCCAAAGGTGAGGACGGTTTTGTCCGGGAAGGACTTGAAGCCCTGGATCTCTAATGCTTTTAGGTACACACAACCGCCTCCCTCTGCGCAAATCTACAGAAATTTAGAAAGAAATTTGACATAGCAGTTTATTCTACCACATCAAATTTCCTTTTTCAAGTTTATGGAGCGCAAAAGCTGTAATTCGTAACGTTCAGGAGAGTATCCCTTCTGTTGAATAGTGAATTCTTCCCGCAACAAATCCAGGGGAGACAGCTTGGATAGCTCCCTATTCACAAAAAGTGATACGCGCCGCAGAAGAACATACCTTCTGCGGCGCGTATATTAATATACACAAGAATCGAATCATTGCCCGCCATTAGAGCTTGGAGAATATTTCTTGCGTTATGTTATAAATTCCAAAGGTGCAATGGTTATTCCCACTCGATCGTGCCAACCGGCTTCGGAGTGAGGTCATACAGCACCCGGCACACGCCGGACACCTCGTTCAAAATCCGCCCGGTGATCTTCTGAAGCACCGCCCAGGGGATTTCCGGCACGGTTGCGCTCATCGCGTCCACGGTGTTGACGGCACGGATGATCACCGGCCAATCGTAAGCCCGCTTGCCGTCCCGCACGCCGGTGGAGCGGAAATCCGGCACCACTGTGAAGAACTGCCAGATTTGCTGTGCCAGCCCGGCGGCGGCGAACTCCTCCCGCAGGATGGCGTCGGACTCCCGCAGAGCCGCCAGACGGTCGCGGGTGATGGCGCCCAGGCAGCGCACGCCCAGTCCGGGACCGGGGAAGGGCTGGCGCTCCACCATGCTGG
>CAJTOE010000011.1 GCA_910577805.1 uncultured Oscillospiraceae bacterium | reverse complement strand
GATAGAAGCCAGAGCCAGGCTGAGAGCGCGCTTCAGGTTTCTCATTTTGGAGTTCCTCCTTTTTAAAATGTTGGGCGTTTTCGCCCTTTTTCGAGGCTTTGGGGAACTATTTTGGTCAGCAGGCCAGTATAACAGTCCTTACATGGATGAAAAAGTTGTGAGAAAAGAAAAAAATCCGGGAAACTTTACAGGTTTCCTGGACAAAAAGTAATCTTGGTAGACTTCTGGTAGACCCCCGAAAACACAAAAAAACGCAACCCCCTGCGCCGCAAGAGATTGCGTCCCCTTTTTGGTAGACTTTTGGTAGACTCCTCGCAACATCACGCCTAAGCCGCATATACTGTACCTGTGTCTTTGCCGCTACGCGCCCCCCCTCACAGGGGAAGCCCCAAGGGCTGCGCGACTTTACGACTTAAATTTTTTGCCAGAATTGCCCTTGCGTATGTGGGTCGAATATTGTATAATCAACAATAGTACTATCATGGAGCAATAGGAGGTTGATTACCATGAAAAAACGTTTTTTGGCAAGCCTGCTGGCGTTGGGAATGCTGCTGACCATGGTCACAGGCGCAGCGTGGGCGGCGGATGGCGATGGGGCGAATGAGGCAAAAATAGGCTCGACTGAGTACCTCACTTTGCAAGAGGCTATTCAGGCTGCCCAAGCCGGGGGTACAATTACGCTTTTGAAAGATGTGTCCGCGCAAGACGGTGCAACTTGGGAAAACGTGAATATTGATTTAGCTGGACACACGATTACGGTTCCTACGGGTAAAAACTTGGAAATTACTGGTGGTACATTTACTTCTAACGGCCATACCCTTTTGAGTATCAAAGGAAATGCTGATATTAAAGGTGGTACATTTACTTCCAGCATGCAAGCAACAAGCAGCAATGATGGAGATGGTAGAAGTGTTGTTGTCGTGGATGCTGGCGGTAAATTAACCATGAGCGGAGGTACTATCGACGCTTCTAGCACTCAAGGAGAACAAGAGTGTGGTTTATACGGTTTAGCTTTGTTCAACAATGCTGAAGTTACCCTTAGCGGCAGTACAGAAATTAAAGGCTCCTATTCCGCCATCGGGATGAACAACACAAAAGCTAACCCAGCACCTACATTGAACATAACTGGCGGCAAGTATTCCATCAAAAATGTTATCAATACTGAAAAATTTAATGCGGTTGTCTATTTGCCCGCAGATGCTAACGTTACAATTTCAGGTGGTACATTCTCTACACCTAATGAGACTTCCAGCGATGGCGGACCTTATGTGTTTTCTATCCCTTACAGCAATATTAATGGTGACCTGGACATTACAGGCGGCACATTTAGTTCTAGTTCTACCATTTTTAGAACAAAGGCACAAACGACTCCTGGCGGCGGTAATGGTAATGGAATGACTCCCGACATTTCTGGCGGAAAGTTTACCGAGACACCCGCTACAGCAGGTGACTACAGCTTCAAACCGTACGTTGATAGCCAGCACGAAATTAACGCAAATGGTGAGATTGTAGAAAAAGATACAACCCCGGCAATTGGCGATTTGACTGTGACCGCAAGCAGAAATGCAGGCGGAAAAGTGGAAGTGAGCGTGACGGAAGCACCAGTAACGGGCAGTTCCCGTCATTATAAGCTGTTCACGACTATGCAGACAAAACCCACAAATGATACGTTTACTGTGGCTGACTGGACCCCGTTACCCAATGAAGCTATTTCGGCAGAAGCAACGAATACCCATATTGTGGTTATCGAAGCAAAGGACGGAAAAATTACAAAGTGGGCATGTGCGGCAATTGGTACTCCGCCCGAAAATCCGGGACCCGCAATTGGCGATTTGACTGTGACCGCAAGCAAAAATGAAGGCGGAAAAGTGGAAGTAAGCGTGACGGAAGCACCAGTAGAGGGCAGTTCCCGTCATTATAAGCTGTTCACGACTATGCAGACAAAACCCACAAATGATACTTTTACTGCGGCTGACTGGACCCCGTTACCCAATGAAGCCATTTCGGCAGAAGCAACGAATACCCATATTGTGGTTATCGAAGCAAAGGACGGAAAAATTACAAAGTGGGCATGTGTGGCAATTGGAGCTTATACCCCGCCTACCACTGACCCGGAAGATGCTAAGGGTCTGAGTGTGACGGCGAAAAAGGACTCTGACGGGAAAATCACAGTGACGGTGACCGGAGAGACGAGCGGAAATAAACTGCATTATCTGTTGGGCGACAGCAGCTTGGCCGCGCTGAAGGTTGGCGAAGAGCTGCCGGGCGCCTGGAAAGAGCTGAAGGACAAGACGTTTACCCCTGACAGTGCGGACAAGAACAAGACCTACATTGCGATTGCAGAGACAAAGGACGGCAAGGTGACGAAGTGGGGCAAGGGCGAAATCAAGGCCGCCAGCACCCCTGGCGACGGAAGCAATCCTGACAAGCTTACCCTCAGTCCGGTATCGGGCGGACTGGGGAAAAAGGTGAGCGTGGAGATTGGCGGCGGACACTGGCTGACCATCCGGGTGGAGAAGGGGACCTCTGTGGCGCTTTCCTCCATTCAGGCCCCGTCCGGCAGCGGAAAGACGAAAGTGACGTTCTCCGCCCCCAGCGGCAGTGAGGTGAAGGTGTGGGAAACGGAGAAGGAAATCACCTTTGGCAGCAACGGGTCGGTCAGTGCAGACATCATTGCTGTCGGCGAAATCACGCTGTAAAGGGGTGGTTCGATGAAAAAACTGGTTTCCACCCTTCTGGCGGGGGCGCTCCTGCTCTCGCTGCTGGTGACCACCGCGTTTGCGGCAGAAAAAATCACGGTTTCGGGCAAGGCGGGGGACACCTCCGTCAAGGTGACCGTGACCGGCCTGAAGGCCAACAGCTATTACTTTGGTGCGATTCGGATGGACGGCAGTGTCCTGAACCTGTTCGACGGCTCGGCGAACGCGGACGGCAAGCTGGAAATGGAGGTCAATGTTGGCACGAAGCTGGAGGTGGACGACAAGCTGACCGTAGCCATTTCCGGCGCCAATGCCGGGACCGATTCGGTAACGGACAGCTTCACCGTCACCAAAACGGAGATCAAGCCCGGCAATCCCAGCGGCGGCGATGACAAGCCCACCTATCCCACCCTGCCGGAAGACACCTATTGGATTTCCACCTACTACAACAACCGGGGCACCATCTCGGTGTACTCCAGAGCGGAGGCGGGGGAGACGGTCTGGGTGCGGCTCTACCCGAAGTCCGGCTACTACGCCGACGGCCTGACGGTCACGGACCGGCTGGGCTATCAGATCGACGCGTATTACGAGGGCAATGACCGCTATACCTTTACCATGCCCGCCTCGGACGTGTGGCTGGACGGTATTTTCGTTTCCAGCTATGTGTCCCGGCCCTCCTATAACTACACGCCCCCGGCCAACAACGTGCCCCAGAACAACACCCCGTCCTATAACGGGGGGACCATCTCCTATCGGGACGTGCCCCGCAATTCGTGGTATTACAACGCGGTACAGTACGCCTACCGGTACGATTTGATGTCCGGCACCGGCGGCGGAAATTTCAGTCCCAACCAGATCACCAGCCGCGCCATGGTGACCACCATCCTGCACAACATGGCAGGGCGGCCCGCCCCCGGCGGCGGTACGTTTGACGACGTGGCCTCCGGCGCGTGGTACGCGGACTCGGTGATCTGGGCGGCGCGCAACAAGATCGCCCAGGGCTACGGCGGGTTCTTCCGGCCCAACGAGAATGTGACCCGTGAGCAGATGGCGCTGATGATGTACAATTATGCCAAGCTCCAGGGGTGCGACGTATCCGCCCAGTCGGGCCTGACCACCTTCAGCGATACGGGCATGATTTCGACCCAGACACTGAAGGCGGTGCGCTGGGCCAACGCCGTGGGTCTGCTCAACGGCGTAAGCGGCGGACGGCTGGACCCTAAGGGTCTGATTACCCGTGCGCAGATTGCGTCGATTTTGATGAACTATCGGGAAAATGTGCTGTAAAAAATCAGGACCACCTGCTTCTGCGGGCGGTCCTGGTTTTTTTAATACTTGGGAGATTGAGGGGTGAAACCAAAGGGCTGCACCCCTTTTACATCACACCTCAATATCTCAGAATAAAATAAATCACATAAAGCCAACTCAGCATCCCGTGGAAGATAGCCCACCCAATGGAGTGCCATGTGGTATAGCTGATAATCATAGCCAGGGCACACCCAAATGTAATGCCGGATTTTGCGGTTTCTTTGACGGTATCTTTGGATGTCTCCCTGGTTTGACATTGCGTACAGGGTTCGTTCATGGTTCCGATTCTCCTTTTTCGTTCTTTGTAAGGACGCTCAGGGCCAGCTTTTGCGCCCGGCTGAGTTTTTTGACCTGGGCCTCCCGGCGCAGGGCGGCACTTCGGTCGGGCTGCTCCTCCTGCCACGCCAGCGCGACAGGACGGCGGCTCCGGGTGTACTTGGCCCCCTGGCCCCGGTTGTGCGCCGCCAGACGCTTGGTCAAATTATTGGTACAGCCGCAATATAGAGTCCCGTCGGCGCATTTCAGCAGATAGACCGTCCAGCTCATGCGGCCTGCGCCTTCTCCTGGGGCTGGGGCAGTACAAAAGTAATACGGCTGCCCACCCCCTCGCGGGAGGCGATCTCAAACCAGCCGCCGTGTCCCTCCACGATCCAACGGGCGATGGCCAGGCCAAGTCCCGTGCCGCCGGTCTGCCGGGCCCTGGATGCGTCCGTGCGGTAGAAGCGGTCAAAGATATGGGGCAGGCTTTCCGCCGGGATGCCCATGCCCTCGTCCTGCACCGTCACCCTGGCCTGGCCCTCCTGGGCGGATATTTTTAAATAGATCCGCTGGCCCGGTCCGCTGTATTTGACGCTGTTGTCCATCAAAATGCGCATGACCTGCTTCATCAGCGCCGGGTCCGCCGTCACCTGCACAGGCTCCTCCCAGCGGGCGACGAAGGGCCGGTCCTGGTGTATCATTTCCTCCTCCCGGAGGACCTGGGCGCCCAGAGCGGTCAGCTCCACCGTCTCCAGGCGGATGGGCTGTGTGTCGTTGTCCCCGCGGGCCAGGAACAAAAGCTGCTCCACAAGCTGCTCCATGGACTTGGACTCCGCCCGGATGGCGTCGATGGCCTCCTGACGGGCCTGGGGGTCGTCCTTGCCCCAGCGGTCCAGCAGAGAAGCATAGCCCTGAATGACCGCAATGGGGGTGCGCAGCTCGTGGCTGGCGTCAGAGACGAACCGGGCCTGGGCCGTATAGGCCTTGTTCAGCCGGTCCAGCATGGCGTTGATGGCCTGGGCCAGGGCGCGTAACTCCTTTTGCGTGCCGGGCAGGTCGATGCGGTTGTCCAGGTGGGTGGCGTTGATTTTTTCCAGCTCCCCCGCCAGGTCCTCCAGCTGCTGCCGGGACATATGGGTCATGGAGTTGAGCCGCTTCGCCGTCGCCGCCAGCTCCTGGATGGGCCGGAGGGTTTTCCGGATGATGCCCGCGTTGGAAAACAGATTGCAGATCAATATAATGCCCTCGGCCGAGAGAATGATGACTGCCCCCCACCGCAGAAAGGCCCCTAAGCCGGTCATATCAATGGTGACCGAGTAGGGCTCCCCGCTGTTGGGGAAATTGACCTGATAGTATTTCAGCAAATCCCACTGGCGGGACAGCTCCGGCATCTGCTCCAGGGGGGTGATGCTGTAGTCCACCGCCTGCATCCACTGAATGGCCTCCTGGCTGGGGACCCCGCGCTCTTCCACCAGCTCCGCTACGCCAGCGGCGCGGGTCTCCCCCCAGAGGAAGGACCCGGTCAGAGCCAGGATGGATAATACGATGTCCAGACAGAAGAACATGAACAGCAGCCGGAAAAACAGCCGGCTGTTTAATTTTATCTCCAAAGACTGGGGCCGCTGTTGGATATTCTGGCGCGTCGCCATGTTCCCCGCCCCCTTACGGCTGCTTTTCCAGCCAGTTTTCCAGAGGGGCCAGGTTTTGATAGGCCACAAAACTGCCCCCCTGCTTCAAGAACGTCTCGTCCGCCATGGACCGTGCGGCCATAAAGACCATCCGCCGCTTGAGCCAGCCCACCTTTTTCGGCGCCCAGCCGCCCCGCAGATAGAACAGCGGCGCTTCGCCCACGTAGTTGGCCCGCTGCATGGAAGCCATCACCTCCGGGCCGGGCGGGGCCATCCCCACCCCGCAGACCGCCAGGACCTGGAAGCGCTTCCGGGCCTTGTCCAGACCGCTTACATGCCCCGCCATCAGCGGACCCATGTACAGCACCGGACTGCCCTGGTCCAGACGGGTCAGCGCTTCGTCCCAGTGGCAGACTTTACGGTGCGCGGCTTTTCCCAGCATTTCCGCATAGGCCTGGGTGAAGCCGGTATTGGATTGGTATATGATGGTCATACGTTCACTCCTCCCGTATCACATAGCCGACTCCGCGGACCGTATGAATCAGCTTTACGCCAAAGCTCTCGTCGATCTTGCTGCGCAGGAACCGGATATATACGTCTACCGAGTTGGTCTCGCCTACAAAGTCGAAGCCCCATACCCCGTCCAATAACACCTCGCGGGACAGCACCCGGCCCTTGTTTTCCAGTAAGTGCTGCAGCAGGTCGAACTCCTTCTTGGTCAGGTCCACCCCCTGGCCGTTGACCGTTACCTCATGGCGGTCCACATCCATGACCAGCGGCCCGGCTGTGAGCTTTTGGACCGCCGGAGCGGCTGGCTGTTTACGCAATGCGGCCCGGATGCGGGCCAAAAGCTCCTCGATGGCAAAGGGCTTGGTGATATAGTCGTCCGCCCCGGAGTCCAGCCCCGACACCTTGTCGATCACGCTGTCCCGTGCGGTGAGCATGATGACCGGGATCGCGCTCTCCCGGCGCAGGCGGCGTAAGACCTCCATGCCCGTCATCTGGGGCAGCATGATATCCAGCAGCACCAGCGCGTATTCCCCGGATAAAGCCATACCCAGTCCGGTGCGGCCGTTGTTGGCCTTGCCTACCTCGTAGCCCTCGTAGCGAAGCTCCAGCTCCACCATACGGGCCAGCTTCTCCTCGTCCTCTACCAGCAAAATCTTTTCCGCCATGCTGTCCTCTCCTTCAATTCCTTCTCTTACTGCTTCTTGCTGTGCTTGTCGTGCTGGCTCTTCAGCTCCTCCGCGACCCGGCGGCCCATCTCCTCCGCGGTGGTGGCTACGTTATCCATCACGCCGTTCAGCTCCTCCCGGTTCAGGTCCGGCCCGGAAAACTGATACCGGAACCCCAAAAACAGCCCCAGCACCAACAGCACCACCATGACCCGGAAAGCAACCACCAGTGAGATGACCAAAAACAGCACCGGGATAGAGGTCACAGGCTCCGACCGGCGCCAGATCTCCAGCTCGTTTTCCACCAGCCACCGGCGCAGCGTCCGAAAAAAGCTCTGACGCTTCCGGGCGGCCCGCTTGGGCAGCGTCTCCGGCGGGGGCGGCTCCTGGGGCGGCGGCGGGGGAGCAGGCTGGTCCTTGGTGGAAAAATAGGCGTTCTCCGTCCGGGGAATGTTTCCCTTTTCCTCCAGGTAAATCAGCGCGTCCAATAAATTGCCCTCGCTGTACTCCAGTGCCTGCTTGGCCTCGGCGTAGGACACAGAGGCCTTTTCCCGCAGGCGCTCGACCATCTCCAATGTGATTTCCATAGGTTGAGTCCTCCTCTCAGGGGTTTCCCCGATCTTTGCGCTGAGTATATCACGTCTGGGTTGAAAGGCCCTTTATCATTTCTTAAAAATCCATTAAATTGCAGGCGGCTCCGGCGGGGGAGCCGGCCCCGGCGCAGGTCGTTTTTCCCTATTATAAAGCATTTTGCAGAAAACGAAAAGAAAATTTTTCGATAGGTGTACGCAAACGTACACCTTTTTGCCCTGTCCCGCCTTTTAATAGAAATCAAGATTGGAGGGATATGCAAATTGTTTCAATTATTTGCCAACAAAAACAAGCTGGAGGTCCAGGAAAAAGAACCCCTGACCAGCGGCAGCGTAAACGTCTATCCGGTGCAGTTCACCTTCTCCGACGACTGGGACGGCCTGGAGCGGACTGCGCTGTTTCAGGCGGAGGAGGAGTTTGAGTCCGTCCTTCTGGACGAAAGCGGCGCATGTACGATTCCCCAGGAGGTGCTGCTGAAGCACGGCGTCCACCTCATGGCGGAGGTCTGCGGCACCCGGAATGGAGCCGTCGTTCTGCCTACTGTGTGGGTGGACCTGGGGGTCATTCTGGACGGCGGGGCGGAACAGCGGAATGGGCCGCTTTCGGTCTCCGAAAAGCTGGCGCGGAAGGGGGATGCACTGGACTACGACGGGAAAACCCTTTCGCTGCTGTCGGAGGGCAGAAAGTTATCTTCGGTACCCCTTGCCAACGACACCCCTGGACCGGTTGGTCCCGTGGGTCCGGAAGGTCCTCAGGGAGAGGTCGGGCCGCAGGGGCCGGCTGGACCGAAAGGGGATACCGGTCCTCAGGGGGAGCGGGGTGAGCCTGGTCCCACCGGTCCCCAGGGGGAACAGGGGGAGATGGGGCCGGTGGGGCCTCAGGGTCCGGCTGGGCCGCAGGGGGAGACTGGCCCCCAAGGTTTGCAGGGAGAGACGGGTCCGGAAGGACCGAAAGGGCCGATGGGACCGCAGGGCGACACCGGCCCCCAGGGTGAGCAGGGAGAAGCCGGTCCGGCGGGACCCCAGGGGCCGGCTGGACCGAAAGGGGAAACGGGTCCCCAGGGCGAACAGGGGGAACCCGGCCCCCAAGGTCCGGCTGGTCCCAAAGGCGACACTGGACCGGCTGGTCCGGCTGGGCCGCAGGGGGCAACAGGTCCCCAGGGGGAACGGGGAGAGACTGGTCCGGCAGGCCCGCAGGGTCCCCAGGGGGAGCAGGGGCCGGAGGGTCCCGCTGGTCCTAAGGGCGACACCGGCGGACAGGGCCCGGCAGGACCTGCTGGCCCGGTGGGTCCTGCCGGACCTGCGGGGCAGGTGACAGGGCTGGGGTGGAGCAATGCCAATCTGCTGGATAACTGGTATTTCCGGGACCCGATCAATCAGAAGGGCCAGACAGCTTACACCGAGACCGGATATACCATCGACCGGTGGAAAATCTGGGACCCAGGAAATGTCTGCGTCACCCCCGACGGGCTGAGTCTGGCGGCGGGAAACAGCATCTTTCAGTATTTTGAGTCGCCGGACGCGCTGAAGGGAAATACCTTTACCCTGTCCGTCCTGACTGCGGACCACGACCTGTGGTCCTTTACCGCGGAAATGCCGGAGGAGGATGTGACAAAATACTGTCCCCTGAACGACTATTACGAGATCACCGTTTTTACCGGGGAATTTACCGGCGTGTTCGTGCGGCCCAAAACCAACCGGACTCTGGTGGCGGTCAAGCTGGAGGTGGGGTCCGTTCAGACCCTCGCATGGCAGGGTACGGATGGGTCGTGGAGGATGAACGACGCGCCCCCCAGCCGGTCGAGCGAGCTGGCCAAGTGCCAGCGGTATTTTTATCGGATGGGACGCAGTGCGGCCAGCGGAAGCGGCAACGCGCCGCTGTTCGCCGGAGCGGCCTGCACGGCAAACCGGGCCGAGGGCGTCGTGTTCTTCCCCACGCCGATGCGTGCGCTCCCGTCCTTTTCCTACCACGGGGCGGCCAGAATGTTTTACCCCAACGGGTCCTCCCCCTGTGAGCTGGCTATGGCTGGCTCCGCAGTGTACGGCGCCCTGCTCCAGGCGCTTTTGCCGGAGACAGAAACTACGGATGAAACTGTCACGGAGGGGGAAGGCTCCGAACCGGGCGGGGAGGACAAGCTGGATTTGACCGTGTTCGGCACGGTGCTGGTGGAAATGCCGGAGGAGGCATTTTACCTCGATTTTGACGCGAATTTGTGAGGAGGGCTGGACGTGACAGAACCTGTTTTAGTGGCGCTGATTGGCCTGATCGGGTCCGGCGCGGGGACGTTTGGCGGCATCCTGGTCTCCTCCAGGCTGACCCAGTACAGGCTGGAACAGCTTGAGAAAAAAGTGGAGGTACACAACAAGGTCATTGAGCGGGTGTACCGGCTGGAAGAACGGACCGAGCTTCAGGAAGAGAAAATCAAGGTGGCCAACCACCGCATCGGCGACCTGGAGGAGGCGGCACGGGTGTGAATGCGTTCGTTACGGCGGGTATCCTGTTTCTGACCGGTTTGTGTATCGGGCTGCTGTCATTGGGCATCGTCCCAGGCAGACGGCTTGTGCGAAAGCTCCGGGCGGTCCCCCATATGTTCGCAAAGGGAATGGTGCTGTGGTGCGTGGCCTGCGGCACCGCCGCCTCCCTCTACGCTATGCGGATCATGTCCCGCACAGGCCACGACCCCGCCGCCCTGCTGGGGGTGATCCTGGCGTTTTTCGGCGGGGAATTATTACTCATGTGTATGAAAACCGTTTTAAACGGCAACAAAAATCGAAAGGATGACAGCTATGACTGATTTGACCCCTGCAATCAACGCGGCAATTACCCTGCTGGCCGCGCTTTTGACCGCTTTTTTGATCCCCTGGCTCAAGCGCAGGACCTCCGCCCAGGACCGGGAAGAGCTGCTGCGCTGGGTGGAGATTGCCGTGGCGGCGGCAGAGCAGATTTGGGGAAGTGCCCAGGGGGAAGAAAAGAAAAAGGCAGTGGCGGATTTTTTGCGGGAAAAAGGGTTCTCCTTCTCGGAGCGGGAGATCGACTCCGCCATTGAGGCCGCCGTCTTGCAGCTGCACAGGGAACTGGAGGCCGCATGACAGCAGAAAAAATTTTGGATACGGCCCGCGCCCAGCTGGGGATTCGGGAGGAGCCGCCTAACTCCAACCGGGTCAAGTTTAACACGGCGTACTATGGCCGGGAGGTCTCCGGCAGCGCCTATCCCTGGTGCTGTGCGTTCGTCTGGTGGGTGTTCCGGGAGGCTGGAGCCGCCAGTTTATTCTATGGAGGAAAGAAAACTGCCAGCTGCTCCGCGCTGCTCAGTTTCCACAAGGGACAGGCGGTACGGGGCGATTACCAGCCGGGGGATATTATCTTTTTTAACTTCAACGGCAGAAAAAATCCGGCGCATGTGGGTATCTGCGAGAGCTGGGACGGGCAGTACATCACCACTATCGACGGCAACACCGCCCCCACCAACGAGGCCAACGGCGGCGCTGTGATGCGCCGCCGCCGGGCTAAGAAGTACATGATTGGGGCTTACCGCCCTGCGTATGAGGAGGACACTATGACACAAGCTGATTTTGACAAGATGATGGATGACTATCTGGAACGCCGGGGGGACAAGCCGGCCTCCGGCTGGGCGGGAACGCTCCTTCAGGAGGCGAAGCAGGCCGGTATCACCGACGGCTCCCGGCCCCAGAGCTTTGCTACCAGAGAGGAAGTGGCCGCGATGGTAGTTAATGCCAGCCGGGACGGCTCCTGAGCTGTTCAAAAAAGCTGGAAGGGAATTTTAAATTTCCTTCCAGCTTCGTTCCGTTACTCCAGCAGCTCCCACTGAAAATTTTCCAGCTTTAAGCGGCTTCCTACTGTCGTGCCCTCCGGGAGCAGAAACATGGTAATGCCATGCTCCTGGCCCTGCTCGGTGACCAAAGTGGCATAGTCGCCGTTGATGGACTGCACCTGATAATAAATCGCGTCCATCGGCCGTCACCCAAGCTCCGGGACGCCTGCCGCCCGCAGCCAGCCCGCAAGCTTCTTGGCCCGAAAATCCGCAAAGAGATAGGGGACGTTGTTCTTGTCATAAATGGTCACCAGCGGGACCAGAAGCATGACCTTGCCCATTTGGAAGCCTTTTAGCTCGGACACAGGCACGTTCATAAATTCCAGGCCCATCATATGGTCGCAGTAGACCCGCTGGTCTGTTACATGTACCTTGGTACTCTCCTGCTGGTAGCCCAGGCCCTGCTTGTGCCGGAAAGCCATCCAGCCTTCCCCAATCAGCTTTTCGCCGGGTTGAAGCTTGAATTTTGCCATATTCATTCCTCCTGTTAAAATCTTCTAGTACTTGCTGAAACAAGTCCGTTTTTTGGGACTTGACTTCAGATAGAATTACGCCATCAAACAAAAGAAAGGGGCATTCCAATGGATTACAGTATCGTTTGGGTTAGAGAACACGTGGAGGTTTACGACGGTGCAGGACGCTTCTGCTTCTCCGCGGACAGTGAACGGGAAGCCCGTGAGGAGCTGGAACAGCTCGCCGCGTAAGTCAGGAATCAATGAAGCTGCGGATGCGCAGCGTTACGCCCAGGCTGGCGGCAATCTGTTTGCAATGCTCGATCTCCTCCGGGGTCTTGTCCTTGTCTACAATCGTCAGCACCACGTTGGGCACATAATGGGCGGACGTGCGGGCAAAATCCAGCATGGCCTGATAGGCCTGCTCCCCCTGCTGGGGATGGCACAGCGCAGTATAGTCCGCCGCGTTATCTGCGTTGAGAGAAATCGACAGGGTGTCGATCCGGCCCTTCAGGTCCGGGCAGACGTCCCGGCCGTGAATCAGATTGGCGTGGCCGTTGGTGTTGATGCGCACAGGAGGCAATGCGTCTCCAAAGCGCTCCTTCAACTGGTCCACAAGCCACAGCAAATCGTCCAGACGGTACGTCGGCTCGCCGTAGCCGCAGAACACGATCTCCCGATAGCTGGGGATATCACGGCTCAAAAAGCTGTCAAGAGCCTCCTGGCGGGTGGGTTCGCGCTCCAGCCAGAGAGAGTCCTGCGTGTAGATGGAGCCCTGGGCCTTGCCGTGGCGCAGGCAGAATTCACAGGCGCAGTTGCATTTGTTGGTCAAGTTGACGTACAGCGCCCCCTCGTATTCGTAAGTGATCGTCATTTCATGTCCTCCTGAATGTTGAAAAATCGCTTCCCGTTTTCCAGAGTGATTTGGGCTACTTCCTCCGGGGACAGGCCTTTTACCCGTGCAATGGTTTCCGCGACCAGATGCACCTTCCCTGAGTCGTTGCGCTTGCCGCGGAAGGGTTCCGGGGTAAGATAAGGGGAGTCCGTCTCAATCATGATGCGGTCCATGGGAAGCCACTCGATGACTTCCAGGGATTTACGGGCGTTCTTGTAGGTGACGACTCCGGTGAAGGACAGCATCCAGCCCAGCTTGACCAGTGTTTTTGCGTCCTCCAGACTGCCGGAATAGCAATGGTACACCCCCGTGACATTGGGGTGCTGTCTGACGATTTGCAGACAGTCCTGGTGAGCCTCCCGGTCGTGGACGATGACAGGAAGCCCCAGCTCCTCCGCCAGGTCCAGCTGCCGGTGGAACACCGCCTGCTGAAATTCATGGGGAGGATTTTCCTTCCAGTAGTAGTCCAGACCGATTTCCCCAATAGCCTTGACCTTGGGATGTGCGGCCAGCTGCCGCAGCTCCTCCACTGACGCGTCGGAAAACTCTCCGCAGTCGGAGGGGTGGAAGCCGACGGCGGCGTACACATAGGGAAAACGCTCCGCCAGAGAGACGGCGGTACGGGAGGACTCCAGCTCGCAGCCGGGGTTTAAAATAAGCTCCACACCCTGCTCCGGCATGGACGCCAGGACCTCCAGACGGTCGGCGTTGAACGCGCCGGAGTCGTAGTGGGCGTGGGTATCAAATACGCGCATGTTTTGCAATCACACTCCTGTGAAACGGCCAGCAGAATGCTCTGCTGGCCGTGTTTTTTTATTCGGCGGTGAAGTAGACGAAGAAGGATTCGCCGTACTCGTCGTTGTCGTAGACCTCCAGGAAGTTGAGCCAGAAGTCCTTGAAATCTGCGGGGACCTCGTAGACCAGGATGCCCGTCCGGGCCTCGTTGATCTTGAGGGTGTACTCGTCAGGGAACTGCGCGTCGCAGTAAGCGTAGAGAGGGTCTACGTAATCATAGTCGTCCTCCAGGTCCCAGCCGACCACAAAGTCGTTCTGGTACATCTCGGACGAGAAGGTGACTGTGCTCTTCAGACTCAGCTGCACCACCAGAAGCTTCTTCCCCTCGGCGGCAGCATAGCCCTCATACTCGTTCATGACCTCGACGGAATCGACTGTGAAGTCGAACCAGGCGGTGGAGACGGAATCGCCTACATAGTAGGGGACATCGCCGCCGCTTTTGTCGCTGCCAGCATCGCTGGCATCTGGGGCGCTGCTGGAATCGCTGGAGTTGTCCGGTGTGCTTTTGTCGCTCTGGGCGCCCGAATTCGGAGTGGAGCTTCCGCCGCTCATGCCAGGAACGGAGCTGCATCCGGTCAGCGCAGAGAGCGTCAGGGCCAGTGCTATGGTGATTGCAAGGATACGGTTTTTTGTCATGGAAATTGCACCTCGTTTCTTATTTCTACTAAGGCGTATTATAGCAGGATTTTCAGCCCGTGACAAGGGCAAAAAATTTTCTGCGTATGATTCGTAACGTAGTGCGGGACTGAGGGTTTCACCCTCATCCGTCTGGCCTTCGGCCAGCCACCTTCCCCCGTGAGGGGGAAGGCGCGAACATTGACACTTGCTTGACTGCGGAGTAGTATCGGTAGGCGCAACGATAAGCCTTCCCCCTAATGGGGGAAGGTGGCACCGCCGCAGGCGGTGACGGATGAGGGTGAAAAACCCTAAGTCCACTCCACCTTACAAATCAAAAGAGATATGTACAAAGGCGGCGGAGGTCAACTGACCTCCGCCGTTTGGCAGCTTTACGTTTTGGGGATATAGTTCATGGGGTCCTGCGGGACGCCGTCCACCAGCACCTCCAGGTGCAGGTGAGGCTCCATCTTGCTCTCCGCCAGGGCCGTTTCGCCCACTTCGCCGATCACATCCCCCATAGCGACCCGGTCGCCCTCGACTACGCCAGGGTTTTCCGCCAGGTTGGCATAGCGGCTGATCATGCCGTCCCCGTGGTCGATGGTCACCATGGAACCCATCAGGTCACTGTGCTCCACACGGGTCACCTGGCCTTCCCGGAGGGCCAGGACCTGCGTGCCGACGGCTGTGTTCAGGTCCACGCCGGCGTGGGTGCGCCAGTCGCCCATCGTCTCGTCATAGGCCAGCGTGTCCACGTTGAATGCCCCGATGACCGCGCCCCGGACCGGCCAGGTGTACACCGCCGGAGCGGGAGACGCCGGGTTTGACGCAGGCTCGGACGGCTTGTCCTCCTCCGGCTGCTCCGGCTCGGCGGGCCGCTGGGGCTGAGGGTCGTCCGGCTGCTCCAGCGATTGCTGGTGCGTGGGGATGGACGGGATGTTCATGGGGGGAGTCTGCACGGTCCCGACGGTACTTTCGTCGGGGAGCGTGACAGTGGGGTTGCCGGTGACCGGCGCAGAGGTCCCGGCGGGGGTCAGGGTCTGGATGAGATAATAGCCCGAAATTCCAATTGTGGCGACACAAAGGAACAGGACTATGTAGAAGCCCTTTCCCAGCACGAAGTCGCCAAGCTTTTCCAACAAGGTTCGTTTCATAGAACCACCTCCGCCCTCTATTGTGGACAGAGGGCGGAGGTGTTATACATCCTGGCTTCAATTTTTTAGCAGATCAGCCGTCTTTTTCCCATTTCAGAAATTCGCCGGTAGCAGCGTCGATTTCAAACTCATACTCCCAGCGGCCTTCCCGCAATTCACCCTCGTAGACAGGACGTCCGTCGTCGAAGTCATACTCGATTTTGACCAGGGTGGCGTTGGGGACCCGGTCCTGGGCCAGCTTGACGGCGGCTTCCTGGGTGATGATATTTCCGGACTGAGAGGGCGCATAGCCCTCGGCGTCGTAATCAAAGCTGACAATCTCGCCAGTTTTGGCGTCGATCTCGTAGTCGTATTCTTTCGCGCCGCTGTAAAATTCCACGTCATAGACCCGGCGGCCGTTCTCCCAATCCAGCTCCACGTGGATGAAGGTCACGTCAGAGGCGGACAGCTTGGCATGGCCCAGGGCAAGCTCTTTCGCCTTGGCCTCTCCAATCAGGTCCTTGCTGGCAGGCGTGGAGGGGGTAGAGGGGGTGGAGTCGGTGGAGGTGGACGGACCAGTGATGTTTACGGTGTTGGTCTTGCCATCCCAGGTGACGTCCTGACCAAGAAGCTGCCCTACACTCTTGACGGGCAGATAGGTGGTGCCGTTGTAAATGATCGGGGCGGCGGCATTGCCGTTGGAGTCGGTGATGGTTTTCGTTACGCCGTCTACCTTGATGGTGATATCCGGACGCAATGTCGCGGAGATCTGCCGGGAGGCTCCGGCGGCATAGGCGACACCGATCAGAACGGCGCAGGCCAGGACCATGGAGGCTGCAAATTTTTTCTTCTGCTTCATGTTTGGGACACACTCCTTATTACTTGAATTTGTATATTGCCACAGTATCATGATATGCTCATGACCTGGGTAGCAATCAGGAAATAAATGACCAGGGACAGCGCGTCAACCACGGTCGTGATGAACGGCGACGCCATCACCGCCGGGTCAAAGCCCAGACGCTTGGCCAGCATGGGCAGCAGACAGCCCACCAGCTTGGCAATGACGATGGTGGCAAAAATAGTCAGAGCGACAACAAATGCCATCACTGGGCTTTTTTGGTCAATCAAAATGACCTTCACAAAGACCACCACGCCCAGCGTGGCGGCGCACAGCATCCCCACCCGCGCCTCTTTCCAGACCACCTGAAATACGTCGGAGAACTCGATGTCGCCCAGAGACATGGCGCGGATGACGGTCACGGAAGCCTGACTGCCGGAGTTGCCCCCGGTGTCCATCAGCATGGGGATGAACAGGGTGAGGGCGGCGTTGGCCGCCAGGGCCTCCTCGAAAAAGCCCAGGATCATGCCGGTGAAGGTGGCCGAAATCATGAGCAGGAGCAGCCAGGGGATACGGTGCTTCCAGGTCTCCACAACGCCGGTTTGGAAATAGGGCTTGTCCGTGGGCAGGATGGCGGCCATTTTTTCGATGTCCTCGGTGGCCTCCTCCTCCATAACGTCCATCGCGTCGTCGAAGGTGATGATGCCGACTAACCGGTCGTCCCCGTCCACCACCGGGACGGCGGATAAATCGTACTTAGAGAACATCTGGGCCACGTCCTCCTTGTCCTCGTGGGTGTTGACGGACAGAAGATTCGTTTCCATGATGTCTCGGATTTTAGTTTCGTAGGGGGACAGAAGCAGCCGCCGGACGGTGACGACCCCCAGCAGAATGCGGTTTTCTGTGACGTAGCAGGTGTAGACCGTCTCTTTGTCCAGACCGACCTTCCGGATGCGGGTAAAGGATTCTTCTACCGTCGCGTCCGGGTGCAGGTAGACGAACTCCGTGGTCATGATGGACCCGGCGGAGTCCTTGGGGTAGTTCAGGAGCTGGTTGATCTGACTGCGGGTGGACCGGTCCGTGTTGCGCAGGATGCGGTCCACCAGATTGGCGGGCATGTCCTCAATGAGGTCCACGGTGTCATCCATGTACAGCTCGTCTAGGACCTCGCGCAGCTCCTGGTCGGACAAAGCGTTGATCAGGCGCTCCTGATCGTCGGTGTCCTCCAGCTCGGTAAAGACCTCCGCCGCCGTCTCCTTGGGCAGCAGGCGGAACACCAGAATGGTGTCCTCCGGTCCCAGCTCGTCCAGGAATTCCGCGATGTCCACCCAGTTCATGTTGTCCAGAAGCGTGCGCAGGCGGCGGAACTGCTTTTCCTCCACCAGTTGGAGCAGCTCTTCCAAATTGTAGTTTTCGTGCAAGCAGTCCGCCTCCCTTCGATCATGCGCTGTTCATTGTAATGTAGCACCTTTATTATAGCACCTTTGCCAGGGAAAAGGCAAGCGGTTTCATTTGGAGTGTGACGGATGAGGGTGAAACTAAAGCCGCGCTGCTTGACAAAATAGAAGTGCATGATATAATAATAACAGAAGGGATACCGTGACAAGCGGTTAGTCCCAGAGATTAGTCAAGAAATGACCACACCGGGCCTAAGGAGTGGTCATTTCCTTTTGAAGATCTGCCAACACAGACCTACAATGCCGATTATTACCAGGGAGTAAGCGAAAAGCTCACTGTAAGTAACCATAGCAATTCCCCCTTTCCGGGGGACAAGGCCCCCCGTAATGGAGGACTAACCACCTGCCGTTTGTAACGATATACCCTTCCGGCTTTGCCCACTAGAGGCTCAGCGCGTTTCATTATATCGTAATTAAGGATATTTTGTCAAATCCCTGTCCATTTGGTCAGGGATTTTTGTATTCTAAATCCAGAATCCTAAAATTCGATTTTAGTAAAATATTAGTTACAGCGGACGATTTTCCAGATAAAGTGTAGAATCCTCTCTTGTATTTTGGGCCGGGCCGCGCTAAAATACAGGTACTTTCAAAAATAAAGGAGCGGATTTCTATGTCTATTCTGGTCAGCGGCGGCGCGGGCTACATCGGCAGCCACACCTGTGTGGAGTTGATCCAAGCCGGCTATGACATCATTGTTGCGGATAACCTCAGCAATTCCAGTGAAGAATCCCTGCGCCGGGTGGAGAAAATCACCGGTAAGCCGGTCCCCTTTGTCAAGCTGGAAATGTGCAATGCGGACGAGGTGGAGGCACTTTTTGCCAAATACCCCGATATTGACGCAGTTATCCATTTCGCCGGCCTCAAGGCCGTGGGCGAGAGCGTGGCCAAGCCCCTGGAGTACTACTCCAACAACCTGATCAGCACCCTGTATCTGCTCCAGACTATGCGCCGTCATGGGGTGACCAACTTCGTGTTCTCCTCCTCCGCCACGGTGTACGGCGACCCGGCTACCGTGCCCATCCGGGAGGACTTCCCCACCGGCGGCACCACCAATCCCTACGGTACCTCCAAGCTGTTCCAGGAGCGCATCCTCTCCGACATCTGCGCCGCGGACCCGGACCTGAATGTGGCCCTGCTGCGGTACTTCAACCCCATCGGCGCGCACGAGTCCGGCCTTATGGGCGAGGACCCCAACGGCATCCCCAACAATCTGGTGCCCTACATTGCCAAGGTGTCCGTGGGCCAGCTGGAGAAGCTGCATGTCTACGGCGACGACTACCCCACCCCCGACGGCACCGGCGTGCGGGATTATATCCATGTGGTGGACCTGGCGAAGGGCCACGTGGCGGCGCTGAAAAAGCTGGAGACCAAGTGCGGCCTGTTTGTGTGCAACCTGGGCACCGGCAAGGGCTACAGCGTGCTGGACGTGCTCCACGCCTACGAGAAGGCCTGCGGCAAGGAGCTGCCCTATGTGATCGACCCGCGCCGCCCCGGCGACATCGCCACCTGCTACGCGGACCCGGCCAAGGCCCGGAACGAGCTGGGCTGGGAGGCCAAGCTGGGCATCGAGGAGATGTGCGCCTCTTCCTATAAATGGCAGTCTATGAATCCGAACGGATATCGGGGGTAAGTATGAAAAAGCCTGTTTTAGTTATCATGGCCGCGGGTATGGGAAGCCGGTACGGCGGCCTGAAGCAGCTGGACCCCGTGGGGAACCACGGCCAGCTCATTATCGACTATTCCATCTACGACGCCCGCCGGGCGGGCTTTGAGACTGTGGTGTTCGTCATTAAGCCGGAAATCGAGGCCGACTTCAAGGCCGCTATCGGCGACCGGATCGCCAAGGTCATGGACGTGAAGTACGCCTATCAGATCAAGGAGGACCTGCCGGAGGGCTACGCAGTCCCCGCCGAGCGGACCAAGCCCTGGGGCACCGCCCATGCGGCCCTGGCCGCCCGGAGCGTGGTGGACGGTCCCTTTGCCATCATCAACGCCGACGACTACTACGGCCCGGAGGCTTATCAGAAAATCTATGATTATCTGGCCTCCCACGAGGATTCCAGCGTGTACGAGTATGTCATGGTGGGCTATCTTATCAAAAACACGGTGACCGAAAACGGCACGGTAGCCAGAGGCGTGTGCGAGGAGACAGGGGAGCAGTTCCTGTCCCAGATCACCGAGCGGACCAAAATTGAAAAAGGTCCCCCGCCCCGCTTCACCGAGGACGACGGCCAGACCTGGACCGAGCTGGACGAAAATACCATCGTGTCGATGAACATGTGGGGCTTTACCCGGAGTTTCCTGGACGAGGCGCTGGCCCGGTTCCCCGCCTTTTTGGACAAAACCTTGGCGGAAAATCCCCTGAAGGGGGAGTATTTCCTGCCCAGCGTGGTCAGCCAGCTCATTGGAGAGGGCAAGGCGCGGGTCAAGGTGCTGCGCAGTGAGGACAAGTGGTACGGCGTGACCTACCGGGAGGATAAGCCCACGGTAGTCGCCGCCATTGCGGAAAAAACAACATCCGGGCTGTATCCGGACAATCTGTGGGAGGTATAAAGATGGCTGCTGCGGAACAGACCCTGCAGGAGGTCCTGGAGGCCTTTGATTTCGGCGCCCCGGTGGTGGGCGCCATCCGGTACGGGCAGGGGCACATCAACGATACCTTCTGCGTCCACACTCAGCCTGAGGACCTCTGCTGCCGGCGGTTTATCCTCCAGCGCATGAGCGCCGCCGCCTTCAAGCGGCCCGACCAGCTGATGGACAACATCATCGGGGTCACCGACTACCTGGGCCGGGAGATCGAAAAGCACGGCGGCGACCGGAGCCGGGAGGCTCTGGAAGTCATCCGCCCCAAAAACGGCCAGCCCTACTACACCGACAGCCAGGGCGGAGCCTGGCGGCTGTATCCCTTTGTGGAACATACCATCTGCTACCAGTCCGCCGCCACCCCGGAGCTGTTCGCCGCCTCCGGCCGGGCCTTCGGCCGCTTCCAGCGGCTCTTGCAGGGCTATCCGGCCGAGACCCTCTATGAGACGATCCCCAATTTCCACAACACCGAGGACCGCCTGGCCAAGTTCAAGGACGCCGTGGCCCAGAACAAGCTGGGCCGGGCCAAGGACTGCCAGAAGGAGATCCAGTTTGTGCTGGAGCGGGAGAAGGACTGCTCCGTGGCCCTGGAGGCCATGCGGGCCGGAAAACTCCCCATCCGGGTCACCCACAACGACACCAAGCTGAATAACGTGCTTATGGACCAGGAGACCGGCGTGGGTATGTGCATCATTGATCTGGATACGGTGATGCCCGGTCTGGCCATCAACGACTTCGGCGACTCGATTCGATTCGGGGCCAACCACAGCGCCGAGGATGAAACGGACCTGAGCAAGGTCAACCTGGATGTGGACCTGTTCACTGCCTACACCGCCGCCTTTTTGGAGGGCACCGGCGGTTCCCTCGCCAACGCGGAGATCGAATACCTGCCCTGGGGGGCCAAGCTGATGACCCTGGAGTGCGGCATCCGGTTTTTGACCGACTACTTAGTGGGGGACGAGTATTTCCACATCAGCCGGGAGGGACAGAACCTGGACCGCTGCCGGACCCAGTTCAAGCTGGTGGCCGACATGGAAGAGCACTGGTCCCAGCTCCAGGCCATTGTGAACCAGCACCAGAAATGAACGTCCTGTTTGACGAGGACCAGCTGCGCAGGCTGATTGCCAATCTGAAAACGCTGACCGGCCTTCCCGCCAATATTTTGGACCCGGAAGGCCGGGACATCAATCTGTTCCGGGGGCACCCGCCCTTCTGCCGGATGATAAACGACCTGCCGGAGGGACACCGGCGGTGCGTCGCCTGCGACCGCTGCAAGATACAGCGCTATACGGCGGAAAAAGGCTTTCAGCTTTACCGCTGTCATGTGGGTATCTGCGAGGCGATCATGCCTCTGTACGACAAAAAGCGGCCTCTGGCCTACCTGGCCGTGGGCTGTTACCTGGACGACTCCCCCCTGGAGGAGCAGTGGGCCAGGACTCGGACCCTGCTGGACTGGTGGCCCGACGGGGCCGACGCTCTGAAGGACGCGTTTTTCCAGTTCCGCCAGTATTCCAAAGAAGAAATTCAGGCCTACACCGAGACGCTGGAGGCCCTGTCCGCCTATATCCAGCTCAAGGGCATGATTTTGACCACAGAGCAGACAGACTTGCAGCGGCTGGAGGCCTATTTGGACCAGCACTATATGGAAAAGCTGTCCCTGGAGTCCATTTCCAGAGATTTACACATTGGCCGGACCAAGCTGTGCAGTCTGGCGAAGGAGCTATCCGGAGGGCGGACGCTGTCCTATTTGATCGCCCAGCGGCGCATCAGCGCGGCAAAGCTGCTTTTACTGCAAAGCAGTATGCCTGTCTCCGCTGTAGCAGAGACAGTGGGCATCAGTGACTATAATTATTTTTCCAAGGTGTTCCGCTCCGTGACGGGGATTACCCCCAGCGCCTTTCGGAAGCATACAGGAAGATCGTACGAGCTTTCTTAGCTCGTGCGATTTTTTCACCCTCATCCGTCACCGCCTGCGGCGGCGCCTCCCCCACCCCTGCCGCAACCAAATAAAATATTAGAAAATCGTACGGGCTTTCATAGTTCGTACGATTTTTCTATATTCTGAACTCCTATTGCTATAATTTACAGATTTGACAAGTATAATAGGGATATGAGCGCTGCATTTGTGGAATATCCCAATATGAAGCGCTCCGTTATCCCATATCAATCGGAAAAGGAGAATGAAAATGAAAAAGATTCTTGCAGCGCTGCTGGCCGTATGTATGGTGCTGTCCCTCGCCGCCTGCGGCAGTAAGGACCCCACCCCTCCGGCGAACTCCGGTACGCCCAGTACGCCCAGCGGCTCCAGCACCCCCGCACCCAGCGGCGATAAGATTGAGATCAACGTGGTCGCCGCCCAGTACGGCCAGAACACCAACAACTGGTGGGCGGACTTCCAGGACGAGTTCAACGCCGCCTATGAGAACATCAACCTGACCGTGGAGGTCATCTCCTGGAACGACATCTCCACCGTGGTCAACACCCGCGTCTCCAACAACCAGGCCCCCGATATCCTGAATATCGACCTGTTTGCCGCCTATCAGGCCGACGGCCTGCTCCTCCCCGCAGAGCAGTATGTCTCCGATGAGACCTACGCCAAGCTGTACCCCGCCTTCCTGGAGCAGTCCGTTGTGGACGGCACCGTGTGGGCTATCCCCGACTTGGCTTCCGCCCGCGCCCTGTACTACAATGAGGACATCCTCACTGCTGCCGGCGTGGAAGTGCCCACCACCTGGGAAGAGCTGAAGGCCGCCTGTGAGGCTATCAAGGCCTATGACTCCAGCATCTACCCCTGGGGCATTGATATGACCACCGACGAAGGCCAGGCCGCTTTCGCCTACTACATCTGGAACAACGGCGGCGACTTCACCGACGCCGAGGGCAACTGGACCCTGAACAGCGACAAGAACGTGGAAGCCATCGAGTACGCCATCGACCTGGTCAACTCCGGCTACACCAACACCGACCCCGCCAACGAGACCCGTTACGCCCTCCAGGATATGCTGGGCGCCGGTAAGCTGGCTATGATGATTGGCCCCAACTCCATCCCCACCTATGTGTCCGACGGCGGCTACAGCGTGAACCTGGGCGTGGCCTCCATCCCCACCAACGGCGGCAACCCCTCCGTCTCCGCCGGCGTTATGGACCGCTTCATGGTCTTTGACAAGGGCCACTCCGCCGAGAAGCTCGAGGCCATCAAGACCTTCTTCGACTTCTTCTATGACGACACCCGGTACTCCGAGTGGGTGCTGATGGAGGGCTTCCTGCCCGCCACCTCCACCGGCGGCGAGATCGTGGCTTCCTCTGACCCCGCCATGGCTCCCTGGGTGGAGATCGTGGGTTCCTGTAAGTTCTATCCCGTGGCCAAGTCCGAGTGGGACGACGTGAAGCAGGGCGTGATCAACGTTGAGCAGGGCGCGCTCCTGGGCGGCAACGTGAAGGAGCTGCTGGACGAACTTCAGAGCAATATCGCTGGCTGATTTTGTACTTTGCCAAGGGCCGGGCCGCTTTGGCTCGGCCCCCGGCTTTTTCCCGGCGACTTTTTGAGAGACAGGGAGGTATCCCCGTGAAAAAGCAAACCTTTCGCAAGATCGAACCCTATATCTGGATCGCACCCAGCGTGATCTTAATGGCGATCTTTATTCTGACCCCCATCGTATTCGTCTTCCGGATGGCGATGAGCGACGTGAGCAAGGCGGGCATGATAAAGGGGTTTAACGGCATCGCCAACTTCACCAAGGTGCTGAAAAGCTCCTCCTTTGGGCTGGTGCTGCAAAACACCCTGGTGTGGACCGTGGCGGTGGTGGTGCTGTCCACCGTTTTGGGCTTCATCCTGGCGCTGCTGCTCAACAACCAATTCCGGGGCCGGAAGATCGCCCGCGCCATCGTGGTATTCCCCTGGGCCACTACGCTGGTCATCCAGGCCAGCGCCTGGAACTTCATCATCAACACCGATTACGGCACCCTGAACACCCTCCTGCTCAGACTGGGCATTATCAAGGAAGCCGTGAACTGGACGCCCACGCCGGAGCTGTACTTCATGTGGGAGATCGCCTGCGGCATTTTCGTCACCATCCCCTTCGTTTCCTTCTGCGTTCTGTCGGGCCTTCAGAGCATCGACACCTCTTACTATGAGGCCGCCACTGTGGACGGGGCCAACTACTGGCAGAAGTTATTCAAAATCACCCTGCCTCTGGTCAAGTCGTCCCTGACCGTCTCCACCGTACTGAACATTATCTATGTGTTTAATTCCTTCCCCATTATCTGGACAATGACCAAGGGCGACCCGGCCAACCATACCGACACCCTTGTGACATATCTGTATAAGCTGGCCTTCTACAACGGCCGCCAGGGCGAGGCTGCGGCGGTCTCAGTGATTGGATTCATGATCCTGCTGGTGTGCGCCAGCGTGTACATGGTTTACACCCTGCGGAAAGGAGATGACTGACGGTGAACGAACAGACCATCAAAAAGCCCGTTTCGGTGAAAAAAGTGATTTTACGCGTACTGCTTTACTTTGTGATCCTGGACGTGTGCGTCATTACCCTGTATCCCTACTTTGCCATGCTGTGTACGGCCCTGAAGAGCCGCGCGGAGATCTTCGCCGTGGACGGCACCATCCTCCCGGTGACAGCCCTGTGGTCCAACTTCATCGACATCTGGAGCCGCGCCCCCATGGCCCGGTACTTCCTGAACTCCGTGCTGATTGCCGGCGGCTCCACCCTGATTGCCATGCTGTGCGGCATCCCCGCCGCCTACGCCCTGGCCCGGATGAAGTTCAAGGGTCAGACCGCGTTTCTGGGCTTCGTGATCGTCTCCCAGATGTTCGCGCCTGTGGTGCTGCTGATTGGTATTTACAAGGTCATGATGACCCTGGGGCTGACCGACAGCATCTTGGGTCTGGTGTTCATCAACGCCGCCTTTAATCAGGCCTTTACTATTTGGCTGCTGCGGGGCACGTTCATGGGAATCTCGGCGGAGATGGAGCAGGCCGCTACCATCGACGGCTGCAACCGCATTCAGGCGATGCTGAAGGTGCTGCTGCCGGTGGCCGCGCCGGGTATCGTGACGACCCTGATTTTCATTTTCATCAACGCCTGGAACGAGTATACTGTGGCTTTGTGCCTGATTTCCACCAACGAGTATAAGCCCTTGACGGTGGGTATCAACATCTTCAATGGCTACAACATGATCGAGTGGCAGTACCTGTTTGCCGCCTCCATCTTTGCCATTATCCCGGTGGTCATTCTGTTTATGCTGATTGAGAAGAACCTGGTCAGCGGATTGGCCTCCGGCGGCGTGAAGGGGTAAGCAGAACTTTGGGGTTTTTCACCCCCGCTTCACCTACACCCCCAAAAGCAGGAAAGTCCTGGACTTTCCTGCTTTTTTCTGGTACAATCGTTAAGAAAACGTTAATCTTTTTCGGGGGGCTGGCTTCTATGGCTGACCGCAACACCTGGCTGCGCCGCCGCAAACGTATCTGTGAAATCATTGAGGTAGGAAGCCACAACGACCTGCCCAGCCGTCTGTACGACATCATCAATGCCCTAGCGATCTTAATCAATCTCACCGCCAGCATCCTGTACACCTTCGAGAGCGTCCGGACCCGGTTCGGCGGTCCGATTCTGACCGTGGAAGCCGTGACAGTGACCTTCTTTGCGGCGGACTATTTCCTGCGGGTATGGACCGCGCGGTGCCGGACCCCCGCCCTGCCGCCCCACCGGGCGGTCTGGAAGTATCTGGTCTCCTTCAGCGGATTGGTGGACCTGCTCTCGTTCCTGCCCTACTACCTGCCCATCTTTTTCCCCGCCGGTGCGGTGGCCTTCCGGATGTTCCGGGTGGTGCGCATTTTCCGGCTGTTCCGCATCAACGCCTATTACGACTCCCTCAACGTCATTACCGAGGTCATCGCCAGCAAACGGCAGCAGCTCGTGTCCTCAGTGTTTATCATCCTGGTGCTGATGCTGGCCTCCAGCCTGTGCATGTACAGCCTGGAGCATGAGGCCCAGCCGGAGGTCTTTACCAACGCCTTTTCCGGCATCTGGTGGTCCGTATCCACCCTCCTGACCGTGGGCTACGGGGATATCTACCCCATTACAGCCATGGGTAAAATGTTCAGCATCGTCATAACCTTTTTGGGGGTGGGCATGGTGGCCATCCCCACCGGCATCATCTCCGCCGGGTTCGTGGACCAGTACTCCCGCATCAAGCGTCTGAGCGAGTACGCCAACGAGGAGGAGGTCCATTTCATCAAAGTGGCGCTGAACACCAGGGACGCCTGGACAGGAAAGAGCATCCGGGAGCTGGGGCTTCCCCAGGAGACCATTGTGGCCGCCATCCAGCGGGAGGGCCAGATCATCGTACCGCGGGGAGATGTGGTCCTGTGCCCGCGGGACACCCTGGTGCTGGGGGCCAAGTCCCTGGACGACGAGAGGCACATTGAACTGAAGGAGGTTGTCCTGCGCCGGCAGAACCCCTGGAACGGCCTGAAAATCCGGGAGCTGGACATCTCCCGCCAGACCGTGATCGTCATGATCAAACGGAAGGGCCGGGCGCTGATCCCCAACGGCGATTTGAAGCTGCTGGAGGGGGATAAAATCATTTTGTATACCCAGAGCCGCCTGAAAGAGGCCAGTACGATAGAAATATGAGTGCGAAACGTGCAGAAAGAGCAGAAAGAAGGAGGAACACACTATGAGCGTCAAAATCATCACCGATTCCGCGTCGGACGTTCTTACGCCCTATCACCCGGCAGTTTCGGTCCTGCCGATGACCATCACCTTTGGAGACCAGCAGTACCGGGACAAGGAGGAGCTGTCCCACCAGCGCTTTTACGAGCTGCTGATTGAGAGCGAACAGCTTCCCAGTACCAGCCAGATTGGCCCCGCCCAGTTCGAGGAGGCCTTCCAGGCCCAGGTGGACGCGGGCCACAGTGTTGTGGCGGTGATCCTCTCCGGCAAGCTCTCCGGGACTTACCAGAGCGCCTGTATTGCGGCGGAGGAATTTCCCCAAAAGGTCTTTGTGGTGGACAGCGAAAACGCCGCCCTGGGGGAGGGCATCCTGGTCCAGCGGGCGGCCCAGCTGGTGGACCAGGGGCTGGAGGCCCCGGAGATTGCCCAGCGGCTGGAGGACGAAAAAAAGGACATCCGCCTGATCGCCCTGCTGGATACCCTGGAGTATCTCAAGCGGGGCGGGCGGATATCCAAATCGGTAGCGGCCATCGGCGGACTGCTCTCCATCAAGCCGGTGATTGCGGTGCAAAACGGGGAGGTGTGTATGCTGGGCAAGGCCAGAGGCTCCAAAAACGGCAATAACCTGCTGGTCCAGGAGATACAAAAGACCACCGGCATCGACTTTGAGCGTCCCTACTGTCTGGGTTATTCCGGTTTCCACAATGACATGCTGCAAAAGTATATCGCGGACAGCCGAAGCCTTTGGGAGGGCCACGCGGAGCATCTGCCCATCGGGACCATCGGCGCGACTATCGGCACCCACATAGGCCCCGGCGCGGTAGGCGTGGCCTTCTTTCAAAAGCGATAAAAAGCGGTCCGCTTACGGGTCCTGGGTCCAGGCCAGAGCGCACCGGACCGCACGCTTCCAGCCCCGGATCAGCTCCTGCCGCCGGGACTGGTCCATATTGGGAATAAACCGTTGGGAGGTCTGCCAGTTTTGGCGGACCTCCTCTTCGTCCCGCCACCAGCCCGCCGCGATGCCCGCCAGACAGGCCGCGCCCAGCGCCGTACTCTCAATGCACCGGGGGCGGCGCAGCTCCGCGTGGAGAAGGTCGGCCTGGAACTGCATCAGAAAATCGTTGGCACTGGCTCCGCCGTCCACTTTAAGCGCCCGCAGCTCCAGCCCGGAGTCCTGCTCCATGGCCTCCAGCAGGTCGTAGACCTGATAGGCCATGGATTCTACTGTTGCCCGTATCATATGCTCCTTGCTGGTGCCCCGGCTCACCCCGACGATCGTGCCGCGGGCGTAGGGGTTCCAGTAGGGCGCACCCAGCCCCGCGAAGGCGGGCACGACATATACGCCGCCGGTGTCGGGCACGGCCTGGCAGGCCGCCTCAGTCTGGGCGGAGGTGTGTACCATGCGCATCTCGTCCCGGAGCCACTGGACCGCCGCCCCCGCCACAAACACGCTGCCCTCCAGGGCGTACTGGGTCCTGGTCCCGGCGGTGGCGGCAATGGTAGTCAGCAGGCCGTGCTGGGAGCGCACCGCTTTTTCTCCCGTGTGCATCAGCAAGAAACAGCCGGTGCCATAGGTGTTTTTTACATCCCCCGGCGCGAAACAGCACTGGCCGAACAGCGCCGCCTGCTGGTCCCCCGCCGCACCGGCAATGGGTATTTTTCCGCCGGTCACGTCCGGGGAGGTATAGCCGTAGATACAGCTGGAGGGGCGGACCTGGGGCAGCATGGCCCTGGGGATGCGGAAATAGTCCAGAATTTCCTGGTCCCAGCAGGTCCGGTGGATGTCAAAGAGCATCGTGCGGGAGGCGTTGGTGCAGTCGGTCACATGGACCTCTCCGTGGGTCAGGTTCCAAATGAGCCAGCTGTCCACCGTGCCGAATAACAGCTCCCCGCGCTCCGCCCGGTCCCGCGCCCCTTCCACATGGTCCAGAATCCAGGCCAGCTTGCTTCCGGAAAAATATGCGTCCGGGATCAGGCCGGTTTTGGCGCGAATGGTTTCGCCCATAGGGCTTTGCTTCAAGTGCTCGATGGCCTCCGCTGTCCGGCGGCACTGCCACACGATGGCGTTGTACACCGGCTGTCCGGTCTGCTTGTCCCAGACAACGGTGGTCTCCCGCTGGTTGGTGATGCCGATGGCAGCGATATCGCTGTAACGCGCCCCGATTTTGCCCATGGCCTCCAGCATGACGGAGAGCTGAGAGGACCAAAGCTCCATGGGGTCGTGTTCCACCCAGCCGGGCTTGGGGTAGATCTGCCGGAACTCCTTCTGGGCAGCGCTGCGGGGGGTCCCCTGGCGGTCGAACAGGATGCACCGGGAGCTGGTCGTGCCCTGGTCCAGGGCGATTACATAACCGGCCACCGGGTCACCCCTCGATCTGCATCAGCTTGTCCACCCGGCGGGCGTGACGGCCTCCCTCAAAGCCGGTGGAAAGAAATACCTCCACGATTTTCTGGGCCAGATTCGGGCCGGTGATCCCCGCGCCCAGAGCCAGCATGTTGGCGTCGTTGTGACGGCGGGTCATTTCGGCGGAGAAAGCGTCCCCGCACAGGGCACAGCGGATACCCTTCACTTTGTTGGCAGAGATAGAGATACCGATACCGGTGGTGCAGATGACGATGCCCCGTTCGCAGGCGCCGCTGGCCACCAGCCGGGCCGCCGCCGCGCCGAAATCCGGGTAATCGCAGCTCTCCAGGCTTTTGCAGCCCACGTCGGTGACGGTGTGGCCCTGCTCCTCCAGATAGGCCCGGATGTTCTCCTTGAGGGCAAAGCCCCCGTGGTCACAGCCAATGGAAATGTTCATAAACAGCGCTCCCTTTCCCTTTTTATAGTTTGATTTGCTGGGGTTTTCTCCCCTGATACACCGTAAAATAGCGCCACCCGCAGGCACGTAACAGCTCCTGGGCCTGGGCGATGCCCTTTCCCACGTCCTGGGGCCGGTGGGCGTCGGAGCCGAGGGTCACCAGCTCGCCGCCGCAGGCGCGGAACAGCTCCAGCACAGGCTTCCAGTCCTCCACCGTGCGGCCCCGGTCGGTGTTCAGCTCAATGGCGTGGCCGGTCTGGGCGGCGGTTTGGAAGATGGCCCGCATCCGGTCCCAGCAGCCGTCCAGGGAGACCGTCTGTCCGTCCCGGCGGGTCATGTAGCGCAGGGGGTAGATCACATGGGCCAGGGAGTCGTAGCAGTCCAGAGGGGCCAGCCGGGCCATGCCGGTAAAGTAGCTGTCCAGGGCTTTATAGCAGTCCGCGGTGGATTGGTAGTGGAGAAAGTAGAAGTCCACGCCCCCGTCCTCCGGGGTCTGGTTGTGGACGGAGCCCAGAACAAAGTCCAGCGGGGCCTGGGAGAGGACCCGGCGGGCCCGGTCCAGGTCCAGGTGTCCGCAGCCCAGCTCCAGCCCCAGCCGCAGGGTCAGGCCCTGGGGGAGGGCGCGGCTGACCGGCTCGTACTGCCGGAGGATGGCGGTCCAGTCTGGGTCAGCGGTGGGCTTGCCGTGGCCGCTGAGGAGGTCGAAATGGTCGGTGACGCACAGCTGAGAGAGACCGGCTTCCGCCGCCGCCTGGGCCATGTCCGCCAGGGGAGCGTCGCTGTCCTGGGAGCAGAGAGAGTGGGTGTGGTAGTCAACAAGATACATAAAAAATGCCTCCTGGCTGATTTTGGGGTTGTATAGGCCTATTATAACGTGGACGGGGGGATTTTGCAATATGGGGGAACATGCACTGTTATAAGCGCAGGTGCAGGTGGTGAGGGTGAGGTTTTTTCACCCTCATCCGTCACGCTTCGCGTGCCACCTTCCCCCGTGAGGGGGAAGGCTCGAACACTGGCAGTCACCCAACTGCACAGTAGTCTCGATAGACGCACCGATAAGCCTTCCCCCCTGGCGGGGGAAGGCCGACTCCCCCTGTCAGGGGGAGATGTCGAGCGCAGTGAGACAGAGGGGGTAGGGAGGATGGCCGAAGGCCAGACGGATGAGGG
>CAJTOE010000010.1 GCA_910577805.1 uncultured Oscillospiraceae bacterium | reverse complement strand
GAATTACATCTACTATCTGCAAGGCGGACGGCTCTATAAGGTGTTCCGCTGGACGGGATGGGAGACAGTGGTTGTCCCAAACGTAGAAGGAATGCACAGCTTGGAGTATATGAGTGTTATCTGATACTAATTAACTTATGTTCATCAAAAAAAGCCTTGCTCACGCCTCGGCTCACTATACTCCACCATCGGCATTATCCTGCCGACTAACCAGCAATTATAAAAGAAATGCGCTTGACGCCAGTTTCCCACTTTGGGAAACTGGCGTTTTTGCTTGTTATTTCTTGTGGAATAGCCACGAATTGTGCCGGTGCCGTTCTCCACCTCATTTCAGTTCACCCGTCAACTGGACCCGCGAATCGAAATGGAGGTACATAATGCAGAAAATCAATCTTCGGGAGCTGTATCCCGACATTTATAAAACGGATACTTATCTGGAAATATCCGATGAAGTACAGGCAGTGTTCCTGGCCGACAAACGAGCTGAAGCACGTTACCTGCGACAGGTGTATAACTATAAAGCGCACTATTCCCTGGACTGCGACAACGGCATTGAGAAAGCCGTGGTACAGCATCCGCTGACCCCGGAAGAAATACTGGAGGACAAGCAACTCCGCGATCAGCTTTATGCCGCGGTGATGGAGTTGCCAGACAAGCAGGCCAAGTGGATTTATGCCCGGTTCTACCTGGGCATGACCATTAAGGAAATTGCCAAGGTGGAAGGTGTTGATCTCAGCTGGGTATAGTAAGAGCATAAAGCGCGGGTTGAAGCGCCTGAGAAAAAAGGTGCAAAAAGTTTAATTAACATGGCCAAAATGTCGCTGTTTTCTTCACTACCATATTGGCAAAAAGAAAACGACTAATTCCAGATTATAGTACGGTCACACTGAATGGCGTAGAGTATTACAGAACCCGAATCGAGGATGCCGATGGCAAGCGGGTCGCCCTTTATGCGAGAACTCCCGAAGAACTGTATGACAAAGAAACGGAGGCGTTGGAGCAGATCGGTCATGCCCGGTTTCATCGGAAATCGCCAACGGCAGCAGAATACTGTGAGAAATGGCTGCTGATGCAGTCGGTCCATGTGCGGCAGATCACCTTGACAGATTACACCTCCAAGGTGAGGCGGCATATCATTAAAGAATTGGGAGAGATGCGGATGGCAGATGTAACTCTGGATGACATCCAGCTCGCTCTTGTCCCGGTTTCCAAAAAATCGGCATCGGTTTACAAGGCCGTTGTGATTCTTTATAAATCCATCTTTCGGGCGGCGAAGGAAAGCCATGTGATCGAGGTGAATCCAACGCTCCATCTAAACGCAAAAGGCGGCGGTGTCCCACAGGAGGACCGCCAGGCGTTGACGGATGAACAGGTCGAGCAACTTTTAGACGCGATCCGGGACTTGCCGCCCTATGTGTCTGTGATGATCGGTCTATACGCTGGCTTGCGTCGGGAAGAAGCCCTTGCCCTCCAATGGGACTGTGTGTTCCTGGATGTTCCCACCCCATACATTTCGGTACGGCGGGCATGGCGGGCGGAACACAACCGGCCGGTGATCTCTACGGTTCTAAAAACCAAAGCGGCCCGGAGAGACATTCCCATCCCCAAGTGTCTGGCTGACTGCCTGCGAGAAGCGAAAGTGACCTCTACGTCTGACTATGTGATTGCCGACAGCGAGGGCCAGCCCCTGTCTTACTCACAGTTCAAGCGAGTGTGGCAGTACATTGTTGTCCGTTCCACCAAGGAAAAACGGCGCTAAAACGATAGCAATACGGCCTCAAAGCCGCCCGCCGCGCGCCTCAGTTCTCCAAGCGCTGAGTTTGCCTGCGATTTTATACGACTATCTGCAAAACCCTGGAGCTGTTCGGCTCCGGGGTTTTGCTTGTTGTTGGGGGGCTTTCACCCTCATCCGTCACCGCCTGCGGCGGTGCCACCTTCCCCCGTGAGGGGGAAGGTGCGAACAATGGCACTTGCATGACTGCACAGTAGTCTCGTTAGACGCACCGATAAGCCTTCCCCCCTGGCGGGGGAAGGTGGCACGGCGAAGCCGTGACGGATGAGGGGGAGGAAACCCAAGGGCTGCATTACTTTACGAATTAAAAAGGCCTGAGAGCGCACTTGTAGTCTCTGTCGAAAAATAGTATAATATGCACGCTGCCCCTCCCTATACTGGCAACAGGAAGGGGGTGGAAAAATTGGAGTTTATGATAGACTTTATTCTGGCGGTCGGAGCGAGCATAGCTGCCCACTATGTAAGCAAGTGGCTTGACCGTCACCACAAGGGACAGTAAGCACAAAAAAGACCCCCAGAGAACTGCCATTCTCTGGGGGTCGCCCTTTGTGGAAAAATTGGAGTATGATTTTACTTTATTCCGCCCTTACAATAGCACATTTTATCTCCAAATGCAATAGTGAGTTGTGAAAAATTTTTATTCTTAAAAGTGAAGGAAGCCTGCAAGACAGCCGCTTGACAACACAAAACGCTCCCCCTATAATGATTGAAAAAACCGCGCAATCAGGAGGCCGGAAGCTATGCAGCCCATCGCCCACATCCACACCGAATTTCCCACAAAATTCGGCATCCCCCGCCAGAGCGGCCTGGTGCCCCAGCTGGAGGCCCGCATTATCTTCACCCCCGAATACCGTAACCCGGACGCGTTACGCGGCCTGGAGGGCTTTTCCCATCTGTGGCTGATCTGGGAGTTCTCCGCCGCCCGGCGGGAGGGCTGGTCCCCGACGGTCCGTCCGCCCCGGCTGGGCGGCAACCGGCGGCTGGGGGTGTTCGCCACCCGCTCTCCCTTCCGCCCCAACCCCATCGGACTGTCCTGCGTAGAACTGGAAGCCGTCACCCAGGACCCGGCACTGGGACCGGTCGTCACAGTCCGAGGCGCGGACTTGATGGACGGCACCCCCATTCTGGACATAAAGCCCTACCTCCCCTACGCCGACTGCCATCCGGAGGCCGTTGGGGGCTTCGCCGCCGCTCCGGCGGGAGCCAAGCTGACAGTAGACATCCCCGCCCCCTGGCGGGAGCATCTGTCCCCGGAGCGCCTGCTGGCCCTGGAGGGCGTTTTGGCCCAGGACCCCCGGCCCTCCTACCAGGACGACCCGGAGCGGGTGTACGGCATGGAGTTTGCGGGCCTGGAAATCCGCTTCCGGGTAGCCGGCGGCCGGCTCACGGTCTGTCAAATCATTGAAAAAGCCGCCCAGCCTTAGACTGGACGGCTTTTTGTTTGTTACACAGCCTCCTCCTGGCCGAGGAATGCTTTTTGGTAATTCGCGTTGGCTTCCCGGATGAACTCCTGGTCTCCCCGCTTCTCCGGCGGGATATAGGCCTGCCCCATCTGGCGCTGGCGCAGGTTGAACCGGTTCATCTCGTCCTCCAGCAGCTTCGCGTCGTCGCGCATCTCGTTGCTGGTCGCCACAGCCTCTTCGCTGACTGCCGCGTTGGATGTAATGGAATTCTGAATGCGCTCGATCTGGGTGTGGATATTGCTGATGGCGTTCTCCTGCCGGGCGGAGGAGTCGGCCATGTTGGCAACGATGCCGGTGATCTGGTCCAGGTCGTTGACGATGTGCTGGAAGGTCTCAAACGCCTCGGCGCTGATCTTGCTTCCGTCCTCAGTGGCCTGGATGGTGGCCTCGATCAGGCTCTTACTGTCGTTGGCGGCTTCCGCGCTCTTCAGCGCCAGCATACGCACCTCGTCCGCCACCACGGCAAAGCCCTTACCGGCCTCGCCCGCACGGGCCGCCTCGACCGCGGCGTTCAGGGCCAGGATATTGGTCTGGAAGGCGATATTGTCAATGAGCTTGATGACGTTGGCGATCTTGTGGGAGGACTCGTTGATGTCGTCCACCGACTGGACCAGCTGGGCCATTTTCTCGTTGCTGTGCTGCACGTCCTGGCGGATGGACTGGGAAATCTCGGTGGCGTGTTCGGTCTCCTGGCAGTTCTGCCGGACCAGACCGCGGGTCTCCTCCATGGCGTCGGTCAGCTCCTGAACGGCGGCGGTCTGCTGCATGGCGGTGTCGGCCAGAATCTGGCTGGCGTCGGCGATCTGCCGGGAGCCGGAGGCCACGGACAGTCCGATCTTGATGATTTTCGCCAGCATGAAGTCGTTGGACTGAACCAGATGATAGAGGTTGTCGCCCAGCGTGTCCTCCTTGGAGCGGACGTTGACGAATACGGTCATATCGCCCTGGGCCAGCCGCTGGACCACCCGGACGTTCTCCTGAATGCTCTCCACCATCTTCTGGAAGGACCGGATCATAGAGCCGATCTCATTGTCCTTGTTCTCAGCCAGCATATGTGCGTCGAACTTGACCTGGTCCGCGCCCAAGGAAAGCCGCTCCGACCACTCGGCCACAGCGGTGACGGGCTTGGAAATCTGCCGGGCGGAGCGGTTGCCGTAAAAGACCGCCACGCCCAGGACCACCAGTGCGCCCAGGATGCACACCACCAGCAGGATAAGGATGAGCTGTTCCAGCTGGCCGGAGGCGTCCTCCGCGATGCTTTGGTACTGGCTGGAGATGGTATCCAGGCCCTGAATGACCTGGGTGGCCAGGGGCTTGATCTTTTCCAGGTACTCGCCGTATGCCGCGTCCCGGTCATGCTTGGAGAGGTCCAGAATGTCTCCGGCGGCGGCGTGCAGCTGCTGGTGAGGTGTTTGGATGTCCTGCAGGGCCTTGGCAATGACCGGGTCGGCCAAATCCTTTTTGTTCACGCTGGCGCTCCACTGGCCCAGCAGGCAGGTGGTGTGGTCCAGGCTGCCCTGGAAGGTGCTGGCGTTCTGGATGCTCTCGTTAAACTCCTCCAGCCAGGCGTAGTGCTTGGCCAGTGCGGACTGCGTGCTGGCCTGATTGTCCCGGTTGTTGGAAACCGCCCGGTAGTCGTTGCGGATCTGCACCAGAGACGCCAGCACCAGCGCCACCAGACAGAACATCAGAAGAATGATCCGGCTGTAGCCAGAGAAAATTTGCTGGCGTATGGTCCGACTCTCCTTTTTTTGTTCCTTACCCATGTTGCTTCCCCCATCTTCATCATAAAAATTGGCTGTTGATTTTTGGTGCTTAATAATAATCATTATTATGATACCACGCGAGACGGATTTGTCAAGACGGGTTGTAAAAATTTGTTCAATTCGTAAATAGGAAGGAGCAGTCCTCTGCCCCCCTCCCCCATCACAAAATATACCAGAAAACAAACATACAAATCTTGCAATTTCCTGTTCGAGAGGGTACAATAAAGCAGTTATCCACAAAAAATTATCCAACCGACAATATTAAGGAGGCTCACCCCTATGGCTGACGAACGGAAAAACGGCCTGACTGCCCAGGACGCGCCTGCGCAGAATTTTATTCATGAGTTTATCCAGGAGGACACCGCGCCCGGCGGGCGCTTTGCCGGGATGCAGGTCCACACCCGGTTCCCCCCCGAACCCAACGGCTACCTGCATATCGGCCACTGCAAGGCGCTGATTATCGACTTCGGCTCCGCGGAGAAATTCGGCGGGATCTGCAACCTCCGCATGGACGACACCAACCCCGCCAAGGAGGACACCGAGTTTGTGGACGCCATCCAGGAGGACATCCACTGGCTGGGCTTCGACTGGGGCGACCGGTTCTATTACGGCTCCGACTACTTTGAAAAGACCTACGAGCTGGCCCTGGGCCTGATCAAAAAGGGCCTGGCCTACGTGTGCGAGCTGACCCCGGAGCAGTTCCGGGAGTACCGGGGCGACGTGAACACTCCCGCCCGCTCCCCCTGGCGGGACCGGCCTGTGGAAGAGAGCCTGGACCTGTTCGCCCGGATGCGGGCCGGAGAGTTCCCGGAGGGAAAATATACGCTGCGGGCCAAGATCGACCTGAACAGCGGCAATTTCAACATGCGCGATCCGGTGCTCTACCGCATCCGCTATATCGAGCATCACCGCCAGGGGACCAAGTGGTGCATTTTCCCCATGTACGACTTCGCCCACCCCATCCAGGACGCGCTGGAGGGCATCACCCACTCCCTGTGTTCTCTGGAGTATGAGGACCACCGGCCCCTGTATGACTGGGTTATCCACAACACGGACGTGCCCAGCAAGCCCCGGCAGATCGAGTTCGCCCGGCTGGGCATCAACTACACGGTGATGTCCAAGCGGAAGCTGCGCCGTCTGGTGGAGGAAAAATACGTCTCCGGCTGGGACGACCCCCGTATGCCCACCCTCTGCGGCCTGCGCCGCCGGGGCTACACCCCCGCCTCCATCCGGAATTTCTGCGACCGTATCGGCGTGGCAAAGGCCACCTCTACCGTGGAATTCGGCTTTTTGGAGCACTGCCTCCGGGAGGACCTGAACGACCACGCCCAGCGGGCCATGGCGGTCCTGCACCCGGTCAAGCTCACCGTCACCAACTACCCGGAGGGCAAGAGCGAGACGTTTTCGGTGGAAAACAACCCCAACGACCCCGCCGCCGGCACCCGTGAGGTCTCCTTCTCCCGGCACCTGTTCGTGGAGGCGGACGATTTTCTGGAAACCCCCATCCCCAAGTACAAGCGCCTGTACCCCAACGGCCCGGAGTGCCGCTTGAAGGGGGCGTATCTCATCACCTGCACCGGCTGTGTGAAGGACGCGGACGGAAACGTCACCGAGATTCTGGCCACCTATGACCCGGAGTCCAAGGGAGGCAACCCCGCCGACGGCCGGAAGGTCAAGGGCGCAACCATCCACTGGGTAGACGAGGCCACCGCCGTGGATGCGGAAGTCCGGCTGTACGACAATCTGTTTGCCGACCCGGACCCGGACGGCGGCGAAAAAGATTTTCTGGAGTGCCTGAACCCCGGCTCCCTCCAGGTGCTGACCGGCTGTAAGCTGGAGGCGTTTTTGGCCGACACCAAGCCCGCGGACCGGTTCCAGTTCCTGCGGCTGGGCTACTTCTGTGCCGACAGCAAGGATTCCAAGCCGGGGGCGCTGGTGTTCAACCGGGCCGTCAGCCTGAAGGACAGCTTTAAATAATATGAATTACCGCAAGGATAAGTACGGAAATCCCATCTCGATTTTGGGCTTTGGCTGTATGCGCTTCACCCAGAGCGGCGGCAAAATCGACCTGGACAAGGCGGAGCGGGAAATCCTGGAGGCCATCCAGTCCGGGGTGAACTACTTCGATACCGCCTACGTCTACCCCGGCAGTGAGGATGCGCTGGGCCGCATTCTGGAGAAAAATCACCTGCGGGACCAGGTGAGCATTGCGACAAAGCTCCCCCACTATCTATTGCGCAAGCCGGGCAGCTTCGAGAAATATTTTTCGGAGGAATTAAAGCGCCTGCGTACAGACCGTGTGGATTACTATTTGATGCACATGCTCACGGACGTAAAGACCTGGGAACGTTTGAAGTCTCTGGGTATAGTGGAGTGGCTGCGGGAAAAGCAGCGGTCCGGGGCCATCCGGCAGGTGGGCTTCTCCTACCACGGCAATTCCGAGATGTTCTGCCAGCTTGTGGACGCGTATGACTGGGATTTCTGCCAGATACAGTATAACTATATGGACGAGCACTCCCAGGCGGGCCGCCGGGGCCTGCAATACGCCGCGTCAAAACAGATCCCTGTCATGATCATGGAGCCGCTCCGGGGCGGGAAGCTGGTGGGGCTGCTGCCGGACGAGGCCAGGCAGCTTTTTGCGGACTATCCGGTCCGGCGCAGTCCTGCGGAGTGGGCGTTCCGGTGGCTGTGGAACCAGCCGGAGGTTACCTGCGTGCTGTCCGGCATGAACTCCCTGGACATGGTCCGGGAGAATGTGAAAACCGCGTCCGCCGCCCAGGCGGGAGAGCTGACCCAGGCCGACGAGGCACTGCTCTGGAGCGTGGTCCAGGCCATCAACCGGAACATCAAGGTCGGCTGTACCGGGTGCGGGTACTGTATGCCCTGCCCGAAGCAGGTGGATATTCCGGGAACCTTTGCGGCCTATAACCGGATGTTCACCGAGGGAAAGCGCCGGGCCAAAATCGAATATATCATGTGTACCGCCATGCGGAAGGACTCCGCGGCGGCGTCCAACTGCATCGGGTGCGGGGCCTGCGAGCGGCACTGCCCCCAGCAGCTCCCCATCCGGGAGGAGCTGAAAAACGCCCGGAAGGCCCTGGAGGGACCCATGTACGCCGTGGCCCGGAAGGGCATCCAGCTCTTGAAGCTGTACGGATAAGGGGGGCGGACGATGCTTCGGATTCGGAATTTGTCCCTGCCTGTGGACGGCACTGTGGACGATTTGAAACAAGCTGCCGCCCACACCCTGGGGGTAAAGCCGGGGGCGCTGGAGCGGTTTGCGATTGCCCGGCAGTCCATCGACGCCCGGAAAAAGCAGGACGTGCGCTGTATCTATACGGTGGATGTGTCCCTGCCGGACGAGGGCAGGATTTTGCTCCGGCCGGGCAAAATCGAGGCCTGGGAGCCGCTCCCCTACCGGTTCCCCCTGAAAAAGCGGACCTCCTCCCTGCCGCCTGTGGTGGTGGGGATGGGGCCCGCGGGCCTGTTTGCGGCCCTGTATCTGGCCCGGAACGGACTGCCCTGCATCGTGCTGGAGCGGGGCCAGGATGTGGATACCCGGACTCGCGATGTGGAGCGGTTCTGGGAGACGGGGCTTTTGAATGCCTCCAGCAACGTGCAGTTCGGCGAGGGGGGCGCGGGGACCTTTTCGGACGGAAAGCTCACCACCGGCACCCATGACCCGCGTATCTCCGCCGTGCTGGACACGCTGATCTCCGCCGGAGCGCCGGAGGATGTGCGCTGGTCCCACAAGCCCCACATCGGGACGGATATTTTACGCCAGGTGGTCAAAAGCCTGCGGCTGGAGCTGCTGGAGCTGGGCTGTGAGGTCCGGTTCGGCCACCGTCTGGCGGGCCTGGAGCACGTAGGCGACCGGCTGACGGGCCTCCAGGTCGAGGGACCGGCGGGGCGGTACGCGCTGGGCTGTGACGCGCTGGTGCTGGCCCCCGGCCACTCCGCCAGAGACACGTTCCAGATGCTCCAGGAGGCGGGCGTGCCTTTAGAGAGCAAGGCCTTTGCAGTCGGGGTGCGCATCGAGCATTTACAGAGGGAAATCAGCCGGGCACAGTACGGGCCTGTTGGGGAAAAGCTGCCTCCCTCGGACTACAAGCTGGCCTGCCATCTTCCGGGGGGACGCTCGGTGTTTACGTTTTGTGTCTGTCCCGGCGGGCAGGTGGTTGCCGCCGCCTCGGAGGCCGGCGGTCTGGTAACCAACGGCATGAGCTACCGGGCGCGGGACGGCGTGAACTGCAACGGCGGCCTGCTGGCCTGCGTGGGGCCGGAGGATTTTACGGGGCGCGACGCGCTGGCGGGCGTCCGGTTCCAGCAGGAGTGGGAGCGGGCCGCGTTTCAGGCGGGCGGCGGCGGGTTTGTGGCTCCGGCCCAGCGAGTGGGCGATTTTTTGGCGCGTAGAAGTTCCCAGGGGCCGGGGCAGACAGCGCCCACCTATAAGCCCGGCGTGCGCTGGACCGATCTGACCGGGTGTCTGCCCGGCGGGGTTCTGGACGCGCTGCGGGATGCGCTGCCGCTCCTGGACCGGAAGGTGAAGGGCTTTGCGGCGCCGGACAGCGTACTGACCGGCGTAGAAACCCGCTCGTCCTCCCCGGTGCGTATCCTGCGGGACAAGACGGGCTTGCAGTCCGCCCTGCGGGGGCTGTACCCCTGCGGAGAGGGCGCGGGGTACGCCGGAGGAATCGTTTCTGCCGCGGTGGACGGAATCCGGGCGGCGGAGGCTGTCGCGCAGGGGGATGTGTAAGGTGCCCCCTCCCGCACAAATCGCACTTTTTTCGCAAAAGGGCTTGTATTTTCCCCAAAACCATGCTAAACTATATGCTACTTGATTTGCCCTCACGGGGGCGGAAAGGAAGACACTTGCATGAAGCTGTTTGTCACCATTATTCAGGTGCTGCTCTGCCTGGCGCTGATCGCCGTGGTCATGCTCCAGTCCGGTAAGAGCGCCGGCCTGTCCGGAGCCATCGCCGGCGGTGCGGATACGTTCCTGTCCAAGAATAAGGCCAAGAGCGTGGACGCGAAGCTGGCAAAAATGACCAAGTGGGTCGCGATGGCGTTCCTGCTGCTCACCCTGGCCCTGAGCATCATCCCCAACTGAACCAAAACAACAAGCAAGGTCCGTCCCTGGGGATGGACCTTGTCCTTTTCTGCGGAGGAAATTATGGACGTTTGGAGCGAATACAAGCAAAAGCTGCGCACCCCGGACCAGGCCGTCCAGCTGGTCAAAAGCGGCGACTGGGTGGACTACGGCACCGCTGTGGACTTCCCCATCCTGCTGGACGCCGCCCTGGCCCGCCGCCGGGACCAGCTCCAGGATGTAAAAATCCGGGGCAACCTGATTTTCGGCCCCATCCAGACCGCCGAGTGCGACCCGGACCGGGAACATTTTGTATACAACAGCTGGCACTGCTCCAGCTACGAGCGCCGCCTGTGCGACCGGGGGTTATGCAACTATATTCCCATGATTTACCGGAATATGGTCCCCTACTACCGGCACTTTTTGGAGGTAGACGTGGCTATGATGTGCGTCGCCCCTATGGACCGCCACGGTTATTTCAATCTGTCGGTGTGCTCCGGGGTGGCCAAGGGCATCCTGGACAAGGCGAAGCTGGTCGTCCTGGAGGTCAACGAAAATCTCCCCTGGGTCCGGGGCGGCTTTGACGAGGTCATCCACATCAGTCAGGTGGACTGTATCGTGGAGGGCCACCACCCGCCTCTGCCCCAGCTCCCCGCCCCGCCAGCCTCCGAGGTGGACCGGGCCATTGCAGGGCATATCATGCCCTACCTCACCGACGGAGCCACGATTCAGCTTGGCATCGGGGCCATGCCCGACGTGATGGGCACGCTCATTGCCCAGTCGGACCTGAAGGATTTAGGGATGCACACAGAGCTATGCTCGGACGCGTATCTGAAGCTCTACCAGGCGGGAAAGCTCACCAACCGCCGCAAGCGCCTCCTGCGGGACAAGGGGGTGTTTGGCATCGCCCTGGGGTCCCAGGCGCTGTACGACTGGGTGGGCGACAACCCCGGCGTGATTGCCTGCCCTCTGGAGTACGTCAACGACCCGGAGACTATCGCGCAGATCGACCACATGATTTCCATTAACAGCTGTATTTCCGTAGATTTGTACGGGCAGGTTTGTGCGGAAAGCTCCGGCACCCGTCATATCTCCGGCACCGGCGGGCAGCTGGACTACCTCACCGGCGCGGCCATGAGCCGGGGCGGCAAGGCGTTTATCTGCATGAGCTCCACCCATCGGGACAAGGACGGGATTCTCCGCAGCCGCATCGTCCCCGCCTTCCAGGGGGACATCATCACCACCCCCCGCAGTCAGGCCTACTACGTGGTCACGGAGTACGGCGCGGTGAATCTGGTAGGCCGGAGCACCTGGGAGCGGGCGGAGCTGCTGGTGTCCATTGCGCACCCGGATTTCCGGGACGCGCTCATCCGCGCCGCCGGGGACCAGAAAATCTGGCGCAGGAGCAATCAGCGGTAACAAAAATCCCTCAGACCAACCCTGGTCTGAGGGATTTTCTTATTGTTTCAAATACTCCAACGCCCGCTTATAGCCCTCAAAGCCCAGCCCGGTAAACCGGGTCTGGCAGGCCATGCCCGCGTAGGAGACTTGCCGGAACGCCTCCCGTGCGTCCACATCGGACAAGTGGACCTCCACCGCCGGAAGGGCCACCGCCTTCAGCGCGTCCAGGATCGCCACACTGGTGTGGGTGTACGCGGCGGGGTTTATCACAATGCCGTCCATCCGCCCATAGGCGTTCTGAATCGCGTCCACCAATGCCCCCTCGTGGTTGGACTGGAATATCTCCACCTCCACCCCAAGCTCCGCCGCCGCGCTGTGGATGTAGGCGGTCAAATCGGCATAGGTCTGCTTGCCGTAAATATCCGGCTCCCGAATGCCCAGAAAATTCAGGTTCGGGCCGTTCAGCACCAAAATCTTCACCGGGTCCACTCCTTCCAAATATCCGCCGCCGCCTGCTCCACCTGGACGTTGTCCACCGTAATATCCGCCGCGCTCTCATACAGCGGCCTGCGCTGGGCGAATAGCTCCTCCAGCGGGCGGCTCTGGGAGACGGGCCGGCCCTCAATGGGCAGCTCCTCCAGGGGACGGCGCAGGTAAATCAGCCGGCCGTTCTGGCGCATTACGCCGATGTTTTCCGGCACGGTCACCGCGCCGCCGCCGCAGGCGATCACCAGACCGCTTTCCCGACAAAACTGCGCCAGCATGTTGCTCTCCGCCCGCCGGAACGCGGCCTCCCCCTTTTGGGCGAAAAAGTCCGGAATCGTGCAGCCCAATTCCCGCTCCAGCTCCTGGTCGACGTCCACCAGCCGCCGTCCGGTCCGGTCCGCCAGGGCACGGCCCACGGTGCTTTTGCCGCAGCCGGGCATTCCAATTAAAACCATGTTTTCCGTTTCGTTCTGTATTTCCCGCGTAATGCTGGACACAAGCCCGCTCTCCAGCGTTTGGTCCAAAAACAGCTCCGCCGCCGCCTTGGCCTGGCCTACCAGCATCCCCAGCCCACCCACAGCGGGAATATCCAGCCGCTGTGCGTCCAGCATCAGCTGAGTCCGGGCGGGGTTATACACAATGTCGCACACCCCCCGGCACAGGGGAAACAGCTTCAAATCCAAAGGTGCTTTGCCGGTGTTGGGGTACATCCCCACGGGGGTGGTGTTGAGGATGAATCTTGCGTCCGCGTGGCGGTCCAGGTTGCCGTAGTGGTCCGGGCCGCTCCGGGAGATCACCACCACCTCCCCCGCGCCGAAGTCCTGGGCCACCGTCCGGGCGGTGAGGGACGCGCCCCCGCTGCCCAGCACCAGCACTTTCCGGCCCATGAACTCCCGGGCCAGCCCCGCCTGCTCCAGCAGACCCCGCAGGCCGTCGTAATCCGTGTTATGGCCGTAGAGCGTGCCGTCCGGGCGGCGAAGGATCGTATTGACGCTGCCAATGCGCTGGGCAATGGGAGAAAGCTCTGTGCAGTAGGGAATGACCGCCGTTTTGTACGGCAGAGTCACGTTCAGGCCGGAAAATTCCCCGGCCTGCAAAAAGGGACCCAGCTCCTCCGGCTGGAGGGGGTGCAGCTCATAGGGCCAGCTCCCCAGCCGTTTGTGGATTTTGGGGGAAAAGCTGTGTTTTAGAGGATACCCGATCAAGCCAAACCGTTCCATGCACTCACCCTATGATCTCACTGTAGGAGCCGAGATAGCGTATCGTCTCGCACTCGCTCTCCAGGTCCAGGAACAGCCGCTCCATCTCCGGGGCGTACACCGAGGCCTCCAGGTCGAAGTAGAACATAAACTCAAACTCCCGCTCCGGCAGGGGGCGGCTCTCCAGCTTGGTCAGGTTGATGCCCAGAATGGAGAATTTCGTCAGAATGTGGCTCAGGGAGCCGGGCCGGTGGGGGACGATCATCATGATACTGGTCTTATCCGCGCCGGGGTAAATCTGGGGCGTTTTGGAGATGCAGATAAACCGGGTGTAATTGCTGCCCTGGTTCTGGACGGAGGTTTTCAGCCGCTGAAGGGAATACTGCTCCGCGCACAGCCGGGAGGAGATAGCCGCAATGTCCCTCCGGTCGGACTGGGAGACCATCTGGGCCGCTACGGCGGTGTTTTCGCAGACGGTGATTTTTACGTCCTTCAAGGTCCCCAAAAAGTCGGAGCACTGGTTGATGGCCTGCTCGTGGGAGTAGATTTCCCGGATATCCTCCAGCTTCACGCCGGGCTTGACCAGCAGATTGTGGCTCACCTTCAGGCGGGCGCTGCGGACGATGAAGAAATTATGCTCCAGCATCAGGTCGTAGATTTTGTTCACAGACCCGGCGGTGCTGTTTTCGATGGGAAGCACGCCGAACTGGCACATACCGGATTCCACCGCCTTGAACACATGCTCAAAGCTCTGGAAGAACATGATATTCGGCAGCTTGAACAACCGCTGGCAGGCCAGCTGGGAGAACGCGCCCTCCACGCCCTGGCAGGCTACGCTGGAGCGCTGGGGGAACAGCTCCGGGGTCTTTTCCAGCATGGCCTGAATCTGCTGGTAGGTGCCGGAGCGGCGGGTGGACTCGGCGTTCTGATAGGACCGGCTCACCGCCAGGATGGTCTGGTACACCGACTGGGCGTATTCCGAAAGCTCTTCTCCGGCCTGCTCCGCCACCCGGCCCAGCAATTCCCGCTCCCGGGCGGGGTCCTGGACCGGGAGCTGGTTGGCCTGCTTATACGCGCCGATGGATTTGGACAGCTCCATCCGGCGGCGGAACAGGTCTACAAGCTCCTGGTCGATCTGGTTGATTTCTTCCCGCATTTGTTCTAAACTCATAAAAATCCCTCCAAGCTTTTTGTTTCCATCCAGGCGTCCAGCACGGCGATGGCGGCGGCGGCCTCCACCACCGGGACAGCCCGCGGTACGATGCAGGGGTCGTGACGGCCCCTGACGTTTAAAATCTCCTGCTGGCCTGTAGAAAGGCGTAAGGTGTTCTGGGGCGCGGCGATGGACGGGGTGGGCTTGAACGCCGCCCGGAACACCACCGGCATCCCGGAGCTGATGCCCCCTAAAATCCCGCCGCTGTGGTTGGATGCGGTCCGGACCTGGTCCCCCTGGCGGACGAAGCGGTCGTTGTTCTCCGAGCCCCGCCGGCCCGCGGCGGCAAATCCCGCGCCGAACTCCACGCCCTTTACGGCGGGGACGCCGAACAGCAGACTGGCAATGCGGCTCTCCAGGCTCTCCAGCATGGGGGAGCCGACCCCGGCGGGCAGGCCCTGGACCATGCACTCCACCACGCCGCCCACCGAGTCCCCCGCCTGCCGGGCGCTTAACACCTCCGCCTCCATGGCGGAAGCGGCCTCCGGGCGCAGCACCGGCAGCGGTATTTTGGGGAGAAAACCCAGGTTCCCCTCCCCCAGTGGGTCAAAGGGCCGGTCCTCCACACGGCCGATGCGCTGGATGTGGGCGTGGACCGTCACCCCCTGGCGCTTTAAAATTTGCAGGCAAATGCCCCCGGCGATGCACAGCGGGGCCGTGAGCCGTCCGGAGAAGTGCCCGCCTCCGGCCAGGTCCTGGAACCCCCGGTATTTGATCTGGGCGGTGTAGTCCGCGTGGCCGGGACGGGGCATGTCCCGTAAATTTTCATAGTCCTGGGAGCGGGTGTTGGTGTTGCGGATGACGGCGCTCAGGGGCGCGCCGCAGGTGAAGCCGTTGACCAGCCCGCATAAGATTTCCGGCTGGTCGGCCTCCTTCCGGGGGGTGGAGGTGGGGCCGCGCCCTGGGGCGCGCCGGGCCAGAAAGGCGTGCAGCGCCTCCAGGTCGATGGGCTGTCCCGCCGGGAGATTGTCCAGGGTCACCCCGATGGCCGGGGCGTGGGACTGGCCGAAAATACTGATATGCAGACAGTTACCCCAGTGCGAGGACATGGCTGTCGCCTCCTAACCGGGCAAACTCCGCCCAGAATTGGGGGTAGGATTTTTCCACACACTCCGCCCCCAGAAGTGTGGAGGGCCGCTGGGCACAGCAGGCCAGGACGCCCGCCATCATGGCGATACGATGGTCGTTCCGGCAGTCCACCGTGCCGCCCCCCTCCAGCCGGGGCATGCCGTGGACCACGAAGCCGTCCGGGGTTTCCTCCGCCTGCGCGCCGAGCGCGTTCAGCGCATCGGTGATGGCGGCGATCCGGTCGCTCTCTTTGAGCCGCAGACGGCCCGCGTGGACGAACCGGGTCACCCCCCGGCGGACAGCCGCCATCGCCGCCAGCGGCGGGGCCAGGTCGGGGATGTGGGCCAGGTCGATGTCCAGGTCCCCCGGCCTGGCCATGGGCCAGTAGAGGGCGGCGGCCTGCTTGTCCCCCTGGGCAGAGTCGAAATTCAACCCCTCCAGCGTGACCTGACAGCCCACGAAATTCGCGGCGTACCAGAACGCGGCCTGGGACCAGTCGGCTTCTACGGAATAGGCGCAGGGCCGATAGCGCTGCTGTCCGGATAGGAGAAAACGCTCGTAATTTTGGTTTTCCAGGGAAATGCCAAACTGCTCCAGCACATTCAGGGTCAAATCCACATACCCCCGGCTTTCCAAGGGGCTGGTGAGAATCATTTCCGAGTCCCCCTCCACCAGGGGCAGGGCGAACAGCAGGCCGGTGACGAACTGGCTGGACACGCCGCCGGGAAGCCGGTAGTCCCCCGGCGGGAGCGCGCCCTTGACGGTCAAGACCCCGTTTTCCTGGGTATAGGCGATATTTTTTTCTTTAAAAATGTCGAAATAGGGGGTTTGAGGGCGCTCCATCAGCCGGCCCCGGCCGGTGAACACGCCCTTATGCCGGAGCGCCAGGGATACCGGAATCAAAAACCGCAGAGTGGAGCCGGACTCCCGGCAGTCCATAGGTTTACCCTCCCGGAGGGCGGCCAGGCATTGCCGGGTGGCCAGAATATCCTGGGAGTCCGGCAGGTCCGGCAGGGGGTCCGTCTCCCCCGCCAGGAAAGCCGCAAGCAAGGCCCGGTGGGCCAGGCTCTTGGACGGCGGCGGGGTGACGGCGCCCTTCAGGGGTTTTGGCGTAATAACAAGATTCATAGGTCACCTCATGAGGGCTGCGCCAGGGCTTCCAGCTGCTCCAGCAGCGCGTCCCGGCTCATACGGCGAGGCTCGGCCCAGCCCAGCCGGGTCAGCACGATCAAATGGATGTCCCCGCCGGTGTTCTTCTTGTCCAGACCGATGGCCTGGGTCATGACCGCCCAGGGACAGGGAATGTTGGTGGGCAGGCTGTATTTTTCCAGAATTGCCTGGATGGCCGGGACCGCCTCCTCCGGGGTTGCGCCCAGCCCTACCCCCACGCGGGCCGCCCAGTGCATCCCGGCGGCAACCCCCTGGCCGTGGGTCCAGGTCTCGTAGTTCCCCGCCAGCTCAAAGGCGTGGCCGATGGTGTGGCCGAAGTTCAGGGTCATACGCACGCCGGTGTCCCGCTCGTCCTCCAGCACCACCTGACGCTTCAGGTCACAGCAGGTGTAAAGCACGTCCTCGATGTGGTCCATCACCCCGGACCGGCCCCCGCACTGGTCCAGCAGGTCAAAGAACGCCCGGTCCCGGATGCAGCCGTATTTGATGACCTCCGCCATGCCGTCGGAGAAGGTCCGGTCGGGCAGGGTGTGCAGGACCTCCGGGTCGATGAGGACCCGCTTGGGCTGCCAGAAGGCGCCCGCCAGATTTTTTCCGGCGTTCAGGTCGATGGCGACCTTGCCCCCCACGGAGGAATCGACTTGAGCCAGCAGGGTGGTGGGGATTTGGATAAAATCCACCCCCCGCAGAACCGTCGCGGCGGCAAAGCCCGCCAAATCTCCCACCACGCCGCCGCCCAGCGCCGCCACCGCGTCGGTGCGGGTGAGGCCGAAGGCCATCATGGCCTCCCAGAGGGCGGCCAGCTGGGCGGGGGATTTGGACGGCTCCCCGGCGGGGACCGTCTCCAGATGGACGGCAAAGCCGGAGCGCTCCAGGCTTTTGATTACTCGCTCGGCATATAATTCGGAAACATTACTGTCTGTAATGACAAAAAGCTTCTTGGCACGGGGCAGGACCTCCCGGCACAACAGGCCGCTCCGGTCCAGAAGCCCCCGCTCAATGAGAATATCGTATTCCCGGCCCGGCAGGGCCACGGTCAGCGTTTTCATACCGCGTCCACCTTCTCCTTGCAGAGCCGCCCTTCCGCCAGCAGCGCCCGCAGACGGTCCGGGTCATTGTGCTCCATGGCCTGGGCGTACTCCTCCAGATGCTTCTGCATCAGCCGGATTTCCTCCAGCAGGAAGTCCCGATTCTCCAGAAACAGCGTGGTCCACATGTCCTCGTTGAGCCAGGCCACACGGGTCAGGTCCTTGTAGCTCCCGGCGGAATAGCCCTTATGGGACTGGGCGCGGGGGCTTTTGACAAAGGCGTTGGAGACCACATGGGCCATCTGGGAGGTGTAGGCGATCATCTCGTCGTGATGCTCCGCGCTGGCCATGGTGATGCTGCCGAAACCGGCGGGAGAGAGCAGTTCTTTCACACGCTCCAGCAGGGCCATATCTGCGTGCTCCGGCGGTACCAGTATCATGGACTGCCCCTCGTACAGGTCGGCCCTGCTGTGAGCGAAGCCCCGGTACTGGGTGCCCGCCATGGGGTGGCCCCCCAGGTAGGGGAAGCCGTACTGCTCCGCCAGGGCGAAGCCCGCCGCACAGATTTTCCGCTTGGTGCCGCAGCAGTCGATGACGATGTTTTGGGAGGAGAGACGGGGGGCCATTTCCGTCAGCCATTGGATGGCCGCGTCCGGGAACACCGCCAGTAAAATCAGGTCACATGCCTGCACCGTCGTCTCGTCCAGGGTCCCGTACACCGCGCCGCTGAGCTTGGCGAAGTCCAGCACGACTTTATCCGTGTCAAAGCCGTATACCTGCTTGCCCTTGCTGCTGTATGACCGGGCCAGAGAGCCGCCGATCAGCCCCAGACCCACAATGCCTACATTCATTCAGATGCACCCCCGGATGGTATTCACCTTGCTCATAAGAGCGTCGAACTGGTCCGGCGTCAGGGACTGCGCGCCGTCGCACAAGGCCCGCTGGGGGTCGTTGTGGACCTCGATAATCAGGCCGTCCGCCCCTACCGCCGCCGCCGCCATCGCCATGGTGGGGACGATGCGGGCCAGGCCGGTGCCGTGGCTGGGGTCCACCACCACGGGCAGGTGGGTCATTTCGTGGAGGACCGGCACGGCGGACAGGTCCAGGGTGTTCCGGGTGGCAGTCTCGAAGGTCCGGATGCCCCGCTCACATAAAATGACGTTTTCGTTGCCCTCGGACATGATATACTCCGCGCTCATCAGCAGCTCTTTCAGGGTGTTGGCCAGGCCGCGCTTGAGCAGAATGGGTTTATTGGTCTTGCCCAGCTCCTTGAGCAGCTCGAAGTTCTGCATATTCCGGGCGCCCACCTGAATCACATCCACATGCTCGAACAGGGGCAGGTGGGTGGCGTTCATGATCTCGGTGACGATGGGCAGGCCGGTTTCCCGCTTGGCCTCCAGCAGCAGTTCAATGCCGTCGGCCTTGAGGCCCTGGAAGTCGTAGGGGGAGGTGCGGGGCTTGAACGCGCCGCCGCGTAGCATGGTAGCGCCGGCGGCCTTCACCCGGCGGGCGACCTCCAGAATCTGGTCCTCGCTCTCCACGGAGCAGGGGCCGGCGATCATGGCGAAGCTGCCTGCGCCGATTTTCGTGCTGCCGATCTCGATGGCGGTGTCGTGGGGGTGGAATTTCCGGTTGGCGTTTTTGAAGGGGTCGGTGACGTGCTTGACCGTCTCGACGATGTCCAGGCCCATCAGAAGCTCGTCGTCCAGCTTGGTGGTGTCACCGATCACGCCCACGACCAGCTGGTAGTCCCCCTCGGAGATGTGCGTGCGCAGGCCCTGGGAGCGAATCCACTCCAGCAGGCTGTTCAGGCGGTCCTCATTGGCGCTCTTTTTTACTACGATAATCATTGTGTTCCATTCCTTTCTGACAAATAAAATGCGCCTGCGGTGGTATTTTCACCGCAGGCGCTCAGACCTTTTGGAAAGCCAGGTCAAAGAAAATCCGGGAATCAGGCCGTGGCTTTGTTTGCAGCAAAAATAACCTTTACGTTTTTAGCGCAGCTAAAAAAGTAAAAGTAGAAGTAATATCCAAACGCCGCAAACAGCTTCTGCACGGTAATGTCCTCCCTCCGCTTTTTTTGACTAAAGTTTTTATAGCACCATTGCGGCACTTTGTCAAGAGGAAATTTTAAATTGGATGTAATTTGCGGGGGAAGAATTCCCCCCTCCCCACCAATGTGGAAAACTTTGTGGATAATGTGGAAACTCTGTGTAAAACTCTAGTTGAACTCCACCGGGTCCTTTGCTCCGACTAAATTCACGTAGCTTGGCCCTACCCCAAAGACCAGCTCTTTCCCATCCGTGGTGGTGTAAGTCAAAGGCGCATACACGTCCTTTTTGGACCACTTGATCTCCACCGCCTTACCGCCGCAGGCAAACCATCCCTTCCCGGTGCCGGTGGTGCGGACCTTCAGCCGGCCGGCCTCGTCTCCGGCAATAATAGACTTGTCTGTGTAAAGAACCAGTACGTTCTTCACCAAAACCTGCTCCCCGGTATTCGCGTCCACATAGGGCTGGCCGTACTCCTCCACCCGGTACATCCCCGCCTCCGCGTCGTATGTAAACACACCCGTCTTATACGTCGAAAAGGTCACCGTCACCGTGTTGGCGTCCTGACCGTTCTCCGGGGCCGCATCCTCCGCAAAGGACATCGGATAGACATAGCCCTCTTTGTGCTCCAGACGGGCGCGATAGGTGGGCATCAGCGCGGAAATCGTCTCCCCGGAGGTGAGAACACTGTGTTCCATACCGGCGTTCCGGCGGCGTTCCTTGTCCCGCCAGTACAAGGTCCCCTCGTAGGGGCCGTTCACGCAGTCAAAGGCCGCGATACCCCAGCTTTTGATGACCTCATAGGCCTTGGGACTGCCTCCCGCGTGGAGAAACAGCGCGTCGTGACCCGCGGCCAGGGAGATGTAATAATCCCGCGCGGACCGGACGGTGCCGATGTTCCCCACACCGTCCACCGACTGGAACACCCCCAGCATCCGGGTAATGCCGCCCTCGGCGCACACCTCGTAGAGTATATCCGCCTCAGCCACCCCCGCCTGGGGGAGCGCCTTTTTCAGATTGTTCAGCATCACGGCGTAGGGCCGGCGCTGTGCGATGTCCTCCGCGCAGCCCTCCCCGGTGAGGGGATTGACATAGGGCAGCGGCTCCGGCGGCTCTGGAGGCTCCGGAAGGGGCGGGATTTGCAGGGGGAGGGTAAGAAAACCGCGCTCCGGCGGGGTGTAGACAGGGGACGCTTTCCCGCAGGAGGCCAGCAGCAGGAGACACAGCAGAAGGATGGCAATTTTCTTCATAAAAACCTCTATTTATATCGATCTGAAAATTTGGGAAAATATAGCAGGAAAGGGCCGTCCCAGAGGGACGGCCCCAAATCTTACAGATGCCAGATATCCCGGTTGTACTCCATGATGGTGCGGTCCGAGGAGAAGAACCCAGACTTGGCAATATTCACCAGCGTCTTGGCGGACCAATCCCGGCGGTCCTCGTAGTCCCACAGGGCCTGGTCCTTCACCTTGGCGTAATCCCGCACATCCAGCAGCGCCATGAAGTAGTCCTTGCCCATCAGATCGCCCTTCAGGGCCTGGAGGCAGCCCAAATCACCAATGGCGGACATCTCCGGCCCGGTGATGAAGTCCACCGCCTCCCGGATGAACTGGCTGGCGGAGTAGAACTGGTCGGGGTGATACCCATTCCGGGCGTACAGGTCGATCACTTTGTCGCTCAGTGCGCCGAACAGATAAATATTGTCCTCCCCCACCAGGTCGGCAATTTCCACATTGGCGCCGTCCAGGGTGCCGATGGTCAGCGCGCCGTTGGCCATGAACTTCATGTTGCTGGTGCCGCTGGCCTCCTTGGACGCCAGGGAAATCTGCTCGGACAGGTCGGCGGCGGGAATCAACTCCTCGGCCAGCGTCACGTTGTAGTTTTCCACCATGACGATCCGCATCCAACGGGAGACCTCCGGGTCCTGGTTGACCAGCTTTTGCAGGCACAGGATCAGGTGGATGATATTTTTTGCCATGATATAGGCCGGCGCGGCCTTGGCTCCGAAAATGACCGTGATGGGCCGGGCGGGCGTGTACCCCGCCTTGATGCGTAAATACTGGTGGATGGCATAGAGGGCGTTCATCTGCTGGCGCTTGTACTCGTGCAAACGCTTGACCTGGATGTCAAAAATAGACTCCGGGTCCAGGGAGATATTCTGGGTCTGATACAGATAGGCGCTCAGGCGGCGCTTGTTCTCCGCCTTAATCTCCAGCAGCTTGTCCAGCACCTGGGCGTCCTTCCGGAGGGCCAGCAGCTTTTCCAGCTGCTCCGGATTGCGCTTCCAGCCCTCGCCGATGCACTGGGTAATCAGCTCCGCCAGCGCCGGGTTGCAGGCCATCAGCCAGCGGCGGAAGGTCACGCCGTTGGTCTTGTTGTTGAACTTGCCGGGGTAAATATCATAAAAATGCTTCAGCTCGGTGTTTTTCAGAATATCCGTGTGCAAAGCGGCCACGCCGTTGACCGAGAAGCCGTAGTGGATGTCCATATGGGCCATATGCACGCAGTCGTTTCCGTCGATGATGGCCACGCGGGGGTCGGCGTAGCGCTCCTTGGCCCGCTTGTCCAGCTCCCGGATGATGGGCATGAGCTGGGGGGCCACCTGCTCCAGGTAGGAGGAGGGCCAGGTCTCCAGGGCCTCGGCCAGAATTGTGTGGTTGGTGTAGGCGCACACGTTGGAGGCCACATAGATGGCCTCGTCCATCGTCAGCCCCAGCTCCTTCCGGGCCATGAGCTGGCGGATCAGCTCCGGGATGACCATGGAGGGGTGGGTGTCGTTGATCTGGATGACCGCGTGCTGGTTGAGCCGCTTGATGGGCCAGCCCTTCTCCTCCGCCTCCCGCAGGATGAGCTGCACCGCGGAGCATACCATGAAATACTGCTGGTACACCCGCAGAAGCTTACCGGCCTCGTCGCTGTCGTCGGGGTACAGGAAGGAGGTGAGGCAGTGGGCGATATCCCCCTTGTCGAAGGAGATGCCCTGGTCCGGCGCGGGGGCGGGCTGGGCCACGTCGAACAGGCGCAGCTTGTTCACCACGCCGTTTTCATAGCCCGGAATATTCAAATCGTAGAGGACGGACTCCAGCTCCTGGGAGCCGAAGGGGACCTTGAAGCGCACGCCGGTGTCGGTCAGCCAGCTCTGGTCCTCCAGCCAGGGGTTGGGCTGTTCCCGCTGCTGGTTGTGGTCAAAGACCTGCCGGAACAGGCCGTAATGATAGTTCAGGCCCACGCCGTCGCCGTGGAGGCCCAGAGAGGCGATCGAGTCCAGGAAGCACGCCGCCAGACGGCCCAGGCCGCCGTTGCCCAGGGAGGGCTCCGGCTCGTACTCCTCCACCTTGGTTAGCTCGTGGCCGGCCTCCGCCAGGATTTTTTTGGCCTCGTCGTAGAGTCCCAGGTTGAGCAGATTGTTGGACAGCAGCTTGCCGATCAAGAATTCGGCGGAGATATAGTAGAGCTTCCGGCCTGTCCGGGCGGGTCCGCTGCCGGTCTGCACCTTCTGGGTGACGGTGAGCAGGGCGTAGTAGAGGTCCTGGTCCGTACAGCTTTCCAGGGTCTTTCCCTTCTGTGCCAGCACGGCAGAGAGTTGTTGCTTCAAATCCATAAAAATTCCTCCTGTATCTATCGGAAATAGGAAAGCAGGAGGCGGGCGCGGGCCCGGCCTCCTGTTTTTCACGGCGAGGTCAGTACGCTTCGTCGTCCTCGTAGTTGGGTCCGAATTTCAAGCGGCCGAAGTCGATGCGGCTGGAGGCGATCTCCGCCTCTCCCCCCTCGTCCCGTGGGGGCGGCGCGGCGGGCCCGGCCGGGAATTCCGCCGTATCGGTCAGGTCGGGGGGGGCCTCCCCGGCCTTGTTTTTCAAATTTTCCGCAGTTGCCGCCGCCATCGCCTGGGCCAGGAGCCGCTGGACGTTGCCGTCGATCTCGGAGGCGGCCTCCTCCACCGGGTCGGGCTGGGGGATAGGGGTATCGGGGCAGAGCAGGGCCAGATTTTCCAGGTAATCGGCCTGCTTCTCCATCAACGCCCGGACCTGGGCCACAAAGCCCATGGTGGAGCGCTTGGCGCTGTCCAGCCGGAACTGCTCCGCGTCCACCTCCTGGCGGATGGCGTCCACCTTCTGCTGGGCGAAATGCTCCGCCCCCCGTAAGATTTCCTCCCGCTTCTGGTTGGCCTCCTGTATAAGGTCGTCGGCCATCTGCTGGGCGGCCATCAGGGCCTTACGCATGGCGTCCTCGGTGTTGCGGTATTCCTCCACCTTCTCCACCAGCACCTTCATCTTGCTCTTGAGAACGGCGTTTTCGTTATAAAGGCTGGTGTAGTCCGCCGTTAAGATATCCAAAAATTCATCTACCTGGCCCATGTTATAGCCGCCGAAGGACGCCTTGGGAAAGGCGCGCTCGGAGACCTCCTGCGGAGTGAGCATATTGAAAACCTCCTAAAAGATGCTGGAACGCGTCTGAGGGACTAGCCCCGGTGCATGACCCGGAAATCCGTGGAGAAGGTCTCCAGCGGGACGGCGATCATGCCCCGGCTGGTGGAGATGGACACCTTGGTCCGGTCCACAAACACCACCTCGCCCAGCTCACCGTTGTTGTAATTGATGCCGCGGGTCTGGGCCTGCACCCGGTCGCCCACCTTGGGCATGTACTTTACGTCGGTCTCCTTCATGGAAAAGCTTCTGAAAGCCATGACGAAACTCCTTTCTAATCTAAAAAAGCGTATGGTGATGGGGAAGCGTATAAAACGCCCCGCGAACGCTTAAAAATACAGACCGTTATTTTCCAGCTCGTCGATCAGGTCGCCTAAAATATCCACGTTGTACGGCGTAATGATGTAGGTGGAGATGGCCACCTTTTTGATCTTGCCCTCCTGGGCGTAGGACACGCCGGCCAGGAAATCCAGCAGCCGCCGGGCGATATCCTTGTTGGTGGATTCCAGGTTCAGCACCACCGTGCGCTTTTCCCGCAGATGGTCCGCGATCTCCGAGGCGTTGTCAAAGCAGTCGGGCTTGACCAGCACCACCTGGAGCTGGGTGGCGGCACGGATATTGACCACTTTATTGCTGCGCCGGTCGCTGTCCAGATCGGAGGGCGCGTCGTAATAGCTGGAGGGGGCGCTGCGGCGTTCGGGGATGCGGTCCCGGCTGCGGTCTCTGTCCCGCCGGTCTACAGGCCGGGGCGCAGGCTCGTAGTCGTCCTCAAAGTCGTCGTCCTCTTCGTCCTCGTAGGGATGCGCCAGCCTTTTGAATTCGTCCAGAAGTCCCATTTATAATCCTTCCCTTTCCTATGTAAATCTACCGCCATCCCAACCGCGCTACGAAAAGGCTCTTATGGGAGGTCTGGGTCCGAACAAGGCGGTGCCCACCCGGACCAATGTGGCGCCCTCTGCAATAGCGTCGGCGTAATCGCCGCTCATGCCCATGGATAAACAATCTATCTTCGTTTGATTATCTAATATTTTTCCCTTTATGTCAACAAAAAGCTGACGGAGTTTTGAAAAATATTCCCGGTTGTCTCCCGGATTCTGGGAAATAGGGGGAATGGCCATCAGTCCCCGCAGGCGCACGCCGGGCAATTCCCCGGCCAGCCGGGCCAGCGGCTCCAGCGCCTCCGGGGGGACGCCCCCCTTGCTCTGCTCCCCGGCCAGATTGACCTCCAGCAGGATATCCTGGCAGAGGCCCAGCTTCCCGGCCTGGGCGTCGATGGCCCGGAGGAGCCGCTCGGAATCTACGGAGTGGATCAGATCCACATGACCCACCACCTGCTTGACCTTGTTGGTTTGCAGGTGGCCGATAAAATGGACCTGGGCGCCGGCGTAGGCCCCGGACTCCAGGTGGGCGGTAAGCTCCTGGACCCGGTTCTCGCCGCAGACCGTCACTCCGGCGGCGATGGCCTGCCGGATGGCTTCGTCCGTCTGGGTCTTGGTGGCGGCGCAAAGGGTGACCGCCTCCGGGCTTCGGCCCGCCTCCTGGGCGGCCTGCCGGACCTGGGCCAGGACAGCTTGTACATTTTCCGGAATAGACATAGAGCTTGTCTCCTCTCTTTCTACAGGGGCATATTGGGGTAAAGCCCCACCGCGTTGACAATTACCTGGTCCCCGGCCCGCAGGGCGGTCTTGCCGCTGGCTACGGTATGGACCACGTAAAAATCGCTGCCTGCCATTAAAATCTCCACCTGCTTGAACTCCGCCCGGCCCCCGGTGATGACATAGACCCCCATCTGTTCATTGGGCCCCTCCTCCGTTTCGTAGGTCCACATCCGCAGCGCGGCCTTGGGGACCCGCAGGCCGGTCCGGCTCTTGAAGATAATCTCGGCGGTCTGCTGGCGCAGGAGGGTGGTCTGATTCAGATACCGGTCGCTGGAAAAGACCACCGCGCACCGGCCGTTCTCCTCGGAGCCGATGTGCTCCACCCGCATGGACACGTCCTGGCTGAACTCCCCGCTGAAGCGCAGGGTGGCGGAGCGGCCCTCGGAGAGGCGCTGGGCGGTGTCCAGGGGGAGGGCGGTGACGAAATACCAGGTGTTGGAGGTGATGAGCTTCCCCGGCACGCTGTCGGACACGGGGCTTCCCTGGCCGTCCAACCGGTCCAGGGCGGAGGGGGTGAGGGAAAGGGCCGTGTCGGGGGTCAAAATACTCTCATAGCCGTCCACCCGGGAGGAGAACACCCCCGCCTGGGGGGCCAGCACCCGGCTGACGGTGTTGGAGGACTGGGTGCGCAGCCGCTGGACCTGGGCGGTGAGCATGGCGGCCCGGTCGGTGAGGTCATCGGCGGACAGGTCGTCTCCAAAGGTGTACTCCCGCTTGAGGACGGAGCTTTTGACCTCCATCACCCGCCGGTCCAGCTGGGCGTAGCCGCCTCCCGCGGTGCAGGCGCGCAGCTGGGCCATGGATTTGATGATCTCCTCGTCCAGCTTGGCGGCGGACAGGTACTCCACCCCCTGGCTGGCGGCGTACTCCAGCAGCTCGATTTCCAGCTGGAGGCGCTGTATTTCCGAAAAATCCTCCTGAGCCTGGGTGTTGCGGTAGACGCGGGCGACAGCCTGTCCCGCGCCGACCTTCTCCCCCTCGCTGCGGCTCAGGTCCAGGATGCCGCTCTGTCCCGGCAGGACCACCTCCTCCCGGACCAGGTAGCCGTCCGCGGGGGCGCTGTCGCTGACCGTGAATTGGTAGGCCAGGGTGGTGGAGAAGGGATTTTGAAAGGTGTTCCAGGCGTAGTAGCCCAGGTATAGGGCCAGCATGGCCGAGATGACCAGCATGACCAGCGTAGCCAAGGAATTGCTTGTTTTCATGGAAGCTCCTTCCGGAAGGGCCGGTCCCGCCTCCGCCCCGGCCCCTCGGAATCAGGGAGCGCCGGTCCGTCCGGGACCGGGTCAGCCCTCCTCCGGCGGGTAGAGGGAGATGGGATGCTCCGGGGTGATGGTGGAGATGGCGTGCTTGTAAATGAACTGCTGTTTTCCGTCGGTGTTGACCACTACGATAAAGGCGTCAAACCCGGTGATGTACCCGCGAATCTGAAACCCGTTCATCAAAAAAACGGTGACGGCGCGGCGCTCCCGGCGCAGCTGGGTGAGGACGACTTCCTGCAAATTGTTGTTGGTCTTTGGCATAGGTGACACTCCTTTTTCTGTAATGTCCCTATACTAAGCCATGCTCCTGCATATATTTCGTCGAAACCCGTCGGGCCTGAGCAAAATCCGGATTTTTATTCCAGGAATGCCACCGCACCTCCGGATTCCGGCCGAACCAGGTCAGCTGCCGCTTGGCGTACTGCCGGGAACGCAGCTTGATTTCGGCAACGGCGTCCTCCAGCCGCTCCGGGTGTTCCACGGCCGGGGCCAGCTCTTTATAGCCGATGGCCTGCATCGCGGTACACCGGGGGGACAGGCCGCTGTCCAGCAAAGCCCGGACCTCCTCCAGAAGGCCCTGGTCCATCATCTGGTCCACCCGGCGGTCGATCTGCGCCCACATGTCCCCCCGGTCCTCGAAGCGCAGGCCGATGCGCAGCGCGTCGTACCGGGGCGGGAGGGCCTGGGTCTCCCGGTTGTGCTGGGCGATGGTCTTTCCGGTGGTCTGATAGACCTCCAGGGCGCGGATGATGCGCTTTGCGTCGTTGGGGTGGAGTTTCTCTGCGCTGTCCGGGTCCACCTGGGCCAGCTCGGCCAGCATGGCCTCCCCGCCCTGTTGGGCAAAGCGGGCCTCCAGCTCCCGGCGCAGGGGATTTTCGGGGGAGTAGGCCGCGAAGGTCCGCCCCGAAAGCAGGGAGTCGATATACAGCCCCGTCCCCCCCGCCAGGATGGGCAGCTTTCCGCGGGACAAAATGTCCTCTACGCAGGGGACCGCCAGCTCCACATAGCGGGCGACGGAAAAATCCTCCTCCGGGCTGGCTACGTCCAGCATGTGGTGGGGCACGCCCTGCATTTCCCCAAGGGTGGGCTTGGCAGTGCCGATGTCCATACGGCGGTAAATCTGCATGGAGTCGGCCGAAACGACCTCCCCATTATACCGCAAAGCCAGCTCCACCGCCAGCCTTGTTTTTCCGGAGGCCGTGGGGCCGACGACGGCCAGGAGCTTTGGGGGCATGGGGCCACCTCCTTTTTTAGAGTTCAGGCGTATAAATAACGGTTCCAGCGCAGATTATGCCCTCCTGAACTGCTTTTCCAGCATCTTTTTGGTCAGCTCGATGGCGACGGGCCGTCCGTGGGGGCAGTATTTCACTTCCCCGGACATCACCGCCTCCGCCACCCGCGCCAGCTCCTGGGGGCTGGTTTTCCAGCCGCCTTTGATTGCCGCCTTACAGGCCATGGTGTGCAGCAAAGCGTCTCTGGCGCTGGACGGGTCCGCCCGTCCGGTGGACAGCAGGGTTTGGGCCAGCTCCCCCAGCGCGCTCTCCACGTCCGCCGGGTCCACATAGTCCGGGGCCTGCCGCACCAGCAGCGACCCGGAGCCGAACTCCTCCACGCCGAAGCCGAACTCGTCCAGCAGCGCTTGGTGCTCCAGCAGCACGGCGCACTCCTCCGCCGGGAGCCGCAGCACCGCCGGGGACAGCAGGGTCTGGACCATGGGGGTGTAGCCCTCCGCCTTCATGCGGTCGAAGTTCAGCCGTTCATGGGCGGCGTGCTTGTCCAGGAAGAAAATTTTCTCCCCCTGCTCCACCACGATGTAGGTGTCGAACACCTCCCCGGCCATTTTCCAGGCCGGTTCTTCCGGTTCCGGGTCTGGTTCCGGGGGGGCAGGCGGCGGGGCCTCAAGGGACGGTTCTACTAATACATCGACCGCTGGAGGGGATAAGTTAACCGGGGAAGGGGTTATGATGGCAGGCGGAGGCGTTATGTGGACCGGCGGCTCGTCCTCCGGCTCCGGGTCCGGCGGCGTAATATCCACCGGCGGGCGTAAACGGGGGGCCGGTTTGGCCTGGGCTTGCAGGCTTTCGATGGCAAGCTGCTGAAGCTGGTTGTTTCCGCTGTGGACCATCAGAGGCGGCGGAGCGGGCACAGACGGAGCGGGAGGCGGCGCAGGGGGCGTGAGCTGGACAGCGGGGCGGGTCTTGTCCTTGTCCAGGGCGGACAGCACCCCGTGGTATACCGTATCGAATACCTGCTTGTCGCTGCCGAACTTCACCTCGGTTTTCGCCGGGTGGACGTTCACATCCACGGCGGACAGCTTTGTCTGGAGATGCAGCACACAGCCGGGGAATTTTCCCACCATTTTCTGGTTGGCGTAGGCCTCCTCCAGGGCGGCCATCAGAAGCCGGGATTTGACGAGCCGTCCGTTGACAAAAAAGAACTGGTAATTCCGGCTGGCCCGGCAGCAGGCGGGCAGAGACACAAAGCCGGATACCTCCATGCCCTCCCCGGAGCCGCGCACCGGCACAAAGCCCAAGGCCAGCTCCCGGCCCAGCACCGCGTAGACGGCGGACTGCAATTTTCCGTCACCGGGGGTCAATAGCTCCTGCTTGCCGTCCCGGAGAAATTTTATGGATACCTCCGGATGGCTCAGAGCCACCCGCTGGACCACCGCGAACACCGCCGCGCCCTCCGCCGCGTCCTTTTTCATGAATTTCAGCCGGGCGGGAGTGTTGAAAAACAGGTCCCGGACCACGATGGTCGTGCCCAACGGACAGCCCGCCTCTTCCACCGCGCCCGGCACGCCGCCCTCCAGGGACAAGGACGCGCCGAACGGGGCCTCCAGGGGGCGGGAGAGGACCGTGATGCGGGAGACAGCGGCAATCGCGGCCAGGGCCTCCCCCCGGAAGCCCAGGGTGCCGATGGCCTCCAGGTCGTATTCGGTTTTCAGCTTGCTGGTGGCGTGGCGCAGGAAGGCGGTGGGCAGCTCGTCGGCGGGGATGCCCTTTCCGTCGTCGGTGACCCGGAGAAAGGTCATGCCGCCATGGGAAATTTCCACCGTGACGGCAGTTGCGCCTGCGTCGATGGCGTTTTCCATCAGCTCCTTGGCTACGGAGGCCGGGCGTTCGACTACTTCTCCGGCGGCAATTAGATTGGCTACGTGGGGATCTAGGACTTGGATATTTGACATGATGCACCTCATGAGGTTGAAGTCTAAGGCTTCTGCTAGTTTGCGAATTACACTTTATAGGATAGAGATTCCGGGTCCACAAAAGCCCGCTTGGGGCGCTCCGGGTCCAGAAAGACCGCTGGCCGCTGGCTGTCCGGGGCGGGTTCTCTCCAGAGAAGCTCACTTCGGATTTGATACGTTACGCCCTCCCAGTTGTAGGAGCATCGGACGCTCCAGGGATGGCTTTTGCGGTAGAAGCTTTGATTGAAGCGGATGAACGGGTGTTTCTGAATCTGGAGAAGGGTTCCAGGGACGGACCGGCCCTCCGCCTGGAGACGGGCGGCTGTGCGGCTGTACCAGTGGGCGGACAGTGCCAAAATGCTGCCCGCAATCAGGAGCAGTACGCCAAGCGGCAGAAAATCCCTGGCGTCACCGTTGCGGGTGGGGATGGAAATGACGAACGATAAGAGGCCTATGAGGGTAAAGGCGGCTCCCAGGGCCAGGAAAACCCAGGCCAGAATCATGCGGCGTGTGCGGGGTGGTTTCATTGTATTACCTTCTTTCTGCGGGGGGGGTTCACCCTCATCCGTCACGCTTCGCGTGCCACCTTCCCCCGTGAGGGGGAAGGCTCCAACATTGGCACTTGCTAGACTGCGGAGTAGTATCGGTAGACGCACCGATAAGCCTTCCCCCCTGGCGGGGGAAGGTGGCTGGCCGGAGGCCAGACGGATGAGGGGGGGG
>CAJTOE010000009.1 GCA_910577805.1 uncultured Oscillospiraceae bacterium | reverse complement strand
CTGACATGGGCATGTATTGATTTGAGATACAAAAAGAAGCCCGGAACCGTGTTCCGGGCTTCTTTTTTGCGTGGGGTCCCCCTCAGCTACGAATTTTACAGCTCGCTAAATGCGGGCATTTTACAGTGCAGGTTGCGGACTTCCACGCCCTGGATTCCGGCGTAACAAATCGTATAAGCGGAACCGCCGTTTGTGCGGACCAAGTAGCAGACACAAATGCAGCTATGGTCCACCAAATGGCGGTTGCGCTTTTGCATACAGTCTGAGGTGTAGTGGGTGGAGGTGTAGACGATTTTATCGGCTTGGGCTTTGATTTCCTCATAGCGTTTCACGTCCTGGGGCCGCCAGCCTTTTGTCTGGTCCAGGCAGGGCAGGACTAGGATCAGCCGCATCAGCGGACAGCGTTTACGCAGGCGTAAAACGGCCTCTGCGGCGAGGGTATCAAAGCCTAATGCGCCGCCTGCACCGAAGTAGTGGATGCCTTGGTTGTAGAGGGTGAGGATTTCTTGTTCCAGGAGTTCGGTGAGGGGTGGGAGAAGTTTTTGGGGGATGCTGCGGTGGCCAGTGAAACAGCAGGTTTTTTGGCGCATACTCATATAGACACTCCCGACCAATTAAAATAGATATCTTCTCTATTATATCTAATTTAATTATACAATTCAACACCAATTCATAAATTATTTAGATGAATTTTCTCCTCTGTATAGTAGGATAATATATACAGGGGGGTGATGAGATGCTAGAAAAGCCAGAATTTGCAAAAAGGCTGACCGAATTGAGACTGAGCAAAAATGTCTCTGCACGGGATATGAGCTTATCGCTGGGCCAAAGTGCCGGTTATATTGCAAATTTGGAGAACTGCGTCAGTTATCCCTCTATGACCTTGTTTTTCTACATCTGCGACTACCTCAACGTCTCCCCAAAAGAGTTCTTCGACACCGACCTGAAAGCCCCCCGCCACACCGACAGACTCCTTGAGGCCTCCAAAGGCCTCTCCGGAGAACAAATTGACCTCCTCGTTGCCCTTGCAAAAGAACTGCGGCGTAAATAAGAGGGGGTTTTCACCCTCATCCGTCACGGCTTCGCCGTGCCACCTTCCCCCGTGAGGGGGAAGGCTTCGGACACTGGCACTCACCCCACTCCGGAGTAGTATCGGTAGGCGCAACGATAAGCCTTCCCCCCTGGCGGGGGAAGGTGGCGCCGCCGCAGGCGGTGACGGATGAGGGGGAAACCCTCCCCCCTCCTGGGCATAGTATAGGAAAATGCCAACATGCAGGAGGCGGCGGGGATGAAAAAAATGGGACTGGTGCTGGGCGGCGGCGGCGCCAAGGGCAGCTATGAAATCGGCGTGTGGATGGCCCTGCGGGACCTGGGCCTGGAACGGTACATCGGCGGTGTGTCCGGCGCGTCCATCGGCGCACTTAATATGGCCCTCTTTGCCCAGGGCGACTTACAGCGGGCCGTCACACTCTGGCTGGCCCTGTCCACCCGCGACGTGGTCGGACTGGACTTCAAACGCATTTTGCTCTCCCAAAACGGCGCGCTCTCCCAGAAAAAAGTCCGGGGCATGATTCACCAATTTCTGGATCTAGACGCGCTCCAGCGCTCCCCCCTGGAGCTATTTGCCTGCTGTTGCAGGACCGAGGGCTATCAGGCGGAATATTTCGACCTGAAAGACAATGAACTGCCCGAATCCGTGGAAACAATCCTGCTGGCCTCGTCGGCCATCCCCGTGGCCTTCCCGCCGGTGCGGATGGACGGCCGGCTCTACTGCGACGGCGGTGTGACGGACAACGAGCCGGTGCGGCCCCTGTACGAGGCGGGCTACCGGCGGTTTATCGTGGTGGGCCTGAACCCGGATAAGCCGCCCGCCACCCAGGACTTTGCCGGTGCGGAGTTCTGCGTGGTCCTGCCCCGGCGGAAAGAGCTGTTTCACAGCGGCATGGAAACTGTGCTGGCCTTTTCGCCGGAAAAGAACCTGCGGCGCATCGGCTATGGCTATCAGGACGGTATGGAGCAGCTGGGCGCGTTTTTCGGGAGAGGGTGAGGGAATGGGGGGAAATCCCCCGCCCGGCCTCACAAATCAATCGAGTTTTCGGAATTTTCCTTTACTTTTCCAAAAACTTTCGTTATAATAGATTGATTCATTTATGCAGGAAGAAAGAGTGAGGTCTTTTATGCTCCAATTCGACGAATACAAAGTGAAGCTCAACAACCTGACCCCCGCTCTGGAAGAGCTGGGACAGGCCCTGGACCTGGAGGGCGCGGAACGGGAGCTGGATATGCTCCAGGCGGAGTCCGCCGCCGACGGCTTCTGGGACAACCTGGCAAAGGCCCAGAAGGTCCAGCAGCGCATCAAAAATTTGCAGGACAAGGTGGAAAAGCACCGCCGCCGCCAGTCCCAGTGGGACGACCTGATGGCCCTGTGCGAGATGGGCAACGAGTTCGAGGACGAATCCCTCCTGCCAGAGCTGGAGGAGGGTTTTATTGCCCTGGAGGCCAACATGGAGCAGGCCCGGCTTCAGACCCTGCTGACCGGGGAGTATGACAACTGCAATGTCATTCTGACCATCCACCCCGGCGCGGGCGGCACCGAGGCCCAGGACTGGGCGCAGATGCTTTATCGGATGTACACCCGCTGGACCGAACGCTCCGGCTTCACCTACAAGCTCATGGACTACCAGGAGGCCGACGAGGCGGGCATCAAGTCCGCCACCATTATGGTCGAGGGCGAGAACGCTTACGGCTACCTGCGGGGAGAACACGGCGTGCATCGTCTGGTGCGGGTGTCCCCCTTCGACGCCAACGCCCGGCGGCAGACCTCCTTCGCGTCCGTGGAGGTCATGCCCGACCTGCCGGAGGACGTGGAAGTGGAGATCCGCCCGGAGGATATCGAGATGCAGGTCTACCGGGCCAGCGGCGCGGGCGGACAGCACGTCAATAAAACCTCCTCTGCGGTGCGGCTCATCCACAAGCCCACCGGCGTGGTGGTCGCCAGCCAGCAGGAACGCAGTCAGTTCCAGAACAAGGATAACTGTATGAAAATGCTGCGGGCCAAGCTGGTGGAGCTGCAAATGCAGGAGAAGGCGGAGAAGATTTCCGATTTGAAGGGCGTGCAGCTGAAAATCGAGTGGGGCAGTCAGATCCGCTCCTATGTGTTCATGCCCTACCAGATGGTGAAGGACAACCGGACCGCCTTTGAGACCAGCAATATCAACGGCGTGATGGACGGGGATTTGGATGGGTTTATCAACGCCTATCTGACCGCCGAGGCCACCGGGAATTGGGCGACGAAATAATACGGGGTCACATAAGAAAAAGCCAGTCTCTCGCTGTTGCGGGAGGCTGGCTTTTTTCACCCTCATCCGTCACCGCCTGCGGCGGCGCCTCCCTACCCCCTCTGGCCTGCGGCCATCTCCCCCTGACAGGGGGAGTCGGCCTTCCCCCATTAGGGGGAAGGCTATGGAGGGGAGCGGAAGTCTGGGGGGAATGACCCGCCCAGGGGGTCGGGTCCCACAGTTCAGTTCCCCGGCAAGGGAAAGGCGGTGACGGATGAGGGGGAAAATAGGGAAATCCAACAGATTCCACAGGATATATTGACAATTACATCTAATAGATGTAAAATTTGTATAAATGGACAAACCTGTGCTCGTGGGGTGTACAAAAAGCGTTTATTGAGGAGTGACCAGTATTGGAACAAAATCTGATTCTGAAACAAACCCAGACTCTCTCGCCCCAGCAGCGGCAGTCTGTGGAAATTCTACAAATGAGCAGCCTGGAGCTTACCGACTATCTCCAGGAGCTTGCCCTGGAGAACCCCGTGCTGGAAATCACCGCCGGCCCTGGGGAGGACCCCGCTCCGGCCCAAAGCTCCCTGGCCCAGCGGCTGGAGTGGCTCACCCAGCAGGACGGCCAAAACCGGGCTTACGCCTCAGCCGCCCGTGAGCGCTTGGACGACCCTCTGGAGCGCGTAGGCGACGGCGGCGGGCTGGAGGAGACCTTGGAACGTCATTTGCTCTGGCAGCTCTCCGGCCAGGACCTGCCGGACGGCCCGCTGGCGGCAGCGCAGTTTTTATGCCTGTGCCTGGACCGGGACGGCTATTTGCGGGACCCTCTGGACCAGCTTGCCCAGGCGGCCCACATGCCCATGGACGACATGGAAGCAGGCCTTGCCCAGCTCCAGGCCCTGGACCCCGCCGGGGTAGGGGCAAAGGACCTGGCCCAATGTCTGGCGCTCCAGCTCCAGCGGCAGGGGGCGGACCCCTTGGCGCTGTCCGTCGTCCAAAGTCAGCTCCACCACCTGGCCCGCGGCCAGTACGGCGCCATCGCCAAGGCGCTGAACGCCTCCCAGGAGCAGGTGCGTGAGGCCTGCACGCGCATCCGGGCCCTGGACCCCCGCCCCGGCGCACAGTTCGCCGCGCGGGAGCGCCCCGCCTATCTGGTCCCGGATCTGGAGATACATATGGAGCAGGGCCAGCCTGTGGCGGTCCTCAGCGCCGCGCGGGTGCCGTCGCTCCAGTTGAGCGGCTATTATCAGTCCCTCCTGGCGGAGACGGAGGACCAGGAAGTCAAAGACTATCTGGACCAGAAGGTCAAGCAGGCCCAGTGGGCGGTCCGGGCCGTAGAGCAGCGGCAGTCCACTCTGCTGCGCTGTGCCCAGTACATCGCGGCCCGGCAGCAGGCGTTTTTTACCGGCATGGGCAGTCTGGCGCCCCTAAAGCTGTCCGACATGGCCCAGGCTTTAGATTTGCATGAATCCACTGTCAGCCGGGCCATCCGGGAAAAGTACATCCAGTGCAGCCGGGGACTGCTTCCTCTGCGGCGGTTCGTCACCGTCTCCGGCGGCAGGACCCAGGATTTACTGCGCCGCTTTCTGGAGGAGGAGGACAAAGCCCACCCCCTTTCCGACCAGCAGTTGTGCCTGATGCTGGAGGAGGCAGGCTGTCCCACCGCCCGGCGGACGGTAGCCAAATACCGGGAGGAGCTGGGCATCCCATCCTCCACGGCCCGGAAGCAGGCTTAAACGTTTTCAGAGGCAATACACATCTGGTCTCCGGTTATTCCAGGAGGCCAGATTTTTTTGCACCTCCCGCTGGTAGTCCAGATCAAGCATGGCATGGACCACGCAGTTCCGCCCGGAGGCGGCGGCAATCACGGTCCCTCTGGGGTCGGCCACGCAGGAGCGGCCAAAGGGCGCGTCCCGGCGGACTATGCCGAACTGGTTCGCCCCCACGGTGTAGGTCAGATTGGTCAGCGCGGTGCTGCGAATCAGCAAATCCCAGTCGTCCACGCGGGCGGGGAGAGGCTGGCCGCAGGGGAACTGGGCCGGACACACCAGAAGCTCCGCCCCCTGGAGGCAGAGGCTCCGGGCCAGCTCCGGGAAGCGCAGGTCGTAGCACACCAGCACGCCCACCCGGCCAAAGTCCGTGTCCACCAGGCACAGCGCGTCCCCTGCCTGCATGTAGGACGACTCCTGATAGCCCGCCGCGTCAAACAGGTGGATTTTTTGGTATTTTCCCAAAATTTCACCGTCCCGCCCGATGGTCAGGACCGTGTTACAGACCTTACGCTCTCCCGCCCGCTCCGGGAAGCTGCCGGGAATCAGGCAGACCCCATATGTCCGGGCCAGCTGCCGCATCCGGTCGATAAACGGGTCCGGGTCCTCCAGGCTGATGGCGCAATCCAGCGCGTCCGCCCGGCTGGCCGGGGTGTACCGGCAGTACTCCGGAAACACCATCAAATCCAGCTTTGGGTCCTCCTCCACCGCCTGGAGGAGCAGACGCTCCATCTCCTGCTGGTTTTCTTCGGCGGTCCCGGTGCTGCCGCATTGGCCGATGGCGATATGAATCATATGAAAAACCTCCTGTCCCCTTGGTGGGGCCAGTGTATCATAGTTTTTCTGCGATTGTCAACGAATTATCCGGGGGAAAAATAGGTAGGGGCAAGGAGCACAAAGAAAAGTCACGCCCTCCCCCAAAAATCAAACAAAAACCGGGATTTTTTCCTTTACAGCCGGTTAAAATTATGGTATAGTATCCCTGCGTGAGACGCAAAACCGCCCAGACGCTTCGTTCCGGGGCACGGCCCGCTCAAGAGAGCGGGGTTCCATCCGCCCGGTACGCAGCCCCTTGGGCAAGTATATTGGAAAGGTGGAATTTCCCATGATTCGTAAAGACGAAAAAACAGCCGTGATCGAGGCCAACCGCACACATCCCACTGATACCGGCTCCCCGGAGGTCCAGATCGCTATTCTGACCGCCCGCATCAACGAGCTGACTGAGCATCTGAAGATTCACAAGCAGGACAATCACTCCCGCCGCGGCCTGCTGAAGATGGTCGGTAAGCGCCGTAAAATGCTGGATTATCTGGCCCGGAAGGACATTGAGCGCTACCGCGCCATCATTGCCAAGCTGGGTCTGCGTAAGTAATCAGAGCCCTGTGAGGGACAGCCGGTTTTGCCGTGCTGTCCCTTCTTCCAAACTTGGAGCCAGCCGTTTTTTTAGCAGTTGAATATGCGCCCGCCTCTCTGGACCCATATTCAAGTGCTAAAAGACAGCCCGCTCCGACCAAAATTTTTTTACAAAGGAGCATCACCATGTCAACCATCATCAAACAGAAAACCTTCCCCAAATTCAAGTCCTGGACCATGGACCTGTGCGGTCGTCCCCTCACCATCGAGGTGGGCAAGGTGGCCGAGCTGGCCTCCGCCAGCGCGATGGTCAAGTACGGCGAAACCACCGTTATGGTCGCCGCCACCGTCTCCCCCCGCCCCCGCGACGGGATCGACTTCTTCCCCCTGTCCGTGGAGTTCGAGGAAAAGCTCTACGCCGTGGGCCGCATCCCCGGCAGCTTCATGCGCCGGGAGGGCCGTCCTTCCCTGCCCGCCGTGCTGGCCAGCCGCCTCATCGACCGCCCCATGCGTCCCCTGTTCCCCTACGACTTCCGCAACGACGTGTGCATCCAGTGTACCGTCATGAGCGTGGACTATGACTGTTCCCCTGAGGTGGCCGCTATGATCGGCGCGTCCGCCTGCGTCAGCTACTCCGAAATCCCCTTCGCCGGTCCCATCGGCTGCCTGGAGGTGGGCTACTGCGACGGACAGATCGTCTTAAACCCCACCCAGGAGCAGCGCAAGACCAGCCGTATGGATGTGACCGTTGCCGCCACGCGGGAGAAGGTCGTCATGATCGAGGCCGGCGCCGATGAGATCCCGGACGAGATCATGTTCGCCGGTATTGTGAAGGCCCACGAGGAGATCAAGAAGCAGATTGACTTTATCAATCAGATCGTCTCCGAGATTGGCAAGCCCAAGATGGAGTACGAGCACGCCCAGTTCAACCAGGAGCTGTTTGACGACATCGTCGCCAACTTCATGGACGAGGCCAAGGCCGCTATGGACACCGATGACAAGAACGTCCGGGAAGAGCGCTGGAACGCCATGATCGAGCATTGGCACGAGAAATATCTGGAGGAATATCCGGATATGGACCAGTACCTGGAGGAGTTCACCTACAAGTTCCAGAAGAAGATCGTCAAGGCCTGGCTGCTGGAGGGCCACCGGGTAGACGGCCGCGCCCAGAACGAGATTCGTCCCCTGGCCGCCGAAGTGGGCCTTCTGCCCCGCGTCCACGGCTCCGGCCTGTTCACCCGCGGCCAGACCCAGGTGCTGTCCATCGCTACCCTGAACACCCTCGCCGCCAACCAGAAGCTGGACACCATCTGGGAAGAGACCGAAAAGCGCTATATGCACCACTACAATTTCCCGCCCTACTCTGTCGGTGAGGCACGGGCCCCCCGCTCCACCAACCGCCGGGAGTACGGCCACGGGTTCCTGGCCGAGCGCGCCCTGGCCCCGGTGCTGCCCAGCGTGGACGAGTTCCCCTACGCCATCCGCGTCGTGTCTGAGGTGCTGTCCTCCAACGGCTCCACCTCCCAGGGCTCCATCTGCGGCTCTACGCTGGCCCTGATGGACGCGGGCGTGCCGATCAAGGCTCCTGTGGCCGGCATCTCCTGCGGCCTGATTCAGGACGACAACGGCGGCTTTACCACCTTTATCGACATCCAGGGCGTGGAGGACTTCCACGGGGAGATGGACTTTAAGGTGGCCGGCACCAAGGCCGGTATCACCGCCATTCAGATGGACCTGAAGAACGACGGCCTGACTCACGCAATCATCAAAGAGGCCCTGGAGATCACCCGTGACGCACGGTTCGCCATTCTGGACGAAATCATGCTGCCCTGCATTTCCGCCCCCCGCTCGGAGGTGAGCAAGTACGCTCCCAAGATGATTACCATAAAGATCGACCCGGAGAAGATCCGGGAGGTCATTGGCAAGGGCGGCAGCGTGATTCAGAAAATCACCGCCGATTCCGGCGCGACAGTGGACATCGAGGATGACGGCACCATCCACATTGCCTCCCCCAACGCCGCCGCCTGCGACGCGGCCAAAAAGATGATCGAGACCATTGTATTCGTCCCTGAGGTGGGCGCGCTGTACTACGGCAAGGTGGTGCGCATCCTCCAGTTCGGCGCATTCGTGGAGCTGGCCCCCGGTAAGGACGGCATGGTCCACATCTCCAAGCTGGCAGAACGCCGGGTCGAGAAGGTGGAGGATGTGGTGAACATCGGCGATATGATCTGGGTGAAGGTCACCGAGATCGACGACAAGGGCCGTGTGAACCTGTCCTATAAGGACGCGCTCCGGGAAATCAAGGCGAAAAAAGCCGCGGGTGAACCGGTACTGTAAGAGAATGAGAAAAGCGGGACGGAGGGCCGTCCCGCTTTTTTATGTGAATAATATGGTTCAGTGGTGCGGCCCTTGGGGGTTTTTCACCCTCATCCGTCTGGCCTGCGGCCAGCCACCTTCCCCCGCAAACACATCAAAAGGAGAAACATTCATGGGTTTATTATCGCTTTCCGAACACTTTACCTACTCCAAATTATGCCGTTTTACCTTCCCATCCATCGTCATGATGATTTTTACCTCCGTCTACGGCGTGGTGGACGGCATCTTTGTTTCCAATTTCGTCGGCAAGACCCCCTTTGCGGCGGTCAACCTCATTATGCCCTTTGTCATGGTCTTTGGCGCCATCGGCTTTATGATCGGCTCCGGCGGCAGTGCCCTGGTCTCCAAAACCTTAGGGGAGGGAAACACCAAGCGGGCCAACGAGCTGTTTTCCATGCTCGTTTACCTGTCCATCCTCCTGAGCGTCGTGCTGTCTGTCGTGGCAATCGTACTGATGGAGCCTATCGCCATCCTGCTGGGGGCGGAGGGGGAAATGGTCGGCTACTGCGTGACCTACGGCCGTATTCTTATGACCTCTCTCACGCCCTTTGTATTACAATACGTATTCCAAAGCTTCTTTATCACAGCAGAACGGCCCACCCTCGGCCTTCTGGTGACCGTAGCGGCGGGCCTGACCAACATCACGCTGGACGCGGTGTTCGTAGCGGGACTCAACTGGGGTCTGGAGGGCGCGGCGGCAGCCACGGTAATCAGCCAGTTCGTGGGAGCAATCATCCCCCTGGTCTACTTCCGCCTGCCCAACACCTGCACCCTGAAGCTCACCCGTGCCAAATTCGACGCGAAAGCCATATTCCAGACCTGCACCAACGGCTCCTCGGAGCTGATGACCAACATTTCCATCTCCCTGGTGAACATGCTCTATAACGTTCAGCTCATACGCTTTGCCGGGGAGGACGGCGTGGCGGCTTACGGGGTCATTATGTACGTCAACTTTATTTTCATCGGCGTATTTGTGGGCTACTCCATCGGCAGTGCGCCCATTGTGGGCTACCACTTCGGGGCGCAGAACCACGACGAGCTGAAAAGCCTCTTTTCCAAGAGCCTCGTCCTGCTTGGGGGCGCGTCCCTGGTCCTCACCGTTTTGGCGGAGCTGCTGGCCGGACTGCTGGCGGGTATTTTCGTCAGCTACGACCTGGCGCTGCTGGAGATGACCCGCCGGGGGTTCCGCATCTACTCCGTGGCCTTTTTGATGATGGGCTTTAATATTTTCGCCTCCGCCTTTTTCACCGCCCTCAACGACGGCCTGGTCTCCGCCTTTCTCTCGTTCCTGCGGACCCTGGTCTTTCAGATCGCGGCTGTTCTGATCCTGCCCATATTCCTGGAGCTGGACGGCGTGTGGTGGTCCATCGCCGCGGCGGAGGGCGTCGCTCTGGTGGTCAGCGGCATCTGCTTCTGGAAATTTTCCGGGAAATATCACTACCTGGATTGACTCAGCCCGCCGCGTACCGCCATGTATTGAACACGCTGATGCAGATAATCACCACCATCAGCGCCATAAAGAGCTTCTCGACCGCCTCTCCCTGCATCCGGCGGTTCAGCTGTCTGCCCAGCACGCCGCCGCCTAAGCCCCCCGCCGCCATCAGGACCAGCACCGGCCAGCGGAACTCCGGCACAGAGCTTGTCAAAAGAGTGGTGAGCAGGCTGCAAAGCTGGCTGAAGAAAATGATATACAGGCTGTTGGCCGCGGCGGTTTTGGTGTCCATGCTGAAAAAGAAGTACAGCACCACCAGATTGATCGGCCCTCCGCCGATGCCCAAAAAGCTGGACATACACCCCAGGGCCAGACCGATCAGCACACACACTCCCTTGTTGGTCACGCGGTACGACGCGATCCGGGCCTTGTTCCGGGTATACAGCAGAGTCCCCACGGTAATGACCGCCAGACAGGCCGCCTGCACCGCGCCCACACGGTCCGGGTTGTCGGACAGCCCCCGGACCAGCCCAAAGAGCTGATTGCCCACCAGCCCGCCCAGAGCCGCGCCCAGGGCCAGAGGCGTGCCGGTCTTCAGGGAGACCCGCTTCTCCCCGGCCAGCAGGGATTTTATCACAGAATAGCAGCTCATGGACAGGACCGTGCAGCCGGACAAAAAGCTGATGGTGGACACCGACTCCAGGTGGAGCAAATCCAGCACCGGCTTGATGATCACGCCGCCGCCAATCCCGCACACAGCGCCTACAACGCTGGCCCCCAGCGCCACAAGAAAAAATAACAGCATCCCTATTTACCTCATATTCAGCATTCCCCGCGCCTTTTTCAGCCGGGGGAGGGCGTAGGTGAAAAATTGGGCGTAGGCCTGGCAGTAGTAGTTCCGGCCCAATCCGTCCGGCTCCTCCAGGCGGTCCCGGCGGCAGCCGTTGCGGCACAGCGCGTACCACGCGCAGCGGCGGCAGTCCTCCGGCACCCGCCGGGAAGCTTCCACAAAGCCCAGCGCCTCCCTGGTCCGGTCCAGCTGCGCCCAGTCGTGTTCCAACAGATTCCCCAGCCGGTACTGGTCCAGGCCGTAGAAATCGCAGGGATAGACGCTGCCGTCCGCCTCCACCAGGTACTGCAAGCCGCAGCGCCCCCCCATGGAGCACTGCTCCGGGTCCCGGCCCCCCAGCATCCACACCAGATTGTCGAAATAGCGGATGGACCAGTAGCGGCCCTGCTCCAGCTCCCGATACCACAGGTCAAAGAGGTTTTTTAAAAACGCCCCGTACTCCTCCGGGGACAGGGAGTAGCCTTGGCCTCCCCGGTCCTCCCCCAGGGGGTCCAGGCACGGGATGTACTGCTGGAACCGAAAGCCCTCCTTGCACAGCGCCCCAAAGACGCTCTGGATATGCTTGGCCAGATAGCCGGTCACCACGGTCAGCACATTGTACTCCACCCCGGCCTGCTCCAGCAGGCGGGCCGCCCGTAACACCCGGTCATAGGTGCCCTTTCCCGCCCCGTCCCGGCGGAAACGGTCGTGGCACGCCCGGTTCCCGTCCAGGGAGAGACCCACCAAAAACTGCCGCTCCTTCAAAAAGCGGCACCACGCCTCATCCAGCACTATCCCGTTGGTCTGGATGGCGTACTGGACCCGCAGCCCCTTGGGGAGAAGTTCTCCGGCCTGGGCCGTAAAATCCCGGTAAAAATCCAGCCCCGCCAGGGTAGGCTCCCCGCCCTGGAACAAAAAGCTGACCCCGCCCTCCGCCGTGCCCGCCGTCTGCTCCAGCAAGGCCCGGACCACCTGGGGGGACATGCGCCCATAGCTTGGGACGGCCCGGTTGCTGGCCTCGTCGGCGTAAAAGCAGTAGGCACAGCGCAGATTGCAGGCGCTGGAGGCCGGCTTGACTAAAATACTCAGGGGCGGCATAAGGCCCCCCTCCTCTCCTTGCTTGGAAGCGGGCCGTCCCTTTGGACGGCCCGCTTTCGCTATCGCCTGGCCGGACCGACAGAGCGGCCCAGATAAATTTCCGGGGCCAGGACATAGGTGTAATTGATATCGTCGCAGTCCCGGTTGCGAATCATCCGCATCAGCCGGGAGGCCACCTCCTGCCCGATGCGGTAGCCCTGGTGGATGGAGCAGGTCACCCCTTCCGTCTCCCAGTCCTCGCTGGAGTAGTCGAAGCACACCAGGGAGCAGTCCTCCGGCACCCGCTTCTTCTGCTTCTCCAGCACCTGCCGCACCAGCTGATAGATCATATAGTTGCAGCAAACCACCGCCGTGCAGTGGGGCAGGCCCTTGAGGAAGCGGTCAATGGACCGGGCAAACCGGGGGTCGTGGGCCTCGTTGGACACGCACCACTTGGTATAGTCGTCCTGGTACTCCACACCGTTTTCCTGGAGGGCGGCCGCCATCCCCTGGAACTTTTCGATGCTCTGATAGTTGTCTGAGACGAAAATCCCCGCGATATTCCGGTGGCCCTCCCGGATCAGCAGGCCAATCAGCTCCTTGGCGCACCGCAGGTCGTTGACCACCACCCGCGGATATTTCAGGTTTTTATAATAATTGTTGTAAAAAATCACGGGAATGCGCTTTTGATAGATTTTCTGGTAGCAGTCCAGGTTGGGGTTGAGCAGGCTGGCCTTTACGCCGTCCACAATAAAGCCCCGAAAGCCCTGGTTCACCACGGCCTGGAGGCACCGGCGCTCGTTGGAGAACTTGTTGTCGGTAAGAAACGTGCGCAGGTCCACCTGGTCGGGAGGCAGGATGCTGCGGATGCCGTCCATCAGGCTGGAGTTGGCGTTGCCGTCCTGGCCCTGGAGGATCAGGCCGATCTTGGTCCGTCCGCCGGAGCCGCCCAGCTCTCTGGACAGGGCCTCCTCCTTGTTGATGTAGGTACCGCTGCCCTTGACCCGGCACAGCACTCCCTCCTCCGTCAGCCGGGTCAGGGCGCGGCGCACCGTCTCCCGGCTGACCGCAAGCCTCCGGCTCAGGGTGTTTTCCGAGGGGATCTTCGTATTGCTGGAAAATTTATTTTCCTCGATATAGGCCCGTACCCACAGGTAGACCATCTCCGATTTCCCGTCCAACTCCTTCATGGCGCCCTCCCCGGCGTTTTTGCAGGCTTCCTCAGTCGGTTATGACAGGCCGGGTCCCCTCCGCTTGTTCGATCCAGTACAGCAGCCGGTCCCGCAGCTCCGCCTTCACCCCGGCGTAGGCCGGGTCGGCAGCCACATTGTTCAGCTGGTGGGGATCCTTCTCCATGTCGTAGAGGAAATCGTCCGCGTACAGGTCCGCCGCCGCCGCCTCGCCGCCGTTCACGCCGGGGGCGTACACGGAGTAGGTATAGCGGGCGCTGCGGATGCACCGGCCCACCCGGCTCTCGGAAATCTGCGCAAAAATCTCGTTGGGTCTATTATGGTCCTTTTTCTCCACCACGTCAAGGAGGTTTTCCCCGATCATGGCGTCTCCCACGTCCACGCCGGCCAGGGCCAGGATGGTCTTGGGCAGGCTGGCGGTGCTCACCAGCTCCTCCACAACGCGGCCTCCCCGGAAGGGTCCGCCGGCAATGACCAGGGGCACATGGAGGCAGGCGTCATGGCAGGAGCGCTTGTAGTCGTCGTAGCCGTTGAGATGCTCGTCCCGGTTGCGGGTGAGGAAGTGGGAGCCGTGGTCGGAGGCAAACAGGATCACTGTATTGTCATATAATCCCTTTTCCTTGAGCTTGTCCATCAGCCGGCCCAGGTTCTCGTCCAGACTGGCGCACTGGCCCAGGTAGTCGGGGTACTCCTCGGCGGCGTTGCCCCCCAGGGCCTTCAAATCCTCCGGCAGGATAAAATTTTTGAATTTTTCCTTAGAGCCCTCCGGCCCCTCGTAGTGCCTGCGGTCGTTCTGGTGGTGAGGCTCAATCTGGGAGACGGTCATAAAGAAGGGCTTTTGGCCGTCGTACCGGTCGAAAAACTCCAGGGCCATATCGTTGATGCAGTCGGCCCGGTAGCCCTTGAAATCCACGCGCTGGTCGTTCTCGTCAAAGACAAAGCCGTCGTAGCCGTGGGAGGTGAACTCCAGCACGTCGGCGGCGCGCCAGAAGCCGGTGTACCCCCCCCGCAGCTCCCGCGGGATGGCGGTGACGGTGTGGTCGATGGTGGGGGGCTTCTCCAGCTCCCCGTCGCTGGCCAGGTGCCACTTGCCGATATAGGCCGTCTCGTAGCCCGCCTCCTCGATGTAGCTTCCCAGGGTCTTGACCCCGGCGGGCAGCATGACGTTGTTGCGGAAGCAGCCGGTCTCGGTGGGGTACCTGCCGGTCTGGAACAAGGCCCGGCAGGGACCGCACACCGGCTGGGGGGTGAAGGCGTTGTCAAACTTGACGCCCTCCTGGGCCAGGCGGTCCAGATTGGGGGTGATGTTCAGAGGCTGGCCGTAGCAGCCGCAGGTGTCCCAGCGCTGCTGGTCGGTGAAGTAGAAAATAATATTATTGGGCATGGTGTTCGTCCTCCTTCTGGGCACTGGCTTTTTTCTCGTTCATCTTGCCCCGGACGATCGTACCTACCGCCGCCACGATGAGGACCAGGAAGATGATACAGTACACGCTGCTGAAAAAGATGCTGGGATTGCCGTTGGAGATGAGCAGGGCCCGGCGGAAATTGGTCTCCGTCATGCTGCCCAGCACCAGGCCCAGCAGAATGGGCACCGGGGGCAGCTCCAGCTTGCGCAGCACCCAGGCCAGAATGCCGAAGATCAGGGCCACGCCCACATCAAAATAGTTTCCGTTCACGGAGTAGGCCCCCGCAAAGCAGAAGATCACAATGATGGGGGTCAGGATTTCCTGGGGAATGGACACCACCTTGGCAAACAGCGTGGTCAGGAATTTGCCCTGGAGGCACATGAACAGGTTGACCAGGATCAGGCCCAGCATGATGGCGTACATGATGTCCCCCTGGGTGGTGAACAAGCTCAGACCGGGGTTCAGACCGTTGATCATAAGGGCGGAGAGCATGATTGCCACGGTGCCGTCGCCGGGGATGCCCAGGGTGAGCAGGGGAATGAGGGTCGCGCCGGTGACGGCGTTGTTGGCCGACTCCGCGGCGGCGATGCCCTCCACCGAGCCGTGTCCGAACTCCTCCGGGTGCCTGGACATGTTTTTCGCGGTGTTGTAGCTGAACCAGGAGGCCTCCGAGGCGCCGGTGCCGGGGATGATGCCCACCAGCACGCCAATGATGGAGGACAGCAGCACAGGCCGGGCCATGCGCTTGTACTCCGCCTTGGTGATCACGCCGTCGTCCTTGATCTGGGACGCGTCCAGGTTCAGCCGGTCCAGGGGCTTCTCCGCCTTGGCCATGATCTCCACCAGGGCGAACAGGCCAATCAGGCAGATGGCCAGGTCCAGCCCCAGGTACAGCCGGGGGATGCCGAAGGTAAAGCGGTCATAGCTGGTCATGGGGTCGGAGCCGACGCAGGAGATAAGCAGGCCCAGGCAGGCGGAAATAAGGCCCTTTATCATGCTCTTGCCGGACACGCCGGCAATGATGGTCAGGCCAAAGACGCAGACCATAAAATATTCCGCCGTTCCCAGCTGGGCGGCAATCTTCGCCACCTGGGGACCCAAAAACAGCAGCATCAGGGCGGAGAACACGCCGCCAAAGGTGGAGGCGTACAGGGCGATTTTCAGCGCCGCCTTGGTCCGCCCCTGCTCCGACAGGGGGTGGCCGTCCAGCATGGTAGCCGCGGCGTGGGGAGTGCCGGGGGTGTTGATGAGGATGGCGGACACGCTGCCGCCGTAGCCGCCGGCGCAGTAGATGCCCAGCAGGAACATCATGCCGGGAATGGCGGTCATGGAGTAGGTGACGGGCAGGAACAAAATTACGCACAGAATGACGCTTAGACCGGGGATGGCCGCAAAGACCGAGCCGATGAACACGCCGATGTTAATCCACAGGATATTTTCCAGGGTGAACAGAAGGCCGGTGGCCGGAATCATATGCTCTAACATACTCCGCCCCCCCTTAAAAATCCACGTTCAGGGCAAAGCGGAACGCGGCCCAGATTGCCACCGCCACTGTCAGGGTAATGACATAGTAGGATTTTTTCCGGCACCGGAAATAGAGCAGAAAGCCCAGGCAGCAGAACACGGCGCCCACGACGAACAGGCCGGTGAGCTTGCTGAGGAAGTACGTGCCGGCCAGGATGCCCAGGATGACCAGGGCCTTGGCCTCTGTCTGGATATTGATGACCTTCCAGTTCAGGGGCTGCTTGGTGGCCAGCTTATACAGCTCCTTGCCCACCAGCATGGCGCAGCACAGCATCATCAGCACCATCAGCAGGGTGGGGAACGCCCGGCCGTTGACCACGTCCTTTTCGGAAATTGCCACCTGGTCCGGCATGACCAGCAAAATAATCAGGGCCAGTGCAAAAAACAGGATGCCGGTCACCAGGTCCACAGGAATACGGATTTCTTTTTCATGCAGCTTACGGCCCCAGCCGTCCATGCGGCCGTTGAACTGCTCCACCCATTTACTCACAGGGGGACCTCCTTTCTGGATCAAAACACGAAGGGGGAATGGGCGGGACGTGCTCCCGATCCCATTCCCCCGCATTTGCGCTGCTGTGGTACTTCGATCAGCCGGCAACGATATCCTTGTATTCGTTGACGATGTTCTTTACGTTGTCTACGTGGGCCTCCACGTCCTCCACGGACATGGTGTCCACCTCCAGGAGCATGGTGTCCTGGAGCCAGTCCACCACTTCCTGGTCCGCCAGGATCTTGCCATACAGCTCCTTCAGCTCGGCCACCTTGTCCGCGTCGGTGCCCGCCCGCGCCATCACGAAGCAGCGGTTGCGGAAGTAGGGGTAGCCCTTCTGGCCCACGCCCTCAACACCGGCGAAGGGGCCGTTTTCGATGTCGTTCTCGTCGAAGGCGCACACGATGGTCACGCCGTTCTGCTGATAAGTCTCCAGAATCTGGGACTGGTGGGAGACGGCGAACTGGGTCTCACCGCGGGCCACAGCCTGCGCGGCCTCGGCGGCGGACTGGTAGGGAGTCAGCTTCAGCTGGCTGCCCGCGCCCATGGAGCCGAAGAGGGCGGCGGCCAGGAACGCCTCGGAGCTGGTGGCGCCGTTGACGGCTACGCTGATCTCAGAGCCCTGCTGCACATAGGCCTCCAGCTCGTCCAGGCTGTTGATGTTCAGCTTGGCGTCGGCGGAGAGGACGAAAATGGAGGAATAGAGGTTTTCCACGAAGGCGAAATCCTCATAGGTAAACTGCATCTTGCCGGGGTCCAGGATAGAGGTGATGGAGAGCAGGCCCTCACCCACGAACACCAGCTCGGTGTCGTTGCCCTTGGTGTCGGCCACCCAGGTGTTCACCGTGGCGGCGTCGCCCTTGATGGCCTCAGCCACCAGGGTGATGGTGTCGGAGTAGCTGGTGGACTTGGTCGCGGCCTGCTGGCTGACCATCGCGGCCACGCCGGAGGGCGCCCAGGGGCAGGTGACCTTCCAGGTAGCATTCTTTTTGCCGCCGCAGGAGGTCAGAAGCGCAGCGCACAGTGCGCCCACAAGGACCAGGCTGAGAATACGCTTTTTCATAATAAATCTCCTTTTTCATTGATGTCAGACGCAGGCCGTGCTGTTCGCTCCTGCCTCTGTAGTGCTTCCAATTTAGCACAAGCCTTTGGTTTGACGCAACATCTTTTTAGGAAAAGTTGAGAAAGTTGTCCGGTCATTGTTTCTATCGTAAAAACTTGTCTGCAATTTCCCGTATTTTCCAGCATTTTATATAAAAGCCAGGCAGGGAGCATAAGCCTCCTGCCTGGCTGTCTGATCTGGAATAAAAAAGGCTCTAAACCCAGCGTTTAGAGCCTTTGGCGCAGCGGGAGGGATTCGAACCCTCGTGGGATTGCTCCCAAACTGATTTCGAGTCAGCCCCGTTATGACCACTTCGATACCGCTGCATGTTCCTTATTTTGCTACATGCTAGGATAGCAGATATCGAAGCAGAAATCAAGGGGTTCTTTGCAAGTTTCTGTGATTTGTGAAGCGGCGTGGGTTTCACTCTCATCAGATGCACCCATTAATTCAGCTTCAAATCGCCCTCTTTGATCCAGCCCAGCTTCCGGCACCCCTGGCAGATCACCCAGCTCAATACCGCCGGAAGCACAAAGCAGATCAGCGCCAGTCCCAGCCAGTCGAACCCGGTGATGGCGGCTTTCGCCCCGGTGGCTACGTCGTTCACCCAGCCCGTCCACACGCCGATCTGTCCCACAAAGCCGCAGGTGCCCATGCCGGAGGCCACACCGCTGGCGGGGTCGTTCATCTGGAGCTGGAACACACAGGTGGCAATGGGTCCGGTGATGGCGGAGGCCAGGGTGGGAGGAATCCACACTCTGGGGTTGCGGACGATGTTGGGCATTTGCAGCATGGAGGTGCCGATGCCCTGGGAGACCAGTCCGCCCCAGCGGTTCTCCTTGAAGGACATCACCGCAAAGCCCACCATCTGGGCGCAGCACCCCGCCACCGCCGCTCCGCCAGCCAGGCCGGTGAGGTTGAAGGCGGCGCACAGCCCGGCGGAGGAGATGGGCAGGGTAAGGGCAACGCCCACCAGCACCGAGACTACAATGCCCATCCAGAAGGGCTGCAGGACGGTAGCGTCCTTGATGAGCTGGCCAAAGGCCTTGGCGGCAGCGCCGATGGGCGGGGCAATCAGCGCCGCAAGCCCTACGCCCACCAGCACCGTCACAGCGGGGGTGACCAGAATGTCAATTTTGGTTTCTTTAGAGACGGCCTTGCCGCATTCGGCGGCGATGATGGCGATAAACAGCACCGCCAGCGGGCCTCCGGCTCCGCCCAGGGCGTTGGCGGAGTAGCCCACCCCGGTGAGGGAGAACAGCACCAGCGGGTCGGCTTTCAGGGCGTAGCCGATGGCCACCGCCATTGCCGCGCCGGACATATCAAAGGCGTACTGGCCCACACTGACGAGAAATTCCAGGCCAAGCTGCTGGCCCAGGGTCTTAATGATGGTGCCGATGAGCAGGGAGCAGAACAGGCCCTGCGCCATAGCGCCCAGTGCGTCGATGCCGTAGCGCTTGGCGGAGATTTCGATGTTTTTCCGCTTTAAAAATCCTTCGTTCTGTTTTACATTCTGTTTCATAGGTGTGCATCCCCCAATATGTCTTGACAGTTGTATTGTCTATTATAGCGGGTCTGCACTGTTTGTCAAGTCTTTCTTGAGGCTTTCAGGCTTATTTGTAGGGCTGGGTGGCGGGCATATCCTCCAAAATGCGGAAACTGTCCGGCGAAAACGTCCTTTGGGGGTATTCCTCCTTCGCCCACGCCATTGCGGCCCCCTCCGGGGTCAGAAATTCGGATTCCCCCGTTTCGTCCGCCTCGGACTGGAGCATATTATAATAGTCCGCCGACGCCATGCCGCTGCCGGTGGGAAATACAAGATACCAATCCGGATACCGGTTGTCAAACCATCGCTCTACGCACCAGATTCCGCCCTCTCCCTGCTTCACCGGCTGGGAGAGAATCAACGTCCAGCCTGCCTCTTCCCATGTAAAACCGTTTTCCCGCGCAGTATCCGGCTCGTCATAGTAGGGATAAAACAGCATATACCGGTGTTCCCCATCGTAGGTGAACTCCCGGTCATAGTACTCGCTGCCATCATATTCCTGCAAACCGTTGCGCGCGATAAAATCCCGCTTGACGTCCTCCACTTGTTCCACCATGGTACACCAGTCTGACCAATCCTCCCCCTCATAGAGCGGGTCTGCACCGGAACGGTAGTATTGTACGTCGGTTGGAAAGCGCTCCATGCAGTAGTCGTTTTTATCCCGTGCAAACACAGTGATACCGCCGGCCCCTGCGCTCAGATAATGCTCAAATTGGATTTGGTCATAGCGGACAAGAGAAAACAGAAATCCCGCTTCGCTTTCCTCTCCCCAGTCGTCCCGGCACTGCTCAAAGCTCGCCTTTTCATAGACGGTAATCATGCCGTTCTCCAGATTTTGTTCCACATCCACCAGCACTTTTCCCTCCCAATCCTGAGGCAGGGCGACGGTATAGCCGCCCGCCTCATACAGAATCGGGTCCACCAGCAGCGCTTCATCAGGAGCTTCGCTGGACGCATCCCCGCTGGGCTGAGAGACTTCCGGAGCCGGTGCAGACTGCGCACCGTTCCCCGCCGCGCATCCGCACAAGGCCGCCGTCAACCCCACCAGACATAAGTAGTACTGTGTTTTCCGGCATTCCAGCGCAAGTTTCTGTAAAAATGCTCTCATATGTTATCCTCCTTCTGTTCTTGCAGGTTCTTCTTCCTCCCCCTCAGCAGAGAAGTGAACTGTGGGACCCGCCCCCCTGGGCGGGTCATGTTCCACAGACTTCTGCTCCCCTCCAAAGCCTTCCCCCTCACGGGGAGATGAGGGGGAAATCTCACAACCGAATCACATTTTCCGAAATATCGCTCAGCGCCTTTGCAGCCTCCATATCCAGCCGGCTGCTCCGGGCCAGGTCGCCCAGGCTCACAATCCCCACCAGCTTCCCCTGGTCCACCACCGGCAGCCGCCGCACCTGCTGTTCTCCCATCAGCCGCGTCGCCTCCCGGCAGTCGTCCTCCGGGGCTACGGACGCGCACCCGCGGGTCATGATCTGCCGCACCGGGGTCTGTGCCGGGTCCTCCTCCGCCGCCACGCACCGCAGCACGATATCCCGGTCCGTGACCACCCCCCGCAGCCGTCCGTCCTGCCCGCACACCGGCAGCACTCCTACATTATGCCGGCTCAACAGCCGGGCCGCAAGAGCCACTGAGTCCTCCTGCTGGATGCTGACCACGCCGGGATTCATCATTTCCTTTACCAACATACGAAACACCTCCTGTTTGTGTTCAGTATGCCCGAAATCCCCTCGCTCATGCAAAAAACCCGCCCGGTAAAAACCGAACGGGTCTTTTCTGCCAGTTTACACCAGCTGAATGATGGCCATTTCCGCCGCGTCGCCCCGGCGGGGGCCGATGCGGACGATGCGGGTATAGCCGCCGTTACGCTCTGCGTACTTGGGGCCGATCTCGTCAAAGAGCTTCTTGGCCACATCCTCTTTGGTGATGTAGCTCAGGGCCTGACGGTAAGAGGCCAGGTTGCTGTGCTTGGCCAGAGTAATCATCTTCTCGGCCAGGGGGGCAACCTCCTTGGCGCGGGTCACAGTGGTCTTGATCTGGCCGTTTTCCAGCAGATACGTGACCATAGCACGGAGCATCGCCCGGCGCTGGTCGCTGGTCCGGCCCAGCTTACGGTTATGAGACATTTTTTTGCACTCCTTACTGGCCTCCCATGGCGAAGGCCGCATAAATTCGTTCCGGCCGTTTCCAAGGGGGCGGACGGAACGTTACATACCTCCGCCCCGGCCCGGTCTTGGGGTCTTATCCGTTGTCCTCGCTGGCCAGGGACAGCCCCATCATGGACAGCTTGTTGATGACCTCCTCCAGGGACTTCCGGCCCAGGTTGCGCACCTTCATCATCTCTTCCTCGGTCTTGGAAATCAAGTCCTCCACCGTGTTGATGTTGGCCCGCTTGAGGCAGTTGTACGAACGCACCGACAGGTCCATATCGTCAATGGTCATTTCCATCACCTTGTCCCGCTGGGTCTCCGCCTTCTCCACCACGGTGGAACGGCTGCCCATGGTCTCGGACAGGTCGGTGAACAGGGTGAAGTGGTCGCACAGGATGCGCGCGCCTAAGCTCACCGCGTCCCTGGCGTCGATGGTCCCGTTGGTCCAGACCTCCAGCGTCAGCTTGTCGTAGTCGGTGGCGTCGCCCACGCGGGTGTTCTCCACCGTGTAGTTGACCTTGCGCACGGGGGTATAGATGGAGTCCACGGGGATCAGGCCGATGATGGTCTGGGGGGGCTTATTCTTGTCGGCGGAGATATAGCCCCGCCCGTGATTCAGGGTCAGCTCCATGTTCAGCGACGCGTCCGCCCCCAGGGTGGCGATATGGAGGTCCGGATTCAGAATCTCCACATCCGCGTCCGCCTTGATGTCGCCAGCCGTCACCTTGCACTCGCCGCTGGCCTCGATATGAACGGTCTTGACGCCCTCACAGTGCAGCTTGGCGATGATCCCCTTCACGTTCAGCACGATCTCCGTCACATCCTCCTTCACGCCGGGGATGGTGGAGAATTCGTGCTGCACGCCGGATATCTTGATAGAAGTCACCGCCGTGCCGGGCAGGGAGGAGAGCAGGATGCGGCGCAGGGAGTTGCCCAGAGTGGTGCCGTAGCCGCGCTCCAGGGGCTCCACCACGTACTTGCCATACGAGTTGTCGCCTGGGGTCTCGATACATTCAATGCGGGGCTTTTCGATTTCTATCATATGCTGGAATACCCTCCTTTTCTCGGCGGCGCACAAACGCCGCTTTTTCAGCTCACCAGTATATCTGAGGGTTCTCTAAGTCTTGGATTACTTAGAATACAGCTCGACGATGAGGTGTTCTTCCACGGGGAAGTCGATGTCCTCGCGGGTGGGCATTCCAACGACGGTCCCCTGAAGGGTATTTTTGCTGCGGTCCAGCCACTTGGGCACGTTGACCTGGATGGCGTCCTCCCCCAGCAGGCGCTTGAACTTGACGGAGGAGCGGCTCTTCTCCCGCACCTCGATCACGTCCCCGGCCTTCACCAGGTAGGAGGGGATATCCACCCGCTGGCCGTTTACGGTGAAGTGGCCGTGGGTCACCAGCTGCCGGGCCTCCCGGCGGGTCATGGCGAAGCCCATACGGTAGGCCACATTGTCCAGACGGCGCTCAATGAGGGTGAGCAGGTTCTCACCGGTCTTGCCCTGCATCCGGGAAGCCTTCTCATAGTACATATGGAACTGCTTCTCCATCACGCCGTACACAAACTTGACCTTCTGCTTTTCGGTCAGCTGCATGGCGTACTCGGACTTCTTCTTGCGCATGTTGCCCTGGCTGTTGCGCTCGGTGGTTTTCTTGGCATAGCCCATGGCGGCGGGAGACAGGTTGAGCGCCTTGCACCGCTTGGCGATGGGCTGCATATTTCTAGCCATGTGTCAAAATCCTCCTTCTTCCAGATCAGACGCGGCGGCGCTTGGGGGGGCGGCAGCCGTTGTGGGGCACGGGGGTCACGTCTTTGATCAGGGTGACCTCCAGGCCCACAGCCTGGAGCGCCCGGATAGCGGCCTCACGGCCGGCGCCGGGGCCCTTCACGAACACCTCTACGCTCTTCAGGCCATACTCCATCGCGGCCTTGGCGGCCGTCTCGGCGGCGCTCTGGGCGGCGTAGGGGGTGGATTTCCGGGAGCCCCGGAAGTTCAGGGCGCCGGAGGAGCACCAGGACAGGGCATTGCCCTGGGTGTCGGTGACGGTGACCATGGTATTGTTGAAGGAGGAGCGGATATGCACCTGGCCCTTCTCTACGTTTTTGCGCTCACGGCGCTTACGGACGACTTTCTTTCCTTTGTTCGCAGCCATTTGTATATCCCTCCCTTACTTCTTCTTATTGGCGACCGTGCGCTTGGGACCCTTACGGGTACGGGCGTTGGTCTTGCTGCGCTGTCCGCGGACGGGCAAGCCCTTGCGGTGGCGGATGCCGCGGTAGCAGCCGATCTCCGTCAGGCGCTTGATGTCCATTGCCACGTTCCGGCGCAGGTCGCCCTCCACCGTGTAGCTGTGTCCGATGATCTCACGCAGCTTGGCCTCGTCGGCCTCGCTCAGGTCTTTCACGCGGGTATCCGGGTTCACCCCGGCCTCCGCCAGGATCTTGTTGGCGCTGGTGCGCCCAATGCCGTAGATATACGTGAGGCCGATCTCGATTCGTTTCTCCTTCGGCAGGTCAATGCCGGCAATACGAGCCATTTATTACAGCACCTCCAATTTAACCTTGTCTCTGCTTATGTTTCGGGTTTTCGCAAATAACCATGACTTTGCCCTTGCGCTTGATGACTTTGCACTTCTCGCACATGGGCTTCACGGACGGTCTGACTTTCATTGTTAAAACCTCCTGATGAATGCCTTGATGGCCCCGCGGCCCAAAGGCAAGGCTCCGGGCCTGCGGTCGTTTGTTCTTACTTGCTGCGCCAGGTGATCCGGCCGCGGGTCAGGTCATAGGGCGACATTTGCACCGTGACCTTGTCGCCGGGCAGAATCCGGATAAAATTCATGCGCAGCTTGCCGGAGATATGGGCCAGGATGATGTGGCCGTTTCCGATGTCCACGTGGAACGTGGTATTGGGAAGGGACTCGGTCACGACTCCCTCCAGTTCGATCATATCGTCTTTTGCCAAGCGTGATTACCTCCCTTGAAGGCGGCCAGCGCCCTTCTCAGCTCTCGGTCGGACTGCGGACGCTGGGGAAGCCGGTGGTCCAGAACCGTCAAATGCTTCTCCTTCTTTCCCTTGGGCCGGGACAGCCTGCGGCGTTTGCCGTCGGCCAGCAGAAGCAGCCTCCGGGCGGGGTCCTCCCCCACCACGCAGAACACGCCTCCCTGGTCCCGTCCGGCCTTGGCCCGCACGATTTGTCCTGTGTAATCAAACATAGCCGCCGTCCTCCGTGACTGTGAGGATTTCCGGCTCCTCCTCGGTGATGAGGATGGTGTTCTCATAGTGCGCGGCCCACCGCCCGTCCAGGGTCTTGACGGTCCAGTTGTCCGGCAGGACCTTGACCTGCCAGTCCCCCTGGTTGACCATGGGCTCCACCGCCAGGGTCATGCCCGGCTGGAGCCGGGGTCCGTGGCCTGCGGGGCCGAAGTTGCGCACCTCCGGGGGCTCGTGCATCTTCCGGCCGACCCCGTGGCCCACATAGTCTCGGACCACGGAGAAGCCGTGGGCCTCCACGTAGGCCTGGACCGCGTGGGAGATATCCGACACCCGGCTGCCCTTGCGGGCCAGCCGGACGCCCTCCCAGAAGCTCTGCTGGGTCACCCGAATCAGCTCCATGGCGGCCTCGTCCACCTGCCCACAGGGGTAGGTGGCGGCGCAGTCCCCATGGAACCCGCCCAGAAACGCCCCCACGTCCACGCTGACGATGTCCCCTTCCTCCAGCTTCCGGGGGCCGGGGATGCCGTGGATCACCTCGTCGTTGACGGAGATGCAGGCGGAGGCGGGGAACCCGCCGTAGCCCAGAAAGGAGGGCTTTGCGCCGTGGCTCTCGATGAACCGGCGCACCGCCGTGTCGATCTCGCGGGTGGTCACCCCCGGCCGCACCATGGAACCGGCCAGGGCGCGGGCCTGGGCAGTGAGCCGCCCGGCCCGGCGCATAGCCTCGATCTCACGGGTGGATTTGATGGAGATCATTTCAATGCTCTTCAAGCCTTCAGCGCCTCCATCATCGCCTCGGTGGTGGCCTGGATGGTCGCCTGGTTATCCACCGTGCGCAGGACGCCTTTTGCCTGGTAGTAATCCTTCAGAGGCTCCGTCTCCTGGTGGTACACCTCCAAACGGCGGCGCACCGTCTCCGGACGGTCGTCCTCCCGCTGGGCCAGCGCTCCGCCGCAGCTGTCGCACACGCCCTCCTGCTTGGGGGGGCGGGCGGCGGTGTGGTAGGGCGCGCCGCACTGGCTGCAAACGCGCCGTCCGCCCATGCGCTCCTCGATCTCCTGGTCGGAAATCTCGATGGACAGCACCCGGTCAAAGGTGACGCCGGCCTGGTCCAGGGCTTCCGCCTGACCCAGGGTCCGGGGCACGCCGTCCAGGATATAGCCCCCGGCGCAGTCCGCCTGGGCCACCCGCTCGGCCACGATGCCGATGATCACCTGGTCGGGGACCAGCTTACCCGCGTCCATATAGAACTTGGCCTCCAGGCCCACGGGGGTGCCGTTCTGGATGGCGGCCCGGAGCATATTGCCGGTGGAGATGGTGGGGATGTGCAGCTTTTCGCTCAAAATTTCAGCCTGGGTGCCTTTCCCGGCTCCGGGGGCGCCCAATAGGATCAGCTTCAATACCCTCGCCTCCCTATCACTCAAGGAAGCCCTTGTAGTGGCGCATCAGCATCTGGGCCTCCAGCTGCTTCATGGTCTCCAGGGCCACGCCCACCACGATGATGACCGAGGTGCCGCCGATGGCCAGGGATCTGATGCCGATAAGGTTGCCCGTGATGATGGGGGCCAGAGCCACCACCGCCAGATAGAGGGCGCCGAACATGGTGATCTTGTTCAGAACGTTCATGATGAACTCGGCGGTGGGTCTGCCGGGGCGGAAGCCCTGGATGAAGCCGCCGTTCTTCTTCAGGTTGTTGGCCACCTCAATGGGGTTGAAGGCCATGGTGGAATAGAAATAACTGAAGCCGACGATCAGCAGGAAATAGAGAATGCTGTAGAAGGGGCGGCTGGAGTCAAACAGACGCATCAGGCCGCCGCCGAAGCCCTCGCTCTCCACGGTCCAGTGGGCAAACGCGCCGATGGTCGCGGGGAGGGAGGCGATGGACTGGGCAAAGATGATGGGCATAACGCCGCTCATGCTCACCTTCATGGGGATGTGAGTGGACTGACCGCCGTAGGTCTTGCGGCCCACCACCCGCTTGGCATAGCGCACAGGCAGGCGGCGCTCGGCGTTGTTGATGAACACGATAAAGACCACCAGGGCCAGCATCCCGATGACGATCACGGGGATGGCGGCGGGGTGGAGCAGGCTGCTCTCATAGGCCTTGCGCTGGGTCTCGCCCATACCGGCCAAAGTCTCCTCGCTGAGGGGGTTCATCCAGCGGCTGACGCCCACGTACATATCGCTGACCATCTGGGGGACGCGGGACACGATGCCCGCGAACAGGATGATGGAGATGCCGTTGCCGATGCCGAACTCGGTGATCTGCTCACCCAGCCACATCAGGAAGGCGGAGCCGGCGGTGAAGGACAGCACGATGACGATGCCGACCCAGATGCCGCTCATGCCTGCGGTGTCGATCAGGCCGTAGTAATTGATCAGGCTGTAGTAGCCGTAGCCCTGCAGCAGGGCGATAGCCACGGTGGTGTAGCGGGTGATGGACGCGATTTTCTTACGGCCTTCCTCACCGCCCTCCTTTTGCAGCCGCTCCAAAGCCGGGATGGCCACGGTGAGCAGCTGAATGATAATGGAGCTGTTGATATACGGCTGGATGGACAGGGCGAATACGGTCGCCATGGCAAAGGCGGAGCCGCTCATGGCGTTCATCAGACTCAGGATGGTGCCGCTCTGGCCCTGGAGGAACTCACGCAGGCCGTCGGTGTTGATATAGGGCACCGGAATGGCGGCACCCAGACGGAAGATCAGCAGAGCGAAGATGGTGAACATCAGCTTCTTCTTCAGCTCCGGCACCTTCCATGCGTTGCGGATGGTCTCTATCATGCTCAGACCACCTCCCACCTACCACCTGCTGCCACAATTTTTTCCTTGGCGGAAGCGGAGAAGGCGGAGGCGCGGACGGTCAGCTTCTTGGACAGAGAGCCGTTGCCGAGGATTTTAACGCCGTACTGGCACTTGGACAGAACGCCCGCGTCCAGCAGGTCCTGGGCCGTCACCACGCTGCCGGCCTCGAATTTCTCCAGGGCGGACACGTTGACGGACTCCAGACGCTTTGCGAAAATGTTGTGGAAGCCGCGCTTGGGCAGGCGGCGGGCCAGAGGCATCTGGCCGCCCTCGAAGCCCACCCGGACTCCGCCGCCGGAACGGGCCCACTGGCCCTTGTGTCCGCGGCCTGCGGTCTTGCCGTTGCCGGAGCCGGCGCCGCGGCCCTTGCGGTAGGGCTTGGCATTGGAGCCGGCGGCGGGGGAAAGTTCATGCAGGTTCATTGCTCACGCCTCCTTAGTTTTCCTCGGACACCTGGAGCAGGTAGCCGATGTGGGCGATCTTGCCACGGGTGGCCTCGTTATCAGGCTGCACGGTGACGTCGCCGATCTTGCGCAGGCCCAGGGCCTCGGCAGTCGCCTTGTGCTTGGCGATGCGGCCGTTCAGGCTCTTGACCAGCTTAATGTTCAGTTTAGCCATTGGAACGTCCTCCTTAACCAACGATCTCGTCCACGCTCTTGCCGCGGACCCGAGCGACCTGCTCAGGACTGCGCAGGGCCTTCAGGCCCTCGAAGGTGGCGGCGACCACGTTTTGCGGATTGTTGGAGCGCAGGCACTTGGTCCGGATGTCCTTAATGCCCACGGCCTCCATCACGGCACGCACCGGACCGCCGGCGATAACGCCGGTACCGGGGGCGGCGGGCTTCATCAGCACCCGGCCGGCGCCGAACTCGCCCAGCACCTCATGGGGGATGGTGGTACGGGACAGGGACACGGTGACCATGTTCTTCTTCGCGTCCTCAATGCCCTTGCGGATGGCCTCCGGGACCTCAGCGGCCTTGCCCAGGCCGAAACCCACGCGGCCCTTTTCGTCGCCCACCACCATCAGGGCGGCGAACTTGAAGATACGGCCGCCCTTGACCGTTTTGGATACGCGGTTCAGGGAGACAAGCTTCTCCACGAACTCGCTGGGTTCTCTCTCAAATCTAGCCATAGCTCTCTTCTCCTCCCTCAGAACTGCAGGCCGCCCTCGCGGGCGCCCTCTGCCAAAGCCTGGACACGGCCGTGGTAGACATAGCCGCCGCGGTCGAACACCACGGTCTCGATGCCCTTGGCGCGGGCCCGCTCGGCCACATTCCGGCCCACCTGCTTGGCGGCGTCGGACTTGGTGCCCTCACAGGCAAAGTCCTTCTCCAGGGAAGAAGCGGAGACCAGGGTCACGCCGTTGACGTCGTCGATGATCTGGGCGTAGATATTGGTCTCGCTGCGGAACACGTTCAGACGGGGGCGTTCGGGCGTGCCGGAGATTTTGGCGCGCACTCTCTTATGGCGCTTCAAGCGCTGGGAACGGGTATCAGGACGATTGATCATAGTGGCACACCTCCTTCTTACTTCTTGGCGCCGGTCTTACCAGCCTTGCGGCGGATGACCTCGTCGCTGTATTTGATGCCCTTGCCCTTATAGGGTTCGGGGGGTCTTTTCTCTCTCACTTCGGCGGCAAACTGGCCCACCTGCTGCTTGTCGCAGCCGCTGATGACGATCTTGTTGGGGGAGGGGGCCTCAATGGTGATGCCCTCCACAGGCTCCACGATCACGTCGTGGGAGAAGCCCAGGTTCATCTTCAGCTTCTTGCCGTCCATAGCCACACGGTAGCCCACGCCGTTCACGTCCAGCTCCTTCTTGTAGCCGTCGGTAACGCCCACAACCATGTTGTGGACCAGGGTGCGGGTCAGTCCGTGCAGGGAGCGGTTCTCCTTGGCGTCGTTGGGACGGGTGACCGTAATCTCCGCGCCCTCCTGCTTGATGGACATATTGGGGTGGAACTTCTGGGTGAGGGTGCCCTTGGGGCCCTTCACGGTGACGGTGTTGTCCGCCTCGATCTTGATCTCCACGCCGGCGGGGATGGCGATGGGAGCTCTACCAATTCTCGACATAATTCAAACTCCCTCCTTACCACACGAACGCCAGGACTTCGCCGCCGACATGGGCCGTGCGGGCCTTCTTGTCGGTCATAACGCCCTTGGACGTGGAAATGATGGCGATGCCCAGTCCGCGTAAGACCTTGGGCAGCTCGTCGGCGCCGGCGTAGATACGCAGGCCGGGCTTGGAGACCCGGCGCAGGTCGGTGATGACCTTCTCTTTTCCGGCGTTGTACTTCAGGGTGATGCGGATGACGCCCTGGGTGCCGTCGTCGATGAGCTGGAAGTTCTTGATATAGCCTTCATCCAGCAAAATCTGCGCGATGGACTTCTTCATGTTGGACGCGGGCACGTCCACGGTGTCATGCTTGGCGTTGTTCGCGTTGCGGATGCGGGTGAGCATATCCGCAATGGGATCTGTGATGTGCATAGACTTTTACCTCCTTACAGATTACGGGCGCTTCAAGCGTCCGTGACGGCGGCAAGGTATCGAAGCTAGGCGGGCTGCGACCTATTGTCCGCCGGCGGGGAAATATCCAAACCGCGATAGGGCGGCCGGAGGCCGCCCTGCGCGGAATTTGGCGTTACCAGCTTGCCTTGCGCACGCCGGGGATCTGTCCCTTATAGGCCAGCTCCCGGAAGCAGATGCGGCAGATGCCGTAGTCCCGCAGATAGGCGTGGGGCCGGCCGCACAGCTTGCAGCGGTTATACTGCCGGCTGGAGAACTTGGGGGCTCTCTGCTGCTTCAGGATCATAGATTTCTTAGCCATATCGTCTCTCCTCCATTAGCGGCCGGCGAAGGGGGCGCCCACCAGCTTCAACAGCTCACGGGCCTCCTCGTCCGTCTGGGCGGTGGTGCATACCACGATGTCCATGCCGCGGATCTTGTCGATCTTGTCGTACTCGATCTCCGGGAAGATCAGCTGCTCCTTCACGCCCAGGGCGTAGTTGCCCCGGCCGTCGAAGGCGTCGGCGGAGATGCCCCGGAAGTCGCGCACACGGGGGAGGGCCACGTTGAACAGCCGGTCCAGGAACTCCCACATCTTGTTGCCCCGGAGGGTGACCTTCGCGCCGATGGGCATTCCCTCACGCAGCTTAAAGTTGGCCACAGACTTCTTGGCCTTGGTGATCACGGCCTTCTGGCCGGTGATGGTGGTCAGGTCGGACACCACCGCGTCCAGCACCTTGGGATTCTCGCGGGCCTCGCTGCAGCCAACGTTGACCACGATCTTCTCCAGGCGGGGGATCTGCATGGTGGACTTATAGCCGAACTTCTGCATCAGAGCAGGAGCGACCTCGTCCTGATACAGCTTTTTCATATTAGGCGTATTGGCCATGGTTAACTCCTCCTCTCTCAGATTTCAGCGCCGCACTTCTTGCACACGCGGACCTTCTTGCCGTCGGCCAGGACCTTGTGGGCGGGGCGGG
>CAJTOE010000008.1 GCA_910577805.1 uncultured Oscillospiraceae bacterium | reverse complement strand
TACTACGAGGCCGCCTCCATCGACGGCGCGGGCAAGGTCACCCAGTTCTTCCACATCACCCTGCCCATGGTGTCCCCCACCCTGTTCGTGGTCATGATTATGCGCCTGATGGCCTCCGTGAAGGTGTACGACCTGATCTACATGATGGTGGAGGAGACCAACCCGGCGGTGACCAGCGTACAGAGCCTGATGTACCTGTTCTATCGGGAGTCCTTCGTGGCGGGCAGCCGCGGCTCCGGCTCCGCAATCGTGATCTGGACCGTTCTTCTGATCGGCCTTGTGACTGTGATCCAGTTCATGGGCCAGAAGAAGTGGGTCAACTACGACGTGTAAAGGAGGGGTATTTGTGAAACAGTCTTCGTTAGAGCGGTCCAGGAAGATGACCACCTTCCTGACCTACGCCGTACTGATTTTAGGCGCGATTATCATGATCTTCCCCTTTGTGTGGATGATCCTGACCAGCCTGAAAACCGTCCCGGAGAGCATGAAGGTACCCCCCACGATTTTCCCCGCGGAGCTGATTACCAGCAACTTCGGGGACGCGATGAAGAGCCTTCCCTTTCTCAACCTGTATCTCAACACCGGACTGATGATCCTCTTCCGCGTGGTCTGCGCGGTGGTGTTCAGCTCCATGGCGGGCTACGCCTTTGCCCAGCTGAATTTCCGGGGCAAGAACCTGCTGTTCGGCATCGTACTGGTGCAGATGTCCCTGCCCAGCCAGATTTTCATTATCCCGCAGTACCAGATGGTGGCGAAAATGGGACTGGCCAATACCATCTTTGCCCTGGTGTTCCCCGGCATCGTCAGCGCCTTCGGCGTGTTCTTCCTGCGGCAGACCTATATGGGCATCCCCAAGGAGATCGGCGAGGCTGCGTATCTGGACGGCTGCAACCAGTGGCAGACCTTCTATAAGGTGATGGCCCCCCTGACGGGGACCTCCGTAGCCGCCCTGACCATCTTCACCGCCGTGTTCGCGTACAGCGACCTGATGTGGCCCCTGGTGGTCAACTCCGACCTGAACATGATGACCCTTTCCTCCGGCCTTGCCACCCTGCGGGGCCAGTTCACCACAAACTTCCCGGTCCTGATGGCCGGGTCCCTGCTGGCTATGCTGCCTATGGTGATTCTGTACCTGATCTTCCAGCGTCAGTTCATCGAGGGTATTGCCTCTACCGGCGGTAAATAAGCTTTCTTCTTTTCTTTCCTCCCCTTTTTTAGGAGGGCAGCCCCGACACGATTGCCGGGGCTGTTCTTCTAGGTATACAAATAGACAAAAAACAGAGGAAATGCGTGTAAATATCTGGTCGGAATTTTTGTAAATAGTGCTTGCTTCCCGGCCGCAGATACCGTACAATCAGCCAGAGAATTCTTTTACTGGGGGTATCCCTTATGATCGTACTCGATACGCAAAACAACGTCTTTACCCTGCACACCAAGCGCACAACCTATCAGATGAAAGCCGACCAGTACCGGGTGCTGCTGCACACCTACTACGGCCCCCGCGTCAGCGGCGGCGATCTGTCCTATCTCATCCAATTCGCGGACCGGGGGGCGTCGCCCAACCCCAACGAGGCGGGCCACCGCCGGGACTACTCCCTGGAAACCCTGCCCCAGGAGTACTCCACCTGCGGCGTGGGGGATTTCCGCCTGCCCTCCCTGGAATTTGAGCCCCAGGACGGCAGCCACATGGCGGACCTGCGCTATGTGAACTACCAGCTGCGTCCGGGCAAATACAGCCTGGAGGGCCTGCCCGCTTTCTGGGGGGACCAGGGGTGGGAGACTCTGGTGGTCTGCCTGGAGGACCCCTCCACCCATATGCAGGTGGAATTGTACTACGGCGTGCTGGAGGAACGGGACCTCATTACCAGAGCCGTCCGGGTGGTCAACCGGGGGAACTCCACGGTCCGCCTGCACCGGTGCGCCTCCCTGTGCCTGGACCTCCAGCGGGGAGATTTCGATCTCATCACCTTTGACGGCTGCCACGCCCAGGAGCGCAACCCCCACCGCGCCCCTCTCCGCCACGGGGTACAGAGCGTGGAGAGCGTGCGGGGGACCTCCAGCCACCACCATAACCCCTTCGTGGTCCTCTGCGACCAGGGGGCCACGGAGGACTACGGCCTGTGCTACGGGGCGGCGCTGCTCTACAGCGGCAACTTCCTGGCGGCGGTGGAGCGCACCCATCTGGAGCACAACCGCCTGGTGCTGGGCATCAACCCCTATCACTTCTGCTGGACGCTGTCCCCCGGCGAGGCCTTCACCGCCCCGGAGGCGGCCATGGTCTGCTCCCCCAGCGGCTTTGGGGAGATGAGCCGCCAGTTCCACCGGGCTATCCGGGAAAACCTGATCCACGACCCCTGCCAGGGCAAGCGCCGCCCGGTGCTGATCAACAACTGGGAGGCCACGGAGTTCACCTTCGACGCGGAAAAGCTGGTGGACATCGCCCGGTCCGCCGCCCCTCTGGGGCTGGAGCTTTTTGTCATGGACGACGGCTGGTTCGGCCAGCGGGACAACGACAAGAGCGGCCTGGGGGACTGGTTCGTCAATCAAGACAAGCTGCCCGGCGGCTTAGGCGCGCTGGTGCCCCGCATCCAGGAGCTGGGCCTGTCCTTCGGCATCTGGGTGGAGCCGGAAATGATCAGTGAGGACAGCCAGCTTTACCGGGAGCATCCGGACTGGGCCTTTGGTGCGCCGGGCCGTCCCCACACCCGCGGCCGGAGCCAGCTCACCCTGGATTTCTCCCGCCAGGACGTGCGGGACCACATCTACGAAGCCATCAAAACGGTGCTGGACAGCGCCGATATCACCTATGTCAAGTGGGACATGAACCGCAGTCTGACGGACGTATGGTCGGCGCAGCTGCCCGCGGACCGGCAGGGCGAGGCGTTCCACCGCTACACGCTGGGGGTCTATGAGATGCTGGACCGTCTGCGCCGGGACTACCCCCACATCCTCATTGAGGGCTGTACCGGCGGCGGCGGACGGTTTGACGCCGGAATGCTCTACTACACGCCTCAGATTTGGTGCAGCGACAACACCGACGCCATCGACCGCCTGCGCATCCAGTGCGGAACGTCCTTCTGCTACCCGGTCTCCACTATGGGGGCACACGCCTCCGCCGTGCCCAACGCCCAGACGGGCCGGAGCGTCTCCATGGAGACCCGGGGCGTGGTGGCGATGTCGGGGACCTTCGGCTATGAGATGGATTTGGGCGAGACCACCCAGGCGGAAAAAGAGATAATCAAAGAGCAGGTGGCTTTCTTCAAAGAGCACTATGAGCTGATTCAGCAGGGGGATTACTACCGTCTGACGGACGCGTTCCAGGAGGGGCCTTACACCGCCTGGGCACAGGTGGCCCCCGGCCGGCGGGAGGCGCTGGTGTCTCTGGTGACCGGCCCGGCCCGGTCCGCCGAGCCTCTGCGGACCCTGCGGCTGAAGGGCCTGGACCCGGATGTGTGCTATCAGGTGAACGGCGAGGGCGCTTGGCCCGGCGACGTGCTGATGCAGGCAGGCTGGCCTCTGCCTATGTTCTGGAACGACTATCAGCCTATGCAGCTTTATTTGTCTGCGGTTTAAAAAGAATAGAAAAGAACTCCTGGCAGCATCTATTTTAGATGTGCCGGGAGTTCTTTTTTTGTGGGGGAGTTTGATTCGTAACGTAGAGCAGCCCTTCGGCTTCACCCCCACCGCCTCACGACGCCGCCGTATCCTGGGCCGTACTCTGGAAGAAGGTATTTGCGGAGTCGTCCCGGCGCATAAACAACAGACCAAAAGAACCGGGACCGCAGTTACTGGCGATGGCCGAAGATGCCTTTTGCAGATAAATCTTCTCGAAAGGACAGTACTGGCGGACCAGATTTTGAATGTACTGGAGCTTTTTCCCCTCCATGCCGGAGTAGGTGATGAACAGAATGCGCCGGTCGATATTTTCCGTATCCTGGAGCGTCCTTTTGATGTACTTTTTGGCCGCACGGGAAAAATCGCCCATTTCCATCCCGCCGACGACCATTTTGCTCTTGCGCAGCCGGAGGACCGGGTGGAGCAAGAGCGCGTCGCAGATGACCTGTACTTTTTTGGATATCCGCCCGGAACGGCACATCATGTGGGTGCTGTTAATGATAAACGCGGAAGAGATCAAGCGCTCCACCCGCCGGATGGCGTCCACAATCTCCTCTTTTGCGGCGTGATGCTCCGCCATCGAGGCCGCACACAGCACCGACAGCCCCAAGCTGCTGGACAGGTGCCCGGAATCGACCACCGTGACGTTTTCAAAGGATTTCGCCGCCTCTATGGCGTTCTGATACCCGTCGCTGACGTTCTTTGCCATGGTAATGTGAATCACGTTCTGGGCCTCGGTCAGCTTCTCGGCAAAGAACCGCTCGTAGTCCTCCACGTCCGGCGGCTGGGACGAGCCCTCTCCGCCCCGTGCAATGTGCATCAGCAGCTCCTCCGCCATCAGCTCCTCCTCGTCCAGGAACCGGCCCTCATTGGTACAGACATAGTACGGGCAGACGGGGATATTGAATTCCTGCCGGAGCGTCTCCGGAAGGTCGCACACACTGTCCGTCGTAATGAGGATGGAGCGCCGCTGGGCCTGCTCGAAAATCAGGATATCCTTCTCAATATCCGACTGCTTGGCCTCCTCGTTCATCTGCACCAGGTTCTTGGGCAGCACGCTCATCACAGCCGCCTCCAGCAGCGCGCCGCTGACGGGCTTGGCCAGATAGCCGCTGAACCCCTCTCTCCGGTAGAGAAGCTGGTTGTCGCTGCCCGCGTTGGCGGTCAGGGCCACCACAGGCACGTCCTGGCACAGACCGCCCGGCTGGACCCGCAGGGCGTGCAGGCACTCGATGCCGTCCATCTCCGGCATCATGTGGTCCATGAGAATGCAGTCATAGTGGTGGTTCTGGGTCAGCTGCAAGCACTCCGCCCCGCTGGAGGCCAGGTCGATCTGTATCTTCGTCGCGGCCAGGAGCTTGCTGACCACCATCAGGTTCATGTCGTTGTCGTCCACCACCAGGATATGCGCGTCCGGGGCCTCAAAGCTCTGCTGGTAGGTGTCCCCCTCGTGGACGCGGGAACGGGACGTGAGGGTAAAGGTCCCCAGCGCCCGTTCGTCCACAATGTCCTGCTCCAGCATGACGATGAACTTGGAGCCTTTGGTGTAGACGCTGTTTACGCTGATCTCGCCGCCCATCAAATTCACAAGCTGCTGCACGATGCTCAGGCCCAGGCCGGTCCCCTCGATGTAGCGGTTTTTTTCTTCATCCACCCGCCGGAACGCGTTGAAGATATAGGGGATGTTCTCTTTCTTCACCCCCATGCCGGTGTCCTCCACGGAGTACCAGACCCGCACGCGGTTGAGCCCCTTACGCTCACAGCGCACCGAAAGGCTCACCGTGCCCTCGCTGGTGTATTTGACCGCGTTGCTCAACAGATTGATCAATATCTGCTTGATGCGCACCTCGTCGCCGCAGAGCATACTGGGGATGGAGGAGTCCACATGGAGCTTGAATTCCAGGCCCTTTTCCTTGGCCTTGATCCAGATCATATTGACGATCTCTGAAAAAAGCGCGCCGGTCTCATAGGACACGTTGACGATCTCCATTTTGCCGGACTTGATTTTGGAGATGTCCAGAATGTCGTTGATGAGGGTCAGCAAAAGCTTACTGGCTCCCTGGATGTTCCGGGCGTTCTCCGCCACCTCCTCGGAGATGTCCTCCCGCAGGAGTATTTCATTCAAGCCGATAATCGTATTGATGGGCGTGCGGATCTCATGGCTCATGCTGGAGAAAAAATGGTTCTCCGCCCGGTTCAGCTCCTCAATCTCCTTTTTCTGCTGCTGGGAGAGGGCGTTCTCCTCCTCGTACATTCTGTTCAGGAACATCAGAAGCACGCTGGTGAGCAGGCCCACCATAATCATGGAGAAGGCGGAATCAAACAGAGCCGACTGCCGGTTGGCCGAGGCGGCCAGCTGGGGAAAATAGAACGCCGTCCCGTAACAGAGCATGGTTTCCGCCGTACACAGTCCGAAAAACACCACCCGGCGCTTGCCGCGCAGGGTGATGCACACGTAGATGAAGCATAGCACAAACCACTCCGGCACGCCGCTGTAAAATCCGCCTGCGGAAAAGAAGGTGAGGGGAAACAGCATGAGCAGCAGCATAGAAATGGCAGTCGCGCCGGCGTGGATGGATTTTTTTTTGATACTGATTCGGACGATGAACGAAATGACAACAAGGCTTCCCAGCAGTATCAGGATATTCCAGATATTCCTGCCCATGGGCAGAGTAAACGCAATGGCGATCATGCAGATGCCTGTGGCGATGCGGAACATACGCTCGCGCAGGCTGATTCTGTGATCGCTGATGATGTCAAACCATTTCTTAATCACGCAGTCTTCGACCCCTTAACACGCAGAATTTTTAAAAGCCCTAAATACCGGCAAAATGCTCGCAAAGCTCCTCATACTGCCGCAGCAGAATGGGGTGATGCTCCCGGATATAGGCCGTGTCCTTCTTTTTCCCCGCCAGCTCCAGCTCCTTGGCGTATGCGGAAAGCTTTTCCGCACCGATGGTCAGGGACGTGCTTTTCAGCGCGTGGACTTTAATGGCGTAGTCCGGCCAATTCGCACTCTCATACAGAGCGGCAAGCTCCGCCCGCTTATCCGCGCCCTGGGCGTAGAAAATACGCAGCATTTCCCGGAAAAAATCCTCCTCGCCGCCGCAGTAGTCCAGGCCCAGGTCCACGTTCACGCCGGCCTTGGTCAGCTCCTCGTAGGGCAGGGACGGTTTGCCTTCTGGAACCTCCGGCGCTTCCAGGACCTCCGGCGCCTCTGGGGCCTCCAGGACCTGCGGCTGTTCCGGCTGGTTCAGCTGTTCCGTGGGTTCCGGCAGCGCAGCGCCGGCGTTCTCATTGGTCTGGGTGCTGTACTGGATACTGTCCTTGGGCAGCACCTTACGCAGTACGCGTTCCAGCACGGTGCGCTCGATGGGCTTGGGGACAAATTCGGTAAACCCCTCGCTGCGGAACATTTCCCGCGCACCGCTGACGGTATTGGCGGTCAGCGCGATCACCGGCAGGTCCTGGTATATGCCGCCGCGCAGCTCCCGGATGCGCTTCAAGGTCTCCACGCCGTCCACGCCCGGCATCATGTGGTCCAAAAAGACGATGTCATAGGCGTTGCGGCTGCACTGGGCCACGGCTTCCTTGCCGCTCAGGCAGGTATCAACCTGAATGCCGTAGCTCCCCAGAACGCCCTTGGCTACCACCAGGTTCATTTCCTCGTCGTCTACTGCCAAAGCCTGGATGCCCACGCAGGTAAAGGGCTTCCGGCCCGCGGCCTGGTCCTCCGCGAAGCCCCGCTCCCCCAGCTCCCCGTTGAGCAGGTTGGCCACAGAGAGGGCGGAAAAGGGCTTATGTATGATGAGCAGACGGCTTTTGCCGGGCAGGGTGAACTCTCGTTCCGCGATTACCACAACCCGGAGGGTGCCCGCCAGCTTTTCGTAGTAGTCTGGGTTCTCCTGATACTCTCCCTGGGCGATGAACACATGGGTCAGCGTTTGACTGCGCTGCAATTTGAGCAGGCCCTCAAAGTTATGGACCTGATAGCCCTTGACGCTCAGACCCTCCACTAGGTTCATGATCAGGCCGTCATAGTAGCCCCGGACCTCGTCGCAGCTGTACTTCTCCGGCTTGAAATAGCAGGCGATGCAGAACCGCTCCGGGTGGTTGAGTACGATGCAGGGCTGGTCGTCGGAGACCCCCTGGGGGATGGCGATGTGGGCCAGAAGGCCCTGCTGGCCTTGGCTGTCGAAGTGGATGAAGCCGCCCATGGCGTTGAGCAGGCCGCGGGCGATGGGCAGGCCCAGTCCCAGCCCCCCCGCCAGGCGGCTGCTTCCGGAGTCCGCCTGGTAAAAAACGTCGTACATCTGCGTCAGCTGGGAGTCGGTCATGCCGATGCCGGTGTCCCGGATGTCCACGATCAGATTGACGCCGTACTCCTCCCGGCGGAACCCGATGCGCACATTGACGCCGCCCTCCTCGGTGAATTTAATCGAGTTCTCCACCAAGATTTTCAGCACGTGGGAAATTTTCTCCGAGTCGCCGATCAGCCCCGCGGGCACCTTCGGGTCGATGTTGAACACCAGCTCCAGGTGCTGGCGGTTGCTTTGCAGGGCGGTCATGGTGATCACGTCGTTCAGGACCGAAGTAATCAAATATTCTTTCTTGGCAGGGGTCAACGTGCCCTCCACGATCTCCGTGTAATCCAGCATGTTATTGATCTGGTTGGACTTGCAGAAAAAACTAGAAAAAAAGAGTTGACAAAACCGCAGGAAGCAGGTATAATAGCATCGTTGTCCGGACGATTAGCTCAGCTGGTAGAGCATCCGCTTGACGTGCGGGAGGTCACAGGTTCAAGTCCTGTATCGTCCACCATAAAAACCGCTCTTTTCTCTCGAAAAGAGCGGTTTTTCCCATCCTACAGAAAAAGCGCCCTCTGGAAAGCTTTCTTCCAGAGGGCGCTGCGCTTTTTTCATGGACACCGGCAGCGGCCGCTTCCCTTACGGCTTACACCGCCCGCAAGGCTCATACCCTTGGGCCGAGGCCTCCTGCCGGCTGAAGAACTCCACCCGGTTCTCCTTCGCCATATCCTTAGCCGACGCACAGTCGGGCTTGTGGAACTTCATGGTGCCGGAGTTGCCGATATAAGCCGGTTTGTCGATCTGCTGGCTGGGCTGCTGGCCTTCCGTGGGGTTGGTGGGCCACTGGGGCTTGCTCTGGCTGGTGAAGGTCACCGTCTCCCCGTCGCTGACCGCCAGGATATTCCCCTGCATGTCCGTGCGGTAGACCTCCGCTTTCACGTCGCGGTAGCGGCTCAATACCTCCTCTGACGGATGGCCGTAAGAGTTGTCCTCCCCCACGGAAATCACCACGTATTTTGGCATGACCTCCCGCAGGAACACATAGCTGCTGGACGTAATGCTTCCGTGGTGCCCCGCCTTGAGGACGGTGGCGGACAGGTCCGTCCTGGCGTCCATCAGGTCGTGTTCTGCGGCCTCCTCCATATCCCCGGTGAACAGGAAGCTGGTGGAGCCGTAGGTCACCTTCAGGACAATAGAGGTGTCGTTGGTCTCCTCGTACTCCTTCAAGGGACCCAAAACCTCCACCTTGGCCGCCCCCAGCATAAAGCTGTCCCCGGCCTGGGGTATTTGAATGCCGCCGTATGGCTGGGCGTAATTGGAAAAATTGGTAAACGCCCGGCTCTCGTACTCCGTCACCGGGGCATAGACCGTCTCCACCGGAAAGGCGTTCAGCGGTCCGGACAGCCCGCCCACATGGTCCTCATGGGCGTGGGTGCAGACCACATACTCCAGCTCATCGACCCCTGCGCTCCTCAGATAGGACACCACAAGGCTGCTGTCGGCCACGTTGCCGCCGTCAATCAGCATGTACTCCCCGTCGCACTGGACCAATGCGCTGTCCGCCTGGCCCACGTCGATGAAGTGGACCGAAAATTGGGAGCCGTCCGGCACCGGGAGGGAGACGGGCTGGGACTGAGCCTGGCTCTGGTAGGCCATGACCGCCAAAAGCAGGAGCAAAATCAAAATCAACGCAAACAGCTTTCGGTTATCCGGCCTTCTATGTCTTTTTTTCATATGGACACCTCACGTTGTTTCTGTATCTCCTATAGTATAGCACATTCGTTCCAGGAAATCAACCTCTTTCGACAAAAAAGTGGGCAGGCCCTCCGCCGCCGGAGCGATGGTGCATTGCGGATACCAGACCTCCAGCCCCTCCGGGCGCAGACAGACGTTTCGGACCGAAAACAGCCGGTCCGTTTTCTGGATGTAGCCGTCGTCCAGCACCCCCTCCTCCCGCCGCTCCAACGTCCTGCAAATCTTTTTCCGCGCCCGCCAGGGGATACCCACCGGCGCGCCGGTCCTGACCTCCCAGATGTCCCCGGACCGCCCATAGAGCGTCCGGCTGTCCCCCCGACGCTCCCTGGCCTCCAGGAACAGGGACAGAAGCTCTTCATTCTGAAAGGTCGTCTCCCCCAGCAGCGTGGCCGTCCAGGGGGTGAAGGGCCGGGACCGCTCCCGCTTCCCCGCCAGGTCCAGGCACGCGTCCCAGTAAAGCTCCCGCTCCCACCGCCGCTGCCACTGGCCCTTTAAACGCCGGTAGTACCTGTCCAGCTTCTTCTGCCCCGTCTCCGGCCAGGCGTACCGGCACTCCAGGACCGATTCTCCCGTCAGGGTCAGGGTTTTCTGCTCCTCCAGCCAGCGGACCTCCCTCATTGGCCCACGTCCTCAAAAATCGTCTGGGCCGCCGGACGGCAGGTCTCCGCCGGGGCGTAATCCCACCGGTCCATACGCCCGCCGGCGGGCAGGAAGTACCGGCAGGGCAGAGGCGGCGCGGGCGGCAGCTTGTCGATCACCAGCAGCTTGCACTTCATCCGCTGAGGCAGCACCGCCTTGACGAACACCGACACCCGGTCCCCTTCCGAAATGCCCTCCTTCACCTCCGCCAGCCCGGACAGATTGGGGGTCAGCTCCACAAATATCCCATAGTCCAGCACGCTCCGGGCAATCCCCGGCACGGTCATTCCCGCAGAAAAGCTTTGGGCGTTTTCCGACCAGGTGCCCAAAAGCTCCCGGTGGGTCAGCCGCAGGCGGCGGTTGGCCCGGTCCTGCTCCAGCACCACCGCGTAGATCTCATCCCCCACCTGGAAGCGCTGGCTGGGGTGGGGAATCCGGGAAATGGAGATACGCTCCACGCAGATCAGCGAGCTTACCCCGCAGCCCGCATCCACGAACGCCCCGAAGGGCTCCAGATGGGTCACCGTCACCGGCAGGACCGTACCGGGGGGCAGCTCCTCCAGCCAGGCCCTGGCCCGCTCCTGGACCTTCCGCCGGGACAGAATGGGCAGCAGCGCCCCGTCCCGCTCCTCCAGGCGCTCCACTACAAAGCAGACGGGCTTTCCCACCCGTGACAGCACCGCGATATCGCGGGTATATCCCCCGGCGATGCCCTCCGCCGTCTCCTCTCTGGGTATCTCCCCTATGTACGGACCCACCGCCACCCGTAAAGTCAGGTCCGGCTTGGCCATCAGCGCGGTCCCCTCCAGAATCGTCTGGCGCTTCATCGCCCGGTGCAGGCCCGCCGCGCTGGCGCACTGACGGCAGTTTTCCGGTGTGTTCAAAAGCCGGCCCTCCGGCAGAAAAATATCAGACATAGTCCATTCCCTCGCTTTTTTCCGTTTCTCCACTATATGCAGGCCAACGGCGGTGATTGACAGAAAGGTCAGGCTGAATTATAATGGTAGAAAACTGGGAGGAGGCGCTTTATGGACATCCACGTCGGCGACGTACTGAAAATGAAAAAGAACCACCCCTGCGGCAGCAGTGAGTGGACTGTGCTGCGGGTGGGGATGGACTTCAAGCTTCGCTGCCAGGGGTGCGGGCATGAGGTGATGCTCCCCCGGAGCAAGGCGGAAAAAAATATACGGAAGGTCTTTCGGGACGGTGTGCCGGTGGATGTTTCCAAAAAATAAAGAGGGTTTTAACATGAACAAGAAATTCTGGAGTTCCCGCATTCAAAGCCTGGTGCCCTACACCCCCGGCGAACAGCCCAAGGACCGGGTATTCATCAAGCTGAACACCAACGAGAACCCCTATCCGCCCTCCCCCAAGGTGCTGCAGGCCATTCAGGAAGCCGCCGGGGATGCGCTGCGGCTCTACCCGGACCCGGAGGCGCAGAGCTTGCGCGGGGCCTTGGCGGAGTACTACGGCCTGACGCCGGAGCAGATTTTCTGCGGCAACGGCTCCGACGAGGTGCTGGGCCTGTGCTTTTACGCCCTGTTCAGCCCCGGCAGGACCGTGGTTTTCCCCGACATCACCTACAGCTTCTACCCCGTGTACACGGAGCTGTTCGGCCTGGATTACCAGCAAATCCCCCTGAATGAGGATTTCTCCCTGCCCGTGGAGAAGCTTTTGGGCGGAAACGGCGGTGTGGTGGTCTGCAACCCCAACGCCCCCACAGGCCAGGCTCTGCCCCTGGCGGAAATCCGCCGCATTCTGGAGGCCAACCGGGAGGTCCCGGTCCTGGTGGACGAGGCCTACGCCGAGTTCGGGGCACAGTCGGCGGTGCCGCTGATTGAGGAGTTCCCCAATCTGGTGGTGGTGCGGACCATGTCCAAGGACCGCTCCCTGGCGGGGATGCGGGTGGGCTACGCGCTGGGCAATGCCGGTTTGATTGCGGGCATCAACTGCGTAAAAAACTCGTTCAACTCCTACCCCCTGGACCGGCTCGCACTGGCGGCGGGAGAAGCGGCCATCCGGGACAAGGAATACTTTGAGGAGACGCGGGAGAAAATCATGCAGACGCGGGAAAAGACCACCAAAGCTCTGCGGGAGCTGGGCTTTCTGGTCCACGACTCCAGCGCGAATTTCATCTTTGCCCGCCATCCGGAAAAATCCGGGAAAGAGTTACAGCAAGGCTTGCGGGACCGGGGCATTTTAGTGCGGCGTTTCGACAAGCCGGAGCGTATCCAGGATCATCTGCGCATTTCCATTGGCACAGCTTCGGACATGGAGGCGTTGTGTCAGGTTTGCGCGGAGCTGGTTCGGGATTAGAGAAGTGTAATTTGTAAGGTTGAGGTGACTGTAAGCTTTTCACCCTCATCCGTCTGGCCTGCGGCGGTGACGGATGAGGGTGTAATCCCGCACAACTCAGTCATCCTAATAAATCCAAAAATATCGTAAAATGAGGTGTCCCTATGCGTTACGACAGCGACCTGCTCTACCGCCCGCCGGGCGAATGGAAAAGCTACCTGCTCCAGTGTACCATTGGCTGTTCCCATAATAAATGTACCTTCTGCGCCATGTACAAGAGCAAAAAATTCAGGATACGTCCCACAGAAGAGATTCTGGAGGACATCGACATGGCTCTGGACCACTTCGGCCCCGGCCTGGAGCGCGTGTTCCTCATGGACGGCGACGCAACTATTATCCCCACAGACGAGCTTTTGAAAATCCTGGAAAAACTCTATCAGACCTTCCCCAACCTGCAAAAGGTCACCACCTACGCCGGTCCCAGAAGCACCCTGGCCAAGTCCGTGGACGAGCTGAAGGCCCTGCGGCAGGCGGGGCTGAACCGGGCCTATCTGGGGGTGGAGAGCGGCAGTGACGCGGTGCTGTCCGCCATCCACAAGGGTGTGAACGCCCAGCAAATGCTGGAGGCGGGCCAGCGGCTTGTGGAAGCCGGCATCGACCTGTGGGCTATCGTCATTATGGGCCTCACCGGCCAGGACGGCGACTGGGAGGAACACATCCTCTCCACCGCAAGCATGATAAACGCCATGAAGCCCCGGCACCTGTCCGCTATGACCTTCGCCCCCGCCAAGGACACCCCCCTGGGCGACGACGTGCTGGCGGGCCGGTTCAAGGTCTGCACCCCGGACCACATCCTGGAGGAGTGCCAGGTCCTTCTGGAGCACCTGGACGTGGACCCGCTGCACTTCACCAGCAACCACGCCTCCAACTATCTGCCCCTGAAGGGCGGCCTGCCGGAGGACCGTCAGAAATTCCTGGACCTGCTGGACCAGGCGCTTGCGGGAAAAATCCGGCTGCGAAAGACCCTCAACCGGGGCATCTGACCCTGTTATGGAGCAGCTTCGTCAGGTCCAGACGCCCCAGGGCGTTGTCTCCTACTTTTTCGTGCAAAAAAAAATCAAGAATCTGAACCTGCGCATTGGCCGGGAAAATCAGATCGTCGTATCGGTCCCGCTTCGGGTCCCCCCGGAGCGGGCCGACCAGTTTATCCGGGATAAGGCCGATTGGATTTTCCGGGTCCAGGCCCGGCGGGACGCAGACCGGCAGGACCTGGACCCCATGCCCAGCCGGGAGGTGTGCAGGACCTGTCTGGCGGATGCGGTCCTGCGGATGTACCCCCAGGTGGAGGGTCTAGGCGTTCGCTTCCCCCAAATAAAACTCCGCCGGATGAAGAGCCAGTGGGGCAACTGCCACTGGCGGCAGGGTTACATCACCCTGAACACCGCCCTGGCCCGCTGCCCGGAGTTTTTGCGGGATTATGTGGCCCTCCACGAGCTGGTGCATTTTCTCCACCACGACCACGGGCCGGGCTTTTACGCCCAAATGACCGCCCTCATGCCCGACTGGCAGCAGCGGCGGCAGGCCTTGAAGGGCTGTGCCTGGGTGCTGGAGGCCGGGGCCGGAGAAGAGGACGCGCCCGATTAAAATTTCCAAAAAATACATCCTATGCTTTGTGCGGTTTTTCATATACTAACTCCCGGATGGAACCTCCAAGCAAGCGCGGGAGGAAGATTTGAGATGCGAAGGAATTGGATCATTTTGCCCGTGGCGGCGGCTCTGGCGGTCAGTCTGACCGCCTGCGGAGCCAGAGACACGGACATGAACGCGGATCAGCACTATGGAAGCAACGGCACCGCCGGCTCCACCGGCACGATTGGTTCCGCCGCCGGCTCTGCCGGCCCGGCCGGGACCAGCTACTCCGCCGGCCGGACCAGCTACAACCGCCGGGACGGACGCTATCAGGACTTTATCCAGGACGGGCGGTATACTGCCTACTCCGATGGCCGGGTAGCGCCCAACAACGGCTGGGACCTGAACCGGGAGCTTGACCGGATGGACGACGGCCTGCGGGACGGGATGCGGGATTTTTGGAACGACACCAAGAACGCCGCCCGTGACCTGGGCGACGGCATCCAGAACGCGGCCAGGGATTTTTAACGCACTTTAGCAGCTTTCCGGCAGAACAGAGAGAGAAGCCAACAGCCCTCTTCGGGGTATGTTCCATATGGAGCGTGCCCCGAAAGGGGCTTTTTTTGATTGGGGGGGCGTTCTTTCCCCCTCATCCGTCTGGCCTCCGGCCATCCACCTTCCCCCCTGGCGGGGGAAGGTGGCAAGTCTGAAGCGCACCTCCAACCAAAAACCCCCGCCCTGGAAAAAAATGATTTACAATCCCCCGTCCGGCGCGTATAATAGAGAGGGTTTTACCCCGATAAACGCTATAAAGCAGGGAGTTATGCAATTATGAGAACTGTGGGTACTGTTTCCCGCGGCGTACGCTGCCCCGTCATCCGCCAGGGCGACGACCTGGTCCAGATCGTCACGGACGCGATCCTGGCCTGTCAGGCGGAGCAATCACTTACCTTCCAGGACCGGGATATCGTGGCCGTCACCGAGGCCGTGGTGGCCCGCGCCCAGGGCAACTACGCCTCCATCGACGCCATCGCCCAGGACTGCCGGACCAAATTCGGCGTGGATACGGTCGGCCTGACCTTCCCCATCCTGAGCCGCAATCGTATCGCCATCTGTCTCAAGGGCGTGGCCAAGGCCTTCAAAAAGGCCTATATCCAGTTCAGCTACCCCGCTGACGAGGTGGGCAACCACCTGTTTGACGAGGACCTTTTGGACGAAAAGGGAGTCAACCCCTGGAGCGACGTGCTGGACGAGAAGCGCTACCGGGAGTTATTCGGCTACGAAAAGCACCCCTTCACCGGCGTGGATTACGTGGAATACTATAAAAACCTCTTCCAGGAGCAGGGCTGCGAGGTGGAGTTCCTGTTCTCCAACGACGTGCGCACCGTTCTGCAATACACCAAGCACGTGCTGTGCTGTGACATCCACACCCGCTTCCGTTCCCAGCAGCGGCTGCAAAAGGCGGGCGCGGAAAAAGTCCTGCTGCTCAGTGACCTGATGACCGCCCCGGTGGACGGCTCCGGCTGCAACGAGCAGTTCGGCCTGCTTGGCTCCAATAAGGCCACGGAGGAGACTGTCAAGCTCTTCCCCAGGGACTGCCAGGCGTTTGTGGACAAGCTCCAGCAGCGGCTGTGCGAGGCCACCGGCAAGCGCCTGGAGGCCATGATTTACGGCGACGGTGCCTTTAAGGACCCTGTCGGGAAAATCTGGGAGCTGGCGGACCCGGTGGTCAGCCCCGCTTACACCAGCGGCCTGGAGGGCCAGCCCAACGAGCTGAAGCTGAAATATCTGGCGGACAACGACTTTGCCGACCTGTCCGGCGAGGCCCTGACCAACGCGGTCCGGGAGAGCATCTCCCAAAAGAGCGGCAGTCTGAAGGGCAGCATGGCCAGCCAGGGCACTACCCCCCGCCAGCTCACCGACCTGATCGGCAGTCTGTGCGACCTGACCAGCGGCAGCGGCGACAAGGGCACTCCCATTATCCTGATCCAGGGCTATTTTGACAACTACGCAAAATAAAATTTGCGGACATACCCCTTTGCTTCCCCGCATATACTGGAGCAACAAACGATAGGGGTGTTGTATCGCTATGCAGACCGAATGGAATGAAAACAAAATCCTGCTCCGGGGCCGGGTCGCCGCGCCTCCCCAGTTCTCCCACAGCAACCACGGCGTAGACTACTATCTCTTCCCTCTGACCGTGCTGCGCCTGTCTGGCGCGGAGGACCGCATCAACATAGTGGCCTCCGCCCCCATGCTGGAGCGCCATCCCCTGGCCCCAGGGGACCGGACGGCCCTGATGGGCCAGGTGCGCTCGTACAACAACAAGTCCGGCGTGGGAAGCCGGCTGGTCATCACCGTCTATGTGCGGGAATTTTTACCGGACTCCGGCCTGGAGGAGGATGAAAACCACCTGACCCTGGCGGGCACCATCTGTAAGCCTCCCAGCCTGCGGTCCACGCCTCTGGGGCGGGTGATCTGCGACATGATACTGGCGGTCAACCGCCGGTACGGCCGGGCGGACTATCTGCCCTGTATCGCCTGGGGCAGTCTGGCCCACCAGTGCGGCCAGATGGAGGTGGGCGGACGCCTGCGGCTGGAGGGACGGCTCCAGAGCCGTACATATACCAAGGTCCTGCCGGAGGGGACCCAGGAGCGGGTGGCCTACGAGATATCTGTCATGGGCCTGTCCCCCGCGCCGGAGCCGGAAACCGAACCTGCGTAAAAAAACACGCTGTCCTATCAAACGGACAGCGTGTTTTTTATGAAGAAACGCGTTTGTCGGATTGAGCTATACCAGCTGCCCGTCGTAGCCCAGCTCCACCAGCGCTTCAAACGCCCGCTGGGCCTCCTCCGGGACGTGCTGCGGAATTTGATAGCCCTTTTGCGCGTACACGTCGATGCGCTGGAAATCGCCCACAATGACCTCCACCGCCGTCTTTTCGTCCAAGCCCTGCCGGGCGGCTGCCTGGATATACTCCTCAATGGACGTGCGGGGGGAGGTAATGACCGCGTCCAGCTCCGGCCAATAGACTTTCAGGGCCGCGTAAATCCGCCGCTCCATGAAGGGCTGGTGGACCCCTAAAACCGTCCGGACATTCATGCCCAGCGCCTGGAGCTTTTTTTGCGTAAACAGGATATTTTCCGCCGTGTTGGCGGACCGGTCCTCCAGAATGATATCCTCCTGGGGCACCCCCTCCCGCACCGCCAGCTCCGCGAACCGCGCCGCTTCACTGCTGGACCAGCGACCGTCGGTGTTGCGCCCCAGCCCGCCGGAAAAGAGAATCTTCGGCGCCAGCTTTTGGTGGTACAACTCCGCCGCCCGGACCGCAATGGCCGTATTGTAGTTGCCAAAACCTACGATGCAGTCCGCCGGACGCAGCTCCATGCGCAGGTGCATATAATCCCAAATAGTTTCCAGATTTTGATACACAAGGGGTTCCATAAGAACATCCTTTCTCGGAAACACTCACCCGCCGTACTGGGGAAGCGTCACCTCCGCCTTGAATAAATCTCCGTCCACAGCCAGCTCAAAAATCCCCGCCTGGAGCTCGGTCAGGCTCCGGGCGATGGACAGCCCCAGTCCGGACCCCTCGGTGCTGCGGGAGGAGTCCCCCCGCACAAAGCGCTCCATCAGCTGCTCCGCCGGTACGTTCAGCGGTTCCTTGGAGATGTTCTTCACCTGGAACGTCCCCCGGCCCTGGCCCCGTGAGACCTCCACATAGACGCGGGTGCCCTCCATGGCATACTTGGCGCAGTTGGCCAGCAGATTGTCGATGACCCGCCACAGGTGCCGCCCGTCGGCGTAGACGTAGACCTCCTCCTCCGGAATGGTCCGGATCACACTGAGCTGCCGGGCCTCCAGCTTCTCGCCGTACTCGCCCAAGGCCTGGTCCAGAAGCTGGCACATGCCGATTTTCTCCCGGTTCACCGACAGCACCCCCGTAGACGCCTTGCTGGCCTCCACCAGGTCCTCCGTCAGCTTTTTCAGCCGCAGGGACTTCCGGTCCAGCACCTCGATATATTCCACCGCCTTGGGGTCGGTCTGCTCTGTGGTTTTCAGCAGATTGACATAGTTGATAATCGACGTCAGGGGCGTTTTCAGGTCGTGAGACACATTGGTAATCAGCTCAGCCTTGAAGCGCTCGCTTTTCATCTGCTCCTCCACCGCGCTGTGCATCCCCACGGAAATATTATTCAAATCCTCCGCGTGGACCCGTAAGTCCAGAGGCATATACTTGGTGTCAATTTTGTGGTCCAAATCACCGGAGGTAATCGCCCGCGTCCCCTCCCGGAGGCGGTGCAGGCCGATGGCCCACCAGCCCAGCCACAGGAAAACCACAACGTTTACCAGGAGCCACAAAAAGGCCGTGATCCCCTCCCAGGTCTCCAGGACGAAGAACGTAAAGAGGATATAGACCCCAAAGGCCGCCAGCACCCGCCAGATAAAGGGCAGGTTCCGAACGTACTCATAGACAGTCCGCTGGACGGTCCTGACCGTCCAGCGGACCACTCTGCACAGCAGAGTGGTCCGGATCAGGGCCTTGGCCTTTATCCGAACGATTGTGGTCCGCAGGGACAGGGTAATCACGCCCGCCAGAGCCGCGCAGCTCACCCCCAGGCCCACCTGGAGGAAGTCCGTCAGCTCCGGATTGTAGTTCCGGACGATGCTTTCCCCCAAAAACACCACGCAGGCGCACAGGAAAAACGCCGCCCAGAACATACCGAACAGATAGAAATCCAAAAAAATCTTCTCCTGCCAGGTGAGGACGATATCCTCATCCCCCGGCTTGTGGCCGCAGGCCCACAGGAGATACAGCATCGCCAGAAACGCGACGGCCCCCAGATTCAGAAAGCCGGTCAGGCACACGTCAAACTCGTGCTTTCCGATGTCGTAATTCACGAAGGCGGCATAAAACTCGTCGGGGACTTCCTCCGAAACCTCATCCGGCAGGCCGTATTGCAGTACGAACCCATAGCTTTGCTCCCCCGGATTTTCCGGATTGTCTGTGGCAGCTCCTCCCCACAGCTCGGCTGTACCGGCTGTAAAGGTCTTGGTATGCGCCCCCTTCACCAGCCGCAGAAAGGATTCCCCCTCCACCAGATTGGTGTCCAGGAGCCGGGTGCCGTCGTCGTTGGTGAGCCGGAAGCGGAACCACGTATTTTCCCGGCTGAACCGCTCCTGCATGTCATCCAACCGTTCCTGAAGGTACGCCATGTCCTCCTGATTGCCGATACCGCCGCCGCCCGTCTTCTCCAGCTGCTTCCTCTCCAGCAGATTGACATAGATATTTACGCCCTCCTCGATCTCAAAGATGCGCTCCTGCAGTGCCTTCCAGACCGCTCCGGTGTTCTTCCAGTTGTCGGAAAAGACGCTGTCTGTATATTGCAGGGCGTACAGTCCAAACAGCCCCGCCGCGTAGGAGCAGGCCAGCAGAAGCACGATGGCGCAGGCCTTTGCGATACGGCTGCATTGCAGCTTTCTCACTCAGACCGCCCCCTTTTCGATCTTGTACCCCAGGCCCCAGACCACTTTCAGATACCGGGGCTCGGCGGGGTTAATCTCGATCTTCTCCCGCAGGTGGCGGATGTGGACGGCCACTGTATTTTCCGAGCCGTACACCGGGTCGTTCCACACATGCTCATAGATCTGGGCCGAGGAAAACACCTGGCCGGGGTTGGAGAGCAGAAGCTTTAAAATGTTGTACTCCAGGGGGGTGAGGGAGACCGGCTCCCCATCCACGGTGACCACCTTGGCCCCGTCGTCCATGGAGATCGGCCCCGCGCTGAGGACGCTCCCGCCCCCTGCCGCGCCCCCCGCGCCCCCCAGGGAGGTGTACCGCCGGAGCTGGGATTTTACCCGCGCGATGACCTCCAGGGGGTTGAAGGGCTTTGTGATATAGTCGTCCGCCCCGATGTTCAGGCCCAGTATCTTGTCCGAGTCCTCGCTCTTGGCGGTCAGCAGGATAATGGGGACATTGCTCCCCTCCCGCAGCTTGGACGTGGCCCGCATCCCGTCCAGCTCCGGCATCATGATGTCCATTAAGATCAGGTGTATCTCCTGTTCCGCGGCAATGCGTAAAGCTTCCTTTCCGTTGTAGGCGGCGACCGTTTTGTACCCCTCGCTGCCCAGGTAAATTTCCAGGGCGGAGACGATATCCGGATCGTCGTCGCAGACCAAAATCGTATACATCCCCCAAACCTCCTTCAAGATTTTTTCTAATCATAGCACAGACGCTTTAAATTCCAAGCGGGAAAAATCTTAAATTTTCTTAAAGTTTTTGGGTCCGTATACAGAACGCGGGTCAGTCCGGTCAGCTTCCCGCCTTCCGGTCCACCCATTCGGTCCGGAATTTGGAGTAGATGATCCTCTGCTCACTGTACAGCCCATAGTAGCCCGACAGCATGTAGGACACCCCGCAGCACAGCGCGTACAGGGGCAGGCCCTCCCCGCCGAACAGCTCGTAGGCCAGGAAAATGGAGCTGAGGGGACAGTTGGTCGCCCCGCAGAACACCGCCGCCATCCCCAAGGCTCCGGCGAAGGAGTGGGACAGCCCCAGCAGGGGTCCTACCGTGGTGCCCAGGGCGCAGCCGGTGAACAGCACCGGGACGATCTCGCCGCCCCGGAAGCCCGCTCCCAAAGTGAGCGCGGTAAACAGGATTTTGAGCAAAAACGCCTCCGGGATGGTCTCTCCCAGCAGCATCCGGCGGATGACCGGGTCCCCCGCGCCGTTGTAGTCCTGGTTCCCCACCAGCAGAGTCAGGGCCAGCACCAGCATTCCGCCTAAAATGGCCCGCAGCAATGTACTGTTGATCTTTCCATAGAGCTTGGGGGCCGTGTGCATGACCTGGCAGAAGAAAATGGACAAAACCGCGCATAACCCCCCCAGCAGGATCACCTGGAGCATTGCGGTGGGGGTCAGCGCGGCAACCCCCGTCACGGGGTAAGTATGGGGGTGGACGCCGCACAGCTGGGCCACCTGAAATCCCGCCAGAGAGGCGGCGACGCAGGGCACAAAGGCCGCATAGTACAGCCGCCCCACGCTCACCACCTCCATGGCGAACATGGCGGCGGTAATGGGGGTCCCGAACAAAGCGGAGAAAGCAGCGGACATGCCGCACATGACCATCACCCGGCTGTCGCTCTCGTCCAGGCGGATACTCCGGCCCACCGCGGCCGCCAGGGAGCCGCCCAGCTGGAGGGCGGCTCCCTCCCGGCCGGCGGAGCCTCCCGCCACATGGGTGATGATGGTAGATACGAAAATCAGAGGGGCGGTGCGCAGCTTCATCGGCTCCGCCTCCCGGACCGCCACCAGCACGAAGTTGGTGCCCCGGTCCTTTTCCATTTTGCAGATGCGATAGAGCATGACAATGGTGACGCCCGCCGAGGGCAGCAGCCAGATCATTCTGGGATGTTCGGCGCGTAACTGGGTGCCGTAGGCGATGCTGTAGTGGAAGGCCACGGCCACCAGCCCTACCAGCCCCCCCGCGCCGCAGGAGTACAGCGTCCATTTCACCAGCAGCCAGAGCTGCCAGATCGGGTTTTTTACGCGTTCCGACAGGCGCACGCTCCATCCCTCCCAATGTCGGTGCGATAGTGCATGTGGTCAAACTGAATGGGCTTTGCGGCCTCGTAGCTGGCCGCCACGGCCTGGGCCAGGGTGTCCCCCACGGCGGTGACCCCCAGGACCCGGCCCCCGGCGGTGACCAGACTGCCGTCCTCCAGGCGCTTGGTGCCCGCGTGAAATACCACGGCCTTTTTCCCGGCCTCCTCCAGGCCGGTGATGGGGAAGCCGCTCTGATAGTTCACCGGGTAGCCCCCGGAGGCCAGCACCAGACAGCAGGCGGCGGCGTCCTTCCATTCGATGTCCACCTGGTCCAGAGTACCGTTGACGCAGGCCTCAAAAATTTCCAGCAAATCGCTGTCCAGCAGGGACAGCACCGCCTGGGTCTCCGGGTCCCCGAAGCGGGCGTTGTACTCCACTACCCGCGGTCCCTGAGGGGTGAGCATCAGTCCGAAGTAAATCACGCCGCAGAAGGGACGGCCCTCCTCCTTCAGGGCTTTTACCGTCGGCCGGAAAATCGTTTCCATACACACCGCCGCAATCTCCGGGGTGTAGTTAGGAGAGGGGGCAAACGCGCCCATGCCGCCGGTGTTGGGGCCTTGGTTGTGGTCATAGGCCCGCTTGTGGTCCTGGCTGGGGGGCATCACCGCCAGATGCTCCCCGTCGCAGAAGGCCAGCACGGTCACCTCCGGTCCGGTCATGCACTCCTCAATGACCACTGTGGACCCGCTCTCGCCAAACTTTTTGGCCTCCATCATGTCCCGGACGGCGGTTTTGGCCTCCTCCAGCGTCTGGGCCACTACCACGCCCTTGCCCAGAGCCAGGCCGTCGGCCTTGACCACAATTGGCGCGCCCTGGGTATCGAGATAAGCCAGGGCCTTGTCCAGCTCGGTAAACGTCTCGTATTTTGCGGTGGGGATGTTGTGTTTGCGCATCAGCTCCTTGGAGAACGCCTTGCTGGCCTCAATGACAGCGGCGTTCTTCCGGGGGCCGAAGGCCCGGATGCCCGCCGCCTCCAGCGCGTCCACCATCCCCAGAGCCAGGGGGTCGTCCGGGGCCACCATCACAAAGTCCATGGCGTTTTCTTTGGCCCACTGGACCATCCCCTCCACGTCCGTGGCCTGGATGGGGACGCACTGGGCAAGTCCGGCAATTCCCCCGTTGCCGGGGGCACAGTAGAGCTGCGCTATTTTCGGGCTTTGGCACAGCTTCCAGCAAATCGCGTGTTCGCGGCCTCCGCCGCCGACTACCAGCACTTTCATCGTCTCAGCACCCCTCTGTCCGTTAATGATGGAACAATCTGATCCCAGTAAAGGCCATGACCATACCGTACTTGTCCGCCGTCTCAATGACCTGGTCGTCCCGGATGGAGCCGCCGGGCTGTACGATATACTGCACGCCCGACTGCCTGGCCCGGTCCACGTTGTCGCCGAAGGGGAAGAACGCGTCGGAGCCGAGGGTCACGCCGGAGAGGTTTTCCGCGATCCACTCCCGCTTCTCCTCCGGGGTGAGCTTTTCGGCGATAAACTCGTCGATGGCGTTGTCCCGCTCCGGGCGGCGGACGTTTTCGGGGAATTTCAGGGCCAGGACCTTGGGATGCCGCCGCAGGCACCAGATATCCGCCTTGCTGCCCGCCAGACGGGTGCAGTGGATACGGCTCTGCTGGCCCGCGCCTACTCCGATGGTCATACCGTCCTTGACGTAGCACACGGAGTTGGACTGGGTGTATTTCAGGGTGATAAGGGCCAGGAGCATATCGTTTCTGGCCTCCGGGGGCAGGTCCTTGTTCTTGGTCACCAGGTTCTCCAGCAGCTCGTCCCGGATGGCCAGGTCGTTGTAGCCCTGCTCGAACATGATGCCGAAAATGCTCCGGCGCTCGATGGCGGCGGGCTTGTAGTCCGGGTCGATCTGAATGACGTTATAGCCGCCCTTGCGCTTGGTTTTCAGGATTTCCAGGGCCTTGTCCGTGTAGCCGGGGGCGATCACGCCGTCGGAGACCTCCTGGGCCAGGAAGCGGGCGGTATCCTCGTCGCAGATGTCCGACAGCGCCGCCCAGTCCCCGAAGGAACACAGCCGGTCCGCGCCTCTGGCCCGGATGTAGGCGCAGGCCACGGGGGACAAATGGCCCTCCGGGGCGAAGTATATTTTGCGTTCCTCGTCGCTCAGGGGCAGGCCCAGGGCCGCGCCGGCAGGAGAGACGTGCTTGAAGGAAGCGGCGGCGGCAAAGCTGGTAGCTTTTTTTAACTGCTGGACCAGCTGCCAGGAGTTGAGGGCGTCCATGAAGTTGATATAGCCCGGCTTGCCGTTGAGTACGGCGAGGGGCAGAGGCCCTTCCTGCATGAAGATACGGGCGGGCTTTTGGTTGGGGTTACAGCCGTATTTTAATTCAAGTTCGGTCATAATCTTCACTCCTTTGGTAGTCTCGCACGTCGGACCGGCCCATGAGATAGTCCAGGCTGACGTTGAAGTAGTCGGCTAAACGAAGCAGGCGGGGTACTTCCGGAAAAATATTATTATATTCATAAGCCTGATAGGACCTCAGTTGAATCCCGCAAAAGTCCGCCATTTTTTGCTGGGTCATCTTTTTTCTTTTCGTAACGCACAAATTCGGTCTGAAAATTTCGCCATAGTCTCTCCTTTGATTTGTAAAGTAGAGCAGCCCTTCAGCTTCACCCTCATCCGTCTGGCCTTCGGCCAGGTCCCCTACCCCCTCTGTCTCGCTGCGCTCGACATCTCCCCCTGACAGGGGGAGTCGGCCTTCCCCCTAATGGGGGAAGGTGGCACCGCCGCAGGCGGTGACGGATGAGGGTGAACGCCAAAGGGCTGCACAACTTTACAAGAGAGGGGAACTCTCACCCATGCTTATTGACAATCACCGTCTCCTGCTGTCCGCTCTCCAAATCCACATACCGCACAAACAGCGAGACCTTGTTCTCCTCGTTCAGATTCGCCCAAAGCTCGTTTGCCAATGTCCCTGCATCCGGAGCAGTCACCGCGACCCGTCTCGGCTCCCCCTCAAAGGAGGGCAGCGGGTCCCGGTTCTCCTGGTACGTGTGGATAAAATGCCCCGACCCGGCCGCCGGCTTGTCGTACTCGAAAAAGTACCGGCAGCAGCAGCTTGGGTCACCGTCCAGGCTCTTCAAAATAGACAGATTGTAGGCCCCGTCCGGCCGCACCACGCCGGAAATCCGGGGGGTGTAGTTCGGCGCGTCCGGCTCAAACTCACGGGTGTGCAGGCCGTGGCGGTAGCAGTGCCCCTGGGCCGCGTGGTCCCGGATTGTGTCGGTTTGGTCGCCGTTGGTCACCACCAGCAAACCGTTGTCCAGCAGCCGGACCGGGTGATAGATAATCAGGGACGGGTCGGTCATTTTGCTCTCGTCAAAGGCTTTTGTGCGGATGCCGTCGTCTGTCTCCTCAAAGACCCGGTTGCGGCTGTTCTCGCTGCGGCCCATGATAAAATACGCGATCACGGCGTTCCGGTTATCCGCCGAGCGTCCCAGTAAAATCCCCCGGCCAGGGTAGGGATTTTTGCATAAATACTCGTTCAAATCCAGCATAATTCATTCCTCCAAAATCCGGACCTGCCGCCCCTCTACCCGCAGCCGGTCCTGACAGAACAGGTCCACCGCCTGGGGCAGCAGCTTCCATTCGCACTGCTCCATGATGCGCTTTTGCAGGGTTTCCGGGGTGTCGTCCTGCAAGACCTCTACGGCCTTTTGCAGGATGATTGGCCCCGCGTCGCACTCCTCCGTCACAAAATGAACAGTCGCCCCGGACAGCTTCACCCCGTAGGCCAGGGCTTTTTCGTGGACGTGCAGGCCGTAGCACCCCGCCCCGCAGAAGGATGGAATCAGCGACGGATGGACGTTGATGACGGCGTTTTCATAGACCTCAAAAAGCTCCTTGGTCACAATGGTCATAAACCCCGCCATGACCACCAGGTCAATCTGAAGCTCCTGCAATTTTTCCAGCAGGGCTTTTGTATAGTTGGGAAAATCCTTCTTTTCCAGCACATAGCCGGGCACCCCGGCTTTTTTGGCCCGCTCCAGGGCGTAGGCGTTCGGATTGGAGGAGATCACCGCGGAAATCTCCCCGCCGGTGATGGGGGTGTCCAGCAGGGCCTGTAAATTGGTCCCGCCGCCGGATACTAAAACTGCGATTCGTTTCATAGCCGCTCCAGCTCCACGCCCGCGTCCCCGGCGATCACCCGGCCTACCGCGTAGGCGGTTTCTCCCGCCTGGGTCAGGGCGGTCAGGGCCTGTTCCGCCTGGTCCTTGGGGATAGCCAGAATCATGCCCAGGCCCATATTGAAGGTATTGAACATATCCCGCTCCGGAATATTGCCCTTCTCCTGAATCAGCTTGAAAATGGGCAGCACCGGGAAGGAGCCCAGCAAAATCTGTGCGGTCAGTCCCTCGGTCATCATCCGGGGGACATTTTCATAAAATCCGCCGCCGGTGATGTGGCTCACCGCATGGATATCAATCCCCACCGCCAGCAGGGCCTTTACCGCTTTCACATAGATTTTCGTGGGGGCCAGCAGGGTCTCGCCCAGGCTTTTGCCCTCCAGCTCCTCCAGGGGGGCTTTCAGGTCCGTATGCTCCACGTCAAAGACCTTTCGGACCAGGGAAAAGCCGTTGGAATGTACCCCGGAGGATTTTAGGCCAATCAGCACGTCCCCCTGGGCCAGCTTTTTCCCGTTGATTATCTTTTCCTCGTCCACGATGCCCACGGAGAACCCGGCCAGGTCGTATTCCTCCGGGGGGTAGAAGCCGGGCATTTCAGCCGTCTCGCCGCCGACCAGGGCGCATTCCGCCTGACGGCACCCCTCGGCGATGCCGGAGACGATCTGGGCAATGCGCTCCGGGTAGTTTTTGCCGCAGGCGATATAGTCCAGGAAGAACAGAGGCGCGGCCCCGCCGCACACGATGTCGTTGACGCACATAGCCACGCAGTCGATGCCCACGGTGTCGTGCTTGTCCATCAAAAAGGCCAGCTTCAGCTTGGTGCCCACCCCGTCGGTGCCGGACACCAGCACCGGTTTTTTCATCCCCGTCAGGTCCGGGGCGAACAGTCCGCCAAAGCCGCCGATGGAACCCATCACCCCAGGAATGTAGGTGGATTCCACCATCGGCTTGATGCGCTTTACCGCCTCATACCCGGCGGTCACGTCCACCCCGGCGGCGGCGTAGGACGCGGAACTGGAATTTTTCATGGCTGTGTCCTCCTGCGCTCAGGCGTCGTGGCGCAACAGGCGGCGCATAATCTCGGAATATGCGTCCTCCACGCCGCCCATGTCCCGGCGGAAGCGGTCCTTATCCAGCTTTTCGTGGGTCTTGCTGTCCCACAGGCGGCAGGTGTCGGGGGAAATCTCGTCGGCCAGCACGATGGTCCCGTCGCTGGTGCGGCCGAACTCCAGCTTGAAGTCCACGATGGTCACGCCGCACTCGCTCCAGAAGGCTTTCAGCACGTCGTTGACCGCAAAGGCGTACTTTTTGATTTGCTCGATCTCCTCCTTGGAGGCCAGCTTCAAGGCCAGGGCGTGGTACTCGTTAATGAGGGGGTCGCCCAGGTCGTCGTTTTTGTACGAAAATTCGATGGTAGGCGCGTCAAAGACGATGCCCTCTTCCACGCCGTAGTGCTTGGCGAAGGAGCCGGCGGAGATATTGCGGATAATGACCTCCAGAGGGACGATCTCCACCCGCTTCACCAGGGTCTCCCGCTCGGATAGCTCCTCCACAAAATGGGTGGGGATACCGGCCTTTTCCATTTTCGCCATCAGGCGGTTGGTCATTTGGTTGTTGATGACTCCCTTACCCACGATCGTACCCTTTTTCAGGCCGTTGAAGGCGGTAGCGTCGTCCTTGTAGTCCACGATCACCAGGTTGGGGTCCTCGGTGCTGTACACCTTTTTGGCTTTGCCCTCGTAAATCTGCTCCAGCTTCTGCATGTGAATCTCCTCCTGATTTTTTATTTGTTGATTATTTGTTGGGTGGTGCGATACTGGAGGGGGACCCCCAGAATTACTCCTCCCCGGTCCAGCAGTAGGTACACACCTGGCTCTGGTCCAGGCCGATGGCCTCCAGCAGGCCGTCCAGGGACTGATAGCCCAGGGAGTCAAACCCGAATTTCTCACAGATGGTTTTCAGCATACACTGTCCCCGCTCGGTGCGGGCGTCGGCATACTCCGCCAGATGCTGCTGTCCCTCGTCGCCCTCGATCTCCTGGACCGTCCGGCGGGCCAGCAAATCCATGTCCGAGTTCCCGCGGGAAAAGTTCAGATACTTGCAGCTGTACATGATGGGCGGACAGGCCGAACGCATATGGACCTCCTCCGCGCCGGACTCGTACAAAAATTCCACCGTCTCCCGCAGCTGGGTGCCCCGGACGATGGAGTCGTCCACGAAGAGCAGCTTTTTTCCCTCAATCAGCTCCGGTACGGGGATCTGCTTCATCTTTGCCACCTGATTGCGGACGTTCTGGTCCGTGGGCATGAAGGACCGGGGCCAGGTGGGGGTGTACTTGACAAAAGGACGGGCAAAGAACTTGCCGCTGCGGTTGGCGTAGCCGATGGCGTGGGGCACACCGGAGTCCGGCACCCCCGCCACGTAGTCCACCTTGGGCAGGTGTCCGTGGGCCACGTCGTCGCGGGCCATGATCTCCCCGTTCCGGTAGCGCATCACCTCGACGTTGATGCCCTCGTAATTGGAGTTGGGGTAGCCGTAGTAGCTCCACAAAAAAGCGCATATTTTCATTTCCTTCGCCGCCGGGGACAGGGTCTCCACCCCGCCGGCCGTCACCCGGACAATCTCCCGCGGCCCCAGCTCGTAGGCGTTCTCATAGCCCAGCTTATGGTAGGCGAAGGACTCAAAGGAGACGCAGCAGCCCCCCTCTTTTTTGCCCACCAGCACCGGCAGGCGGCCCATTTTGTCCCTGGCGGCGATAATCTCCCCCGCCTGGGTCAGAATCAGCAGGGTCATGGAACCGCGTATCTCCTCCTGGGCGTGTAAAATGCCCTGGACCAGGTCGTCCTTCTGGTTGATGATGGCGGCGGTCAGCTCAGTAGCGTTCACCTTGCCGGAACTCATTGCCATAAACTGGTGGCCGTGGTCGGAGAAATATTTCTCCACCAGCTCCTCCGCGTTGTTGATGATGCCCACGGTGGTGATGGCGTACAGGCCCAAGTGGGAGCGCACCAGAAGGGGCTGAGGGTCGGTGTCGCTGATGCAGCCGATGCCGCAGCAGCCCCGGAACTCCGCCAGATCTTTTTCAAACTTGGTCCGGAAGGGGGTGTTTTCAATGCTGTGGATCTGCCGCTGAAAGCCCTTCTCCCGGTCGTAGAGCACCATGCCGCCCCGGCGGGTGCCCAGGTGGGAGTGGTAGTCCACGCCGAAAAACAGGTCCAGGGTCACGTCCTTTTCCTGGGAAATCGCGCCAAAAAAACCGCCCATTTCTGCTCTCCTTTCCTCAGGCCTGAAGCTCCGCCTGGAGCTTGGCCTCTTTTTCGGCGATCTGCGCCGCCATCTCCGCCCGCGCCGCGTCCAGCTTGTCCGCCAGCGCGTCGTCGCTCACCGCCAGAATCTGCGCGGCCAGCACGGCGGCGTTCTTGGCCCCGTTGATGGCCACCGTCGCCACGGGGATGCCGCTGGGCATCTGGACCGTAGCCAGCAGGGCGTCCAGGCCGTCCATGGCCCCGCCCTTCATGGGGATGCCGATGACCGGCAGGGTGGAGCTGCCCGCGAAGGCTCCCGCCAGATGGGCGGCCATCCCGGCGGCGCAGATCAGCACGCCAAAGCCGTTGGCCCGCGCGCTCCGGGCGAACTCCGCCGCCTGAGCGGGGGTGCGGTGGGCGCTTAAAATGTGGGCCTCGTAGGGGATGCCGAAGGCCTCCAGCTGCTGGCAGGCGCCCTTGACCACCGGCCAATCGCTGTCCGAGCCCATAATCACGGCTGCTTTTTTCATCTTTCTAACCTCCTGGAAAATAACACAGGCTATCTGCGGGTATGACAGATAGCCTAAATTTAGTGAACCGTCAAATTGTTTGAACAGATAGGGAGCCAGGCAAAGCCGCCCGCTCTGTCCGTACTACCTTTTGATTCTATCCAATTTTCATTCGTTTTGCAATAGATGAAACCATTTTCGTCACCTTTCACAATTATTTCTTAGAAAGAAGCCCCGCTGTGTTCAGAATGCGGGAGACCTGGGCGCTGCGCTGGCTCCAGGCCGCGTTTTCGCCGTGCTCCCGCCGCCGCTGGCTGGCCCAGCCGGGAGGCTCCTGAATGGCTCTGACGCACATCCGCTCAAATTCCTCCAAGCTGTGGGCGGCGTAGATTACGTCCGGATAGGCCTCCACCTGGTCCTCCTCCAGCATGGAGACGATGGGCCGTCCGGTGGTCAGGTACTCGTACAGACGGGGGGAGAGGATGTCCTCCGCCTGCTCCTTCCGCCGCAGGTCCAGAAGCACATGGCATTGGGACAGATAGCGGGGGACCTCCCGTGCGGGTAAGCGGCCCGTCATGCCCACGTTGGGCAGATGCTTCAGCTTGGCCATGATTTTGGTAGGCTCCCGCCGTCCCAGGAGTAAAAAGCGCCAGTCCGGGTGGCGCTGGGCGGTGTAGAACACCGGCCACAGGTCCAGGTCCGGCCAGAGGGTCCCCGCGTAGCCCAGCACCGGGGAGGTGGCCGGAGGGGGCGGGCACTGGGCGAACAGGGCGTAGGTATGGCCGTAGGGCAGCACGGCAATGTTGCCGCTGCACGGGGACAGCCGGTCGGCCAGAGCGGGGGAGGCCGCGAACACCACGTCGGCCAGCTGGGCCAGGGTCCCCTCCCAGTCCGGGGGCAGGAAGCTCCAGTCCTGGAAGCAGTCGTAAACCAGGGCGTCATAGTTCAGCTTATCCAGCAGGTGGACCTGGTCGGGGCAGGTGGTCCACAGCAGGGGGCTGCGGAAGCGGTGGGAGGCGGCGGCTTTTGCGATGTACCCCGCCAGGCGGCGCTGCTCCAGGGCAAAGAGGGGACGCATATCCTCCGGGACCTCCAGCACCGGGGGCAGGGTGTAGACCGTGACGTTGGGCCGGACCCTCCGGCCCCGCTTGCGGTAGGACTGGTCCAGCATACTGCGGGCGGGGACAAAATACAGCACCTGCACGTCCTTCAGCCGGCCTACAAGCTGCTGGGTCCGGCTGGGCGTGGTGCTCCACTCGTCCTGGGCCAGACAGATGATCTGTTTCAAGGATGTCCCTCCCCCGCGTCATGTGCCGCTTGACAAACCGGCGGCACATGGTAAGATAGCAGTATCGCACTGTTATTATATTCAGCCGCGCCGGTTCCGTCAAGCCGAAATAAAAGACTTATGTTCGATTTCCCCCAGTCACACACCGCTCTACATCAAAACAACAGAAAGGATCACACCGCCATGCTTACACTGCTTCAACCCCTGGACGGAGCCATCCTGCTCTGGATTCAAAACGTCCTGCGCGGTGCGCTGGACCCCCTGGTCTGTTTCTACACCCATTTGGGTGACAAGGGTTTATTCTGGATCGCCGCCTGCCTGCTCCTTCTGGTCTGGAAGCCCACCCGAAAAGCCGGCCTGTGCGGCCTGTGCGCCATGCTTCTGGGCCTGCTGGTCACCAACGTCACCCTAAAACACCTGGTCGCCCGCCCCCGGCCCTGGCTGGACGTGGCGGGGCTTCTCCCCCTGGTCCAGGAGCCGGACCCCAACTCCTTTCCCTCCGGCCACACCTGCTCCGCCTTTGCGGCGGCCGCCGCCTGGGCCAGGACCCTCCCCCGGCGCTGGATGAAGTACACCGGGCTAATCTTAGCCGCGGCCATGGGGCTGTCCCGGCTGTATGTGGGGGTGCATTACCCCAGCGACGTGCTGGCGGGCTGTGTGATCGGCTGTCTGTGCGGCCTGCTGGCCTGCGCCGTCTGGAACGCCGCCGCAGAAAAGAGAGGCCTATGATACTCTCTATCCTGTTTACACTGCTGCCTCTCGCCGTCCCGGCGGCTTTGATCGGGCTGTTCTATCTGGTCCGGGGGAATCAGGCGTGGATGGAGGTCTGGGTTCTCCACGTCATCGCCCCTGTGGAACAGTGCCTGGGACGGTTCTGGTCCTTCCTCCCCTTCTCAGCGGCGGAGCTTCTGGTCACGCTGGCCGGAGCGTGGCTGCTTCTCTACCCGCTCCGGGCGCTCTGGAAAAAAGAGTTCAAGCGCCGCGTGATCCCCTGGCTGGCGGTTCTGCTCTGGCTGTGGTGCGGGCTGGACTGGATGTGGAACGCCGCTTATTACGCCAAAAGCTTCTCCCAGCGCAGCGGGCTTGCCCCCCAGCCCTACACAATAGAAGAGCTGGCCTTGACCACGGCCTATTTCGCCCAAAACGCCGCCGCGCTGTCCGGCCAGGTCCAGCGGGACGAGGCGGGGCATTTTGCGGAAAGCCAGCGGGACTACTTCGACCGGGGACCGGAACTCTACCAAAACCTGGAGCGTGAATTTCCCTGCCTGCGCATGAAAAGCGTAAAAACCAAGCCCATGTATCTCTGGTCGAAGCTGCAAAGTGACCTGGGCTTCACGGGGGTCTATTTCCCCTTCACCGGCGAGGCCAACGTGAATATCGACGCGCCCGCCTGCCTGCGCCCGGCGGTCATAGCCCACGAGATGGCCCACCAGCGGATGGTGGCCTCTGAGCTGGAGGCAAATTTTGTGGGCATCGCGGCGGCGGTGCGCAGCGGGGATACCGTGTTCATGTATTCGGGCTATTTGATGGGCCTGATGGAGCTGAGCAGCGCCCTGTATACCGCGTCGCCGGAGCTTTGGACGCAGATTGTCCAGACGTACTTTACCCCGGAGCTGTCCCAGGACTGGGCGGACAACCACGACTATTGGGCGGCCCGCTCCTCCCCTGCCGAGGCGACCGCCCAGGACGTATATGACGCATTTCTCAAGGGCAACGGCCAGGAGCTGGGCATTTTGTCCTACGACGCCTGCGTGGACCTTCTGGTGACCTATTTTGGAGGAGGACTTACATGAAACAAATCACCGACCTGCACACCCACAGCACCGCTTCCGACGGACAGTATACGCCCTCAGAGCTGGTCCGGCTGGCCAGAGACCGGGGCATTGAAGCGCTGGCCCTCACCGACCACGACACCCTGGACGGCCTGGAGGAAGCGGCCCAGGCGGGCAAGGCACTGGGGGTGCGTGTGATTCCCGGCGTTGAGCTGGGCGCAAAGGAGTACCGGAGCCTGCATATTCTGGGCTACCGGTTCTCCCCCCAGGCGGAGGGCCTGCGTCAATTATGTACGCAGCTCAAACAAGGCCGGGACGAGCGGAAGTACCGCATGATCGACTTTTTGTGGGAAAAGGGCGTGGGCATCTCCCTGGCGGAGGTGGAGGAGCTGGCCGGAGGCGACGTTATTGCACGCCCCCATTTCGCACAGGTCATGGTCCGGCGGGGGTACGTCCAAACCACCCGCGAGGCCTTTGACCGCTATCTGGACACCGACGAGTACCAGCGCATCGAGCGGCAGAAGCCGGACGCACGGACCTGCATTGAGATTATAAAGGCCGCCGGGGGGCTGGTCTCCCTGGCCCACCCCTATCAGGTGAAGCTGGAGGACGATAAGCTGGAAGCTCTGGTGAAGGAGCTGGCCGGGTACGGCCTGGATGCCATCGAGTGTTTTTATCCAAAGCACACGCCGGAACAGCAGGCTTTTTACCGGAAGCTGGCCCGGACCTACCACCTGCATGTGACCGGAGGCAGCGATTTTCACGGGGAGCGGGTCAAGCCGGACGTCTCCCTTGCCAAAGTAGAGCTGGATATTGACTGGATGCTCTGAATAGCATACAACGCCGCTGAAAAACATGTGTTTCTCAGCGGCGTTGTGTGTTTATTTCAAAAATCCGTTGATGATCTGCTCCTCGGCCTCCTGCTCGGTCAGGCCCAGCGTCATAAGCTTGATAAGCTGTTCTCCGGCAATCTTGCCGATAGCCGCCTCGTGGACCAGACTGGCCTCCAGGCTGTTGGCGGTGACCTCCGGGATGGCGGACACCACCGCTTCGTCCATAATGATCGCGTCACACTCGGAATGGCCGTAGCACTTGCCGTTGCCGTTGATGCGGGACAGGAAAATCTGCTTGGACCGGTCGCGGGCCACGGACCGGGAAATCACGTTGGCGTGAGCGTCCTCCCCGTCCAGCTCCACGGTGAAATCGGCCTTGGCCTCCTGGTCCCCGTGGGTCATGAGCTTTTCGTGGATAATAAGCGTAGCCCGGTCCCCCAGCTTGGCGTTGGTGGTCCGCAGGGTGGAATCGATGCCCTTGATCTGGGTGGTCTCCAGCTCCATGTAGCTGCCCTCTTCCATCTCGATCACCGTCTGCGGGTTCATCACCCGTCCGCCAGTCCCGTCGCCCTCGCCGTAATGGCGTTCCACATAGCGGACCTTTGCGTTTTTGCCCACAAAGAACCGGTGAAGCCCGTCGTGCTGGGAGGTCTGGTCCCCGCAGTTGTGGATGCCGCAGCCCGCTACGATGGTCACGTCGCAGTCCTCACCGATGAAAAAGTCGTTATAGACCATATCGGTCAAGCCGCTTTCGCTGATGACCACCGGAATGTGTAC